>DASUUN010000258.1:0-10775 GCA_036374055.1 Burkholderiales bacterium
CGACCCGGGCGATGAAGCCGTCGCCCGGCGCATAGCGCCGCTTTTCGCGGCGCACCAGGTTCACGTGCGCGAAGCGGTGCGCGCTATCGTCGCTCACGAACACCGTCCAGTTGAACGGCGAGACCGGCCGCGGGTGGGCCGCGACCTGCGCGCCCTTCAGCCCGAGGGAAGCCGCGTAGGCCTCGCCGAAGTCGATGGCGCGCTGCTTCTGCACGTACTGAAAGCCCACGTAACCGGCAAGCAGGACGCTCGCCGCAATGGCGGGCACTTTGGTTCGTCGAAAAATGACGGAGGCGAGCAGGCCGGCCAGGATGATGCCGCTGAACCACAGGTCGATGATGAAGGTCGCGCCCAGCGCCGCGCGCCAGTTCCACAGGGGCGCGAACACGATGGTGCCGAAGCCGGTGATGAGGTCGCCGACGATGTGCGCGCCGAGCGCTATCGCGCACACGCCGTACAGCGCGCGCCAGCCGCCCGGCTCGCGCAGGATCTTCGCCAGCAGCCAGGAAAGCAGCAGCGCCCACAGCGGCAGCAGCACCACCGAATGCGTGACGCCGCGGTGCTGCTCCAGGTACGCCACCGGCCCGGCGTAGCTGATGACGAAGTCCAGGTCGGGCGCCGCGCAGGCGAAGAAGCCCGCGGCCACGCGCCGCGGCAGCGAGCGCGGCGGCGCGTCCTTCGGCGCCGTCGCTCGGGCCAGTAATGCCCCGGAAAGGGCGTGGGTTAGCGTGTCCAATTCAAATCAGGGACAGACCACGTTTTTCGCCCTCCGCTTCAGGAGAAAACGTGGTCTGTCCCTGATTCTAGTCGTACGCCGCGCGCTTCTTGCGCTGGGCGTCCTTGACGTGCATCTGGGCGTACGCACCGTGCGCCGCCGCCTCGGCGTCGCCGACGTGCACCGGCAGGCCCATGTCGGAGAGCACCGAGCCGAGCGCGGACAGGCACAGCATGACGTTGTCGGGGCGGCAGGAGTAGCCCATCAGCCCGAAGCGCCAGATCTTGCCCTTGAGCGGCCCGAGCCCGGCGCCGATCTCCAGGCCGAACTCGCTGAGCAGGCGCTTGCGCACCTCCTCCTCGTTCACGCCCTCGGGACAGAGCACGGCGTTCATCTGCGGCAGCTGGTGCTTTTCCGCGACCAGGAACTTCAGCCCCATGGCTTCGAGCCCCGCCTTCAGCGCGAGGTGGTGGCGCGTATGGCGCGCCCAGGAATTCTCCAGGCCTTCCTCGCGGATGAGCAGCAGCGCCTCGTGCAGCGCGAACAGCGAATTGGTGGGCGCGGTATGGTGATAGGTGCGCGTGCCGGCGTTCCAGTAGCCCAGCAGCAGGTTCATGTCCATGAACCAGCTGTGGATCTTGTCCTTTCTCTTCTTCACATGCTCGACCACGCGCTCGGAGAACGAGACGGGCGACAGGCCCGGGGTGCACGACAGGCACTTCTGGCTGGCCGAATAGATGGCGTCAAGCTCCCATTCGTCGACCTTGACCGGCGAGCCGCCGAGCGAGGTCACGGCGTCGACGATCACCAGCGCGCCGTGCTTGTGGGCGATCTGGGTCAGCAGCTTCGCGTCGGACTGGCAGCCGGTGGAGGTCTCGGCATGCACGAAGGCCACCACTTTCGCGTCCGGGTTCTTCTTCAGCGCGTCCTCGAGCTTCTGCGGGTCGACCGGCTCGCCCCACTTGTCCTCGATCACCACCGGCGTGCCGCCGCAGCGGATCGCGTTCTCCAGCATGCGGCCGCCGAACACGCCGTTCTGGCACACGATCACCTTGTCGCCGGGGGCCACCATGTTGACGAAGCAGAACTCCATGCCCACCGAGCCCGGGCCCGAAAGCGGGAAGGTGAGCGGATTCTTCGTCTGGTAGACGTAGCGCAGCAGCGACTTGAGCTCCTCCATCATCTCGACGAACACCGGGTCCAGGTAGCCGATCGCCGGCTGGCTCATCGTGGTGAGCACCCGCGGATGGATTTCCGTGGGGCCAGGCCCCATCAGCGTGCGCTGCGGCGGATGGAAGGAATGGATGCGCTTGGACGGGGCGTACTGGCTCATGGGGTCGCTCTCTGAAAGGATGCCGAACGGCGCGTCTTCGGGACGGGATTTCACGCGCACCGGATTCTTTACGCTGGCCTCGTTGATCACTTCTACCGCGTGGATGCGGCCTTCGGTGATGCGCTCGACTTCGCCGGCCCAGCGCGCCGGGACGTAGCCGAGCTTCACCCAGTGGTGCACGACCGCGCGGTCCACCTGGAAGGCGCGCGCCACGTCTGCCTGGGTGCCGAAAAGCTCGACGAGGCGCTCCGCGCAGTTCACCCCGACAAGCTAGCATGTCAAACTGAGTTTGACAAGCCAGATGAGCCGACCGGCACCCCCCGGGCCGCTCCGCGGCTACCATTTGCCATGCCTCTGGAACCCTACCTGTCGTCGCTGCTGCTGTTTCTCGCCCTGCTCAACCCTTTCATGATGAGTGTCTACCTGATCGATCTCATCACCGACCTGCCGCGCGCGCTGTTCGTGCGCGTGCTGGCGCGCGGCGCGTTCATCAGCGGGGCGGTCTTCGCCCTGTTCGCCTGGACCGGAGATGCGATCTTCAGCGACGTGCTGCACGTGCGCTTCGCGTCGTTCCAGGTCTTCGGCGGCCTCATTTTCCTGCTGATCGGCGCGCGCTTCGTGTTCACCGGGGCCGACGCCATGCGCGATATGCGCGGGCAGCCCGAGCACCTCGCCGGCTCCATCGCCATGCCGTTCATGATCGGCCCGGGCACGGTCAGCGCAAGCGTGGTGGTCGGCGCCCGCCTGCCGCTGTGGCACGCCCTCGGCGTCATCGTTCTTACCCTGGCGCTGGCGGTGGCGCTGGTCGCGGCGATCAAGCTGGCGCACGACTTCCTCAAGGAGCGCAACGCGCGGCTCATCGACCGCTACATGGAAATCGTCGGCCGCATCTCCGCGCTGCTCATCGGCACCTTCGCCGTCGAGATGATCTTCGAGGGCGTCGGGGCCTGGCTGCAGGACACGGCGCCTCACTGGAGGCGTTAGTATTATCCGCATGAAGCCCGACCATCCCGTCACCTTCGCTCCGGAAACCGCCGCGGAAGCCTGGCTCGGCCTGCTCGCCGCGCGCGGCGTCGACTATCTCTTCGCCAACGGCGGCACCGATTTCGCGCCGGTCGTCGAGGCCTACGCGAAGGGCCAGAAGCTCGGCTGGCGCCTGCCCGAGATCGTGATCGTGCCGCACGAGAACATGGGCGTGGCCATGGCGCACGGCTACGCCATGGTGAGCGGGCGGCCGCAGGCGATGATGGTGCACGTGGGGGTGGGCACGGCCAACACCCTGAACGGCATCATCAACGCCTCGCGCCAGAACGTGCCGATCCTGATGAGCGCCGGGCGCACGCCGATCACCGAATCGGGCGCCGTGCCGGCGGCGCGCAACAACTACATCCACTGGGCCCAGGAGCACTTCGACCAGGGCGGCATGCTGCGCGAGTTCGTGAAGTGGGATTACGAGCTGCGCCACGCCGAGCAGGTGGAGACCGTGGTCGACCGCGCCCTCGCCATCGCCAGGAGCGAGCCGCAGGGGCCGGTCTACGTGACGTTGCCGAGGGAGGTTCTCGCCTCCTCTTTCCAGGGGAAGGACTTCTCGAAAAACACCACCATCGCCCCGGCCTCGCCGCCGGCGGCGGACCCCGGCGTGCTGGAAGAGGCGGCGAAGCTCCTCGCCGCGGCGCAGCGGCCGATGCTGATCACCGCCAACGGCGGGCGCACGCTCGAGGCCTCGCGCGCCATCGAGCAGCTGGCGCAGGCGCTGGCGGTGCCCGTGGTGCATTACCGGCCGCGCCACCTCGCGCTCTCGACCGAGCATCCCATGCATTGCGGCTGGGATCCGCATCCGCTGCTCAAGGAAGCGGACCTCGTGCTGGTGGTGGACTGCGACGTGCCGTGGATACCGAAAGAGGGCAAGCCGAAGGCCGATGCCAAGGTGATCCACATCGGCCCGGACCCGCTGTTCGCGCGCTATCCGCTGCGCGGGTTTCGCACCGACATCGCGCTCACCGGCGCGGTGGCGCCGACGCTGCAGGCGCTGTGGCGCAACGCGCAGAAGCACGCCGTCTCCGTGAAGCAGATCGAGGAGCGCCGCCAGGCGATCACCAAGGTCTCGGGCGACATCCGCGCCCGCGCGCGCGCCGGCTTCGACCCTATGCCCGCGGCCATCACCGGCAAGTGGCTGTCGGCCTGCATGAACCGGCTGCTCGACGGCAACACCCTGCTCATCAACGAGTACCCCACGGTGCTCGAGGAGATGGTGTTCAAGGAACCCGGCCAGTACTTCGGCAACACCTCGGCCGGGGGCCTCGGCTGGGGCATCGGCGCCGCGCTCGGCGCCAAGCTCGCGGCGCCGGACAAGACGGTGATCTGCGCCCTCGGCGACGGCGCCTACATGTTCGGCAATCCCACCGCCGGCCATTACGTTTCCGAGGCGATGCGCCTGCCGGTGCTGTTCATCATCGCCAACAACGCGCGCTGGGCGGCGGTGCACCGGTCCACGCTCGCCACCTACCCCAACGGCGTGGCTTCACAAGCCAAGCAGCCGCCGTTTGCGACGCTCGAGCCCTCGCCGCGCTTCGAGCACGTCATCCAGGCCAGCGGCGGCCACGGCGAGCGCGTCACCGCGCCCAAGGACCTCATGCCGGCGCTCGAGCGTGCGCTCAAGGTGGTGAAGGAGGAGAACAGGCAGGCGCTGGTGAACGTCTGCCTGGAAGTGAGCTACGTCAAGACCAGCTAGCGCAGTTCTCTACCCCTATGAGGAGGATCACCATGCGCAGTCGAGCGTTCTCCAGCCTGAAGCTTTTCGCGGCCGGCCTCGCGCTGGCGGCGCTGCTGCCGCTCGGCGCCCGGGCGGCCGATTTCAGCGGCAAGACCGTCGAGTTCGTGATCCCGTTCGCCACCGCAGGCGGCTCCGACGTCTGGGCGCGATTCTTCGCGCCCTACCTGTCGCAGGCGCTTCCGGGCAAGCCCACCGTGGTGGTGAAAAACGTGCCGGGCGGCAGCTCGATCACCGGCACCAACCAGTTCGTGCAGCGCGCAAGGCCCGATGGCCTGTCGATCCTCGGTACCTCCGGCAGCACCCAGTTGCCGTATCTCCTCGATGACCCGCGCGTGCGCTACGAGCTCAAGGACTTGATTCCGGTCCTGGTATCGCCGACCGGCGGCGTGGTCTACGTGAACCCGTCGCTCGGCGCCAGGGACGCGCGGGACATCGGCAAGCTGCGCGGCAGGAAGATGAAATACGGCAGCCAGGGACCGACCTCGCTCGACCTCGTGCCGGTGCTCGCCTTCGAAATCATGGGGCTCGATGTCGACCCGGTATTCGGCTTGAACCGCGGCCCGGCGCGCGTCGCCTTCGAGCGCGGCGAGTCGCTGATCGACTACCAGACCTCGTCGGCGTATCTGCGCAACGTCGTGCCGCTCGTCAAGGCCGGCAAGGCGGTGCCGCTTTTCTCGTGGGGTGTCTTGAACGACCAGGGCGAGTTCGTGCGCGACCCGACCTTCCCCGATTTGCCGCACTTCGCCGAGGCCTACGAAATGGCTCACGGCAAGAAGCCCTCGGGCGTCGGCTATGAGGCCTACAAGGCCTTCGTGGTCGCCGGCTTCGCGGCGCAGAAGCCGATGTTCCTGCCCAAGGGCACCCCGAAGGACATCGTCGACGCCTACGTCCAGGCGCTCGACAAGGTAGTCAAGACGCCGGCCTTCAAGGAGAAGGCCGGCGACGAGCTCGGCGAGTACCAGCAGGCGGTCGGGCCGGCGGCCCAGCAGGCGGTCAAGGTCGCGCTCAGCATCGATCCCAATTCCAAGGCCTGGGTGAAGGACTGGCTCTCGCGGCGCTTCCAGGTGAAGTTCGAGAGCAAGTAGCCTCCTTGCTCGACGTCATAGGCTCGGCGCTCGCCAATGTCCTGAGCGGCACGCATCTCGCGTACATGCTGGTCGGCGTCGCCGTCGGCCTGGTGGTGGGCGTGCTGCCCGGCCTGGGCGGCATCGCCGGCATGTCGATCCTGCTGCCGTTCGTCTACGGCATGGATACGATCTCTGCGCTCGCGCTGCTGATCGGCCTGCTCGCCGTCGTTCCGACCGGCGATACCTTCGCTTCCGTTCTGATGGGCATTCCGGGCAGCGCCGCCTCGCAGGCGACGATCCTGGACGGCTTCCCGATGGCCAAGCGCGGCGAGGGCGCCCGGGCGCTTTCGGCCGCCTTCTTCGGCTCGATGCTCGGCGGGGTCTTCGGCGCCGCGGTGCTCACCGGCTTCATCCTGATCGCGCGCCCGGTGATACTCGCCTTCTCGTCGGCGGAGCTCTTCATGTTGACGATACTCGGCCTGGGCATGGTGGGGGTTCTGTCCGGCTCGAGCTTCACCAAGGGCCTGCTCTCGTGCGCGCTCGGGCTGCTCCTGGGCATGGCCGGCGCCGCGCCGGCGACCGGCGAATGGCGGCTGGTGCTGGGGATCGAATATCTGGTGGACGGCCTGCCGCTGGTGGTGGTCGCGCTCGGCATTTTCGCGATTCCCGAGATCATCGATCTCCTGCGCCGCAATACTGCGATCGCCGAGGTCGCCACCCTCGGCCGCGGCTGGATCCAGGGGATTCGCGACACCCTCAAGCACTGGGGCATCGTATTCCGCAGCTCGGGAATCGGCTGCCTTATCGGGGCAATGCCCGGCCTGGGCGGCTCGGTGGTCGACTGGATGGCCTATGGCCACACCGTTCAGATCGCCAAGGACAAGTCGCAATTCGGCCGCGGGGACGTGCGCGGCGTGCTGGCGCCCGAATCGGCGAACAACGCCGTGCAGGGCGGCGCGCTCGTTCCGACGCTGCTCTTCGGTATCCCAGGATCAGGCAGCACCGCCATCTTCCTCGGCGGCCTGGTGCTCCTCGGCATCCAGCCCGGCATCACGCTGGTGGAAACCCGGCTGGACCTCGTCTACACGATCATCTGGACGCTGGCGATCGCCAACGTCATCGGCGCCGGGCTGTGCGTCGCCGCCTCGCCGTTCGTGGCGCGGGTGACGACGCTGCCCTACACCTACGTCGCACCCTTCATGCTGATGATCATCTTCTTCGCCGCCTACCAGGCGACGAGCCACTGGGGCGACATCCTCGCGCTCCTTGCCGTCGGCGCGCTCGGGCTGTACATGCGGCGCTTCGGCTGGCCGCGCCCGCCGCTGATCATCGGCTTCGTGCTCGCCGAAGGCGCGGAGAATTACCTCTACCAGGCCATCCAGTTCCACGGCTGGGCCTGGCTCGCGCGGCCGGGCGTGCTGATCATCGCGGCGATTACCCTCGTCTCGATGTGGGCCGGCGCCCGCTACGGCCGCACTGCCATCGACGAAGGCGGCGCGAGCGGCCAGGTGCGCGACCGCAGGCCGCAGCTGCTGTTCGCGCTCTTCATGCTGGCGGTGTTCGCCTATGCCGCCCTGGATCTGCTCAGGTGGTCGTTCCTCGCGCAGGCCTTCCCCCTCGGTGTGGCCGTCGCGGCGCTCGCGGGCGCGCTGTTCGTCGTGGCGATGATTTTCAGGGGGCCGCGCGCCGGTGCCATCGTCTTCGATACCGAAGCCCAGCCGGCACCCGGCATCGCCTCGATGGGCCACTATTTCCTGTGGCTGGCCGGCCTGCTCGCCGTGAGCGCGCTGGTCGGCTTCGTGCTCGGCCTTGCCGCCTTCTTTGCCGCGTTCCTGCATTTCAAGGCCCGCGCGCCCGTGGGCCGCAACGCGCTTCTGACCGCTTCGGCGGTGCTGTTTCTCGCCGCGATGTCCTACCTGTTCGTGCTGGATTTCCCGCGCGGCCTGCTGCAGGAGCTGGTCGAGATGCCCTGGCCGCTCAGGTGAGCGGCGCTGCTAGTTCGGCGCGGGAACCGCGGGCGTGGCTGCCGTGGCGCTCGGCGTGAACCCGCCGATGATGCCGATCATCGGCAGCTTGAGGCCGTTGGGGCTGACGCCGAAGTTGAGGCCGAGCAGGTTGATCTCCACGCCGTCGACGCCGCTCGCGGCGACGCCGAGCAGGCCGGCGAGCGACACTTGGAAGCCGCTGCCGCTCGGCGCCTTGCCGAACACCGAGCCGCCGAGGTAGTCCTTGCCGATCGCGGTGGCCGGCAGATCCACCTGCAGCTCGGGCACGGCGCGCGCGATCCAGGAGGTGAACGTATTGGAGTTCGGGCCCGGCCACACGGTGTACTCGCCGGCGAAGGGATACTCGCGCGCGGCCTTGTCGATGCGCTTGATGAGCTCGTCGACCCCGGCGCCTCGCTTCTCGGCGTAGAGCTCGGGCTCGGCGCCGAACCAGCGCCCGTCCGGGTCGCGCGTGCGCACCACCACGGCCGAGTCGGACCAGCGCAGCCGCCAGCCGATCACTTCGTACACCTTCCAGCTCGGCGCCTCGCTCGGCTTGACCGCCACCCAGGTGTGCACGCCGAACAGGCCTTTCGCGCCGACGGCGCGCGCGCCGTACACCTGCACCACGGCTTCCTTCACGATTTGCGGGTCGGGGGCGAGGCCGACAGGCTCGCGACTCGCGTTTCTCCAGTCCTGGGCGACCACGGTGGCTCCTGCCACGCCGAACAGCGAGGCCATGAAAGCATAGAACAAGTAGCGGAACGTACGGCGCATCGCGGCGATTCTAGCGTGCTTCCATGACCCTTATTAGTTGATAGAACGCGCGGTGCGTGGGAACGTTGACGCGGCGGCGCCGCCTCGCGCGCCTGGAACCGGTCCCTACGTGCCATAGAGGCGCTTGATCACCTCGTCCTTCATGCCGAAGCTCTTGCCTTCGCCAGGGAAGCTGCCCTCGCGCACTTCCGCCGCATAGCGCGCTACCGCGTCCTTGATCGCCGCGCCGGCCTCGGCGTAGCGCTTCACGAACGTGGGCGTGAAGCCGGAGAACATGCCGACCATGTCGTGGAACACCAGCACCTGCCCGTCGCAGTCGGCGCCGGCGCCGATGCCGATGGTGGGAACGCCGATGCGCCCGGTGACGAGCTTCGCGAGCGGCGCCGGCACCAGCTCGAGCACCACGCCCCAGCAGCCGGCCTGGTCGAGCGCCACCGCGCCGTCGAGGATGCGCTTGGCCGCCATCTCGTCCTTGCCCTGCAGCTTGTAGCCGCCGAGGGCGGAGGCGGTCTGCGGCGTGAGCCCGACGTGCCCCAGCACCGGCACGCCGGCGCGCACCAGCGCCTCGACGATCGGCACCACCTCCTCGCCGCCTTCCAGCTTCACCGAGTCGGCGCCCGCGTCTTTCATCAGGCGCGCCGCGTTCTCGAGCGCCTGCGGCGGCGTACCGTAGGAAAGAAACGGCATGTCGGCGATGACGAAGGCCTCTGGCGCGCCGCGGCGCACGGCGCGCGTGTGGTGCACCATATCGTCCATGGTGACCGGCAGCGTCGAGTCGTAGCCCAGCACCACCATGCCGAGCGAGTCGCCGACCAGGATCAGGTCCACCCCGGCCTCGACGACCAGGCGCGCGGTGGGAAAGTCGTAGGCGGTGAGCATGGCCAGCCGCGCGCCCTTGGTGCGGCGCAGCTCGAGAACGGTCGGTTTCATAGGCTTTCGAAGTCGAACAGCTTGCGATCCAGCAGGTGGGAGGCACGCACGTCGGTCATGGCGCGCATGATGGATTCGATGCGCCCGGGATGGCGCTTCTCCCAGTCGCGCAGCATGTCGCCGATCACCTTGCGCTGCAGGTTGTCCTGCGAGCCGCACAGCGTGCAGGGGACGATGGGAAAGCCCTTCGCCTCGGCATAGGCCGCGAGATCCTGCTCGGCGACATAGACGAGCGGTCGGATCACCACATGTCTTCCGTCGTCCGACACCAGCTTCGCCGGCATGGCCTTGAGCTGGCCGCCGTGGAACAGGTTGAGGAAGAACGTGGCGAGCACGTCGTCGCGGTGATGCCCCAGCGCGATCTTGGTGGCGCCGAGCTCGCCGGCGACGCGGTACAGGATGCCGCGGCGCAGCCGCGAGCACAGCGAGCACATTGTCTTGCCTTCGGGGATCACCCGCTTCACCACCGAGTAGGTGTCCTGCTCGACGATCCGGAACGGCACGCCGCGCGATTCGAGGTACGCCGGCAGCACGTGCGCCGGGAAGCCGGGCTGCTTCTGGTCGAGATTCACGGCGATGATCTCGAACTCGACCGGCGCTTTCTCTTTCAGGGCGAGCAGCACATCGAGCAGGCCGTGGCTGTCCTTGCCCCCGGACAGGCACACCATCACGCGGTCGCCCGCCTGGATCATGCCGAAATCCGCGATCGCCTCGCCCACCTGGCGGCGGATGCGCTTGGCGAGCTTGCCTTCCTCGTAGACATCCTTTCGGATGTCGCGCAACAGGATTGGTTCGGCTTTCATCGGGGGCGCCAAGTTTAACGCCACCGTGTCATCCCCGGCCTGCGGGAAGCGTAAGGCGAGCACGTCCGCAGGAATCCGATTCGCTTTCCCCCGGACTTCATATTCAGTTGACCGATCATGAGTTTAGCCGCGCAGGTTCCCACCGGAATGACTATGCCGGACTGACGAGTTTCAAACCCGCGATGCCGGCGACGATCAGCAGGATGGAACCGATGCGCAGCAGGTCCTTCGGCTCGTTGAAGAGCACGATGCCGAGGATCGCCACGCCGACCGCGCCGATGCCGGTCCAGACGGCGTAGCCGGTGCCGATGGGGATGGTGCGCACGGCGAGCGCCAGGAAGTACACGCTGGCGACCATCGCCGCGCCGGTGATGACCGAGGGGACGAGGCGC
>DASUUN010000259.1:0-2413 GCA_036374055.1 Burkholderiales bacterium
CTGGTGCGCAAAGGCAAGGTGATCTCGCTCGCGCTCAACTTCGACCAGAACGGGCCGCAGGGCGCGAAGAGCAAGTATCCCTCGATGGGCCGCATCAACCCGCTGCACACGATGCTGCGCACCGGCACCGACGCCTATTCGGGCGTGCTCGACAAGCGCGGCATCCGCGCCGCCGACGACATGGTGGTGATGCCGCTGCAATGCGGCACGCAATGGGACGGCCTGGGCCACGTGTTCTACGAGAACTACATGTGGAACGGCTACGACTGCCGCGAGGTGACCTCGGCCGGGGCGCAGAAGTGCGGCATCGAGAAGACCAAGAACCGCATGGTCGGCCGCGGCGTGTTCCTCGACGTGCCGCGCGCCCTGGGCATGGACGTCCTTCCCGATGGCTATGCGATCACGGGTTCCGATTTAGACAAGACCGCTTCTTTGCAGAAGACCGAACTGAAGAAAGGCGACTTCGTCATCGTGCGCACCGGCCAGATGGAGGCGAAGCTCGCCGCGGGGAGCTGGGACGGCTATCCGGGCGGCGACGCGCCGGGCTTTTCGTTCGAGACGCTGGAATGGATCCAGCGCACGCAACTCGCCGCGCTCGCGAGCGACACCTGGGGCTGCGAGGTGCGGCCGAACGAGAGCGAGCCGGGCATCAACCAGCCCTGGCACTGGATCACCATCCCGATCATGGGCATGACCATGGGCGAGATCTTCTACGTCGCCGAGCTCGCGAAGGACTGCGCGGAAGACGGCGTCTACGAGTTCCTGTTCGTCGCACCCGCGCTGCCCATCACGGGCGCCGTCGGCTCCCCCACCAACCCGCTCGCGATCAAATAGGAGGTACCGTGAGGATATTGACTGCATTGCTGCTTCTGTTTGCAGGCGCGGCGTTCGCGCAGCCTTACCCTTCCAAGCCCATCCGCATGGTGGTCGCCTTCCCCCCGGGCGGGCCGACGGACATCATCGCCCGCCTGATCTCCACGCCCATGGGCGAGTCGCTGGGCCAGCCGGTCGTGGTCGAGAACGTGGCCGGCGCAAGCGGCAACATCGCCACGGCGCGCGTCGCCAAGTCCGACCCGGACGGCTACACCGTGCTGCTGCACTCGTCGGGCTTCGCGGTGAACCCGGCGCTGTCGAAGAACGCGGGCTACGACCCGCAGAAGGACTTCCGGCCGATCGCCGTCATCGCCTCGCAGCCGAACGTGATCGTGGTCAACGCGTCTTTCCCGGCGCGCACGCTGTCCGAGCTGCTGCAGATGGCCAAGACGCAGACGCTCGCCTATGCGTCGCCTTCGAGCGGCACCACGCCGCACCTCACCGCGGAGAACCTGTTCAAGGTCAAGGCCAAGGTGAACATCACGCACGTGCCCTTCAAGGGGGCCGGGCCCGCGGTCACCGCGGTGCTGGGCGGCCAGCCGCCGATCGGCTCGGCCGCGGGCGCCGGCCCGATGCCGCACATCCGGTCGGGCAAGCTGCGCGCGCTGGCGGTGTCATCGAGCCGCCGCCTGGCTTCGCTGCCCGACGTGCCGACGCTGACCGAGCTCGGCTTCACCGGCATGGAGGACTACACCTGGGTGGGCCTGTTCGTCCCCGCCGGCACCCCGGATGCCGTGGCGCAGAAGCTGAACGACGCAGTGCTGCTCGCCGCGAAAAGCCCCGAGTTCCTGAAGCGGCTGGAGACCGCGGGCTTCGAGCCGACTGCGGCGCCGCTGCGCGAGACCGCCGAGTACCTGCGCACCGAGCTGGTCAAGTGGGCGCAGGTGGTCAAGGACACCGGCGCGAAAGTGGACTAGTCCCAGCGCAGGCGCCAGACGGCGTTGCCCACGTCGTCGGCCACGAGCAGCGCGCCGCGCCGGTCGAGCGCCACGCCGACCGGCCGGCCGTACGCTTCGCCCTCGGGGCTGAGGAAGCCCCATAGCACCTCGACCGGCAGGCCGGCGGGCTTGCCGTCCCTGAACGGCACGAACACCACGTTGTAGCCGCTCGGCGGCCTGCGGTTCCAGGAGCCGTGCTGGCCGATGAAGGCGCCGTCCTTCGAGAACGCAAGCCCGAGCGGCGCGACGTGCGCGCCGAGCGCATAGTCGGGCTTCACCGTCTGCGCCACGAGGTCCGGGCGCTGCGGCTCGACGCGCTCGTCGACATGCTGGCCGTAGTAGCTGTACGGCCAGCCGTAGAACGCGCCGTCGCGCACCGAGGTGAGGTAGTCGGGCACCAGGTCGCTGCCGATCTCGTCGCGCTCGTTCACCACCGTCCACAGCGCGCCGCTGTGCGGCTCCCAGTCAAGGCCGTTCGGATTGCGCAGGCCCGTGGCCATGACGCGATGGCGGCCGCTCGCGATGTCCACTTCCCAGATCGCCGCGCGTCCGACTTCTTCGTCCATGCCGTGTTCCGCGACGTTGCTGTTCGAGCCGACCGT
>DASUUN010000260.1:0-2163 GCA_036374055.1 Burkholderiales bacterium
CTGCATCTCGCCCAGCCCCTTGTGCACCAGCTCCAGGCGCTCCGAGACCTGCTTGAACGACTCGGACAGGCGCCGCTCCAGCGTGGCGTGCAGCTTCTCGTCCACCGTCTGGTGGATGCGCTCCAGGCGCTGCTCGACCGCCTGGCGCAGGGTCTCGAACTGGGCGTTCTGCACCGTGGCGATGGCGCCCATCTGCGTGGAGATGGTCTGGCTGAACGTGCCCAGGGCCCGCGACAGGTCCTCGCGCGCCTCTCTCGCCGTGGCGCGCTCGCGCAGCAGCATGGCCGCCACCAGCCCGGCCGCGGCGCACGCGGCGATGAGCGTGGCCACCAGCAGCAGCTCGATCGTCACAGGGAGTCCCGCAGCGTCATCGCGGGCGAGGCGCGCAGCACCTTGCGCGCGGACAGCCACGCGTTGAGCGAAAGCAGCGCGATGCCGGCAAGCGGACCGGCGAGCCACAGCTCGGGGCTGGGCGGCAGGTCGAGGTCGAACACGCGCTGCGCGAGCAGCTGCCCGATGGCAGCGGCCCCCAGGGTGGCAAGCAGGCCGGCGACCGCGCCCATCGCGAGGAATTCCACGCGCTGCGCGCCGGTGACCTGCGCGCGCGAGGCGCCGTAGACACGCATCACCGCCGCCTCGCGCCGGCGCTCGTCCTCGGTGGCGACCAGCGCCGAGTAGAGCACCAGCAGCCCGGCGCCCAGCGCGAACACGAAGATGAACTGCACCGCGTTCACCAGCTGGTCGATGACCTCCTGCGCCTGGCGCACCGCGGCGGCGACGTCCACGATGGTGAGGTTGGGAAAGCGCGCCGAGAGCTCGTTCAGCACCCGCTCGCCGCCGGGCTCGACGCGAAAGGCGCTGACGAAGCTCGCCGGCATGCCCTCCAGCACGGAGGGCGGCGCGATGACGAAGAAGTTCACCTTCATCGAGTCCCAGCGCAGCTTGCGCAGCGACGTGACGCGCGCGCTGAAGCTCTCGCCGCCGACCGTCCAGGTGAGCTCATCGCCGAGCTTCCAGCCCAGCCGCTCGGCGATGCCCTGCTCCACCGACAGCTCGCGGCCGCCGGGCTCGAACCAGCGGCCTGCCGAGAGCTCGTTGTGCGACGGCAGCTCGGTCATGTAGGAAAGGTTGAACTCGCGTTCGACCAGGCGCTTGGCGCGCTCCTCCTCGTAGTCGTCCTCGCTCACGGGACGGCCGTTCACCGCCACCAGGCGGCCGCGCACCATTGGGTAGAGCTCCGGTACGGCGATCCGCTTTTCCTTGAAGAACGCTTGGACTGCCGCAAGCTGGTCGGGCTGCACCCCGACCAGGAACCGGTTCGGCGCATCCGCGGGCGCGCTGCGCCGCCAGGCATCGACCAGGTCGTTGCGCGTGAAGGTGAGCAGCAGCACCGCGGTCAGCCCCAGGGCGAGCGCCGCCACCTGCACGGCGTTGCCGCGCGCATGGCGGCGCAGGTTGGCCAAGCCGTAGCGGAAGCGCCGCCCGAAGCGCCCAACCACCGCCGGGCGCGTCAGTACCCTGAGCGCCGTCCAGGCCACGGCAAAGAACACCAGCACCGCGGCGGCGAACCCGCCCACCACGTAGCTGCCGAGCTTGAGGTCGCCCGCCTGCCAGATGAGCAGGCCGCCGAAGGCCGCCGCGCCGGCCGCGTAGGAGACCCAGGAGCGCGGGCTGAAGCCGGTCTCGCGCCGCATCACCCGCACCGCGGGCACGTTCTTCAGCTGCAGCAGCGGCGGCAGCGCGAACCCCAGCAGCAGCACCACGCCGACCAGGAAGCCCTGCACCGCCGGCAGCAGGGTCGGGGCCGGCAGCTCGGCGCGCAGCAACTCGGAAAGCGCCACGCCGATCGCCTGCTGCGCGAAGTACCCCGCCAGCACCCCGACCGCGCAAGCGCCCAGCGCGAGGTAGAGGAACTCCAGGCCGAACAGGGCGACCAGCCGCCGCTGCGTGGCGCCCAGGCAGCGCATCACGGCGCAGCCGTCCAGATGGCGCTCGACGAAGCGGCGCGTGCCCAGGGCGATGGCCACGCCCGCGAGCACCGCGGCGAGCAGCGCCGTGAGGCCGAGGAAGCGCTCGGCGCGGTCAATGGATTCGCGCACCCGCGGCCGGCCGGATTCCAGGTCCTCCATGCGCTGGCCGCGCTCCAGCCGGCTTTTCATGAAC
>DASUUN010000261.1:0-5788 GCA_036374055.1 Burkholderiales bacterium
GACCGGCATACGGTGGTGTGTGGACATTGGTCGGCCCTGGGCCTCAGGACAAGCGAGAAGCTGGCGGCGCTGGACAGCGGCTGCGTCTGGGGCGGCAAGCTCACCGCCATGCGGCTCGAGGACCGCGCCCTCTTCCAAGTACCATGCGCCGGTTATCAGGCGCTCGGAGGAGATTGATGGAAAACTGCGTGTTCTGCGGGATCGTGGCGAGGCAGATCCCGGCCACGGTGGTGCACGAAAACGAGCACACGCTCGCCTTCATGGACATCGGCCAGGTGAACCCGGGCCACGTGCTGGTCACGGTGAAGCAGCACGCCGAAAACATCTTCGAGCTGGACGAGGCGCGGGCGGCGGCGGCGTTTCGCACGGCGGCGCGCGTCTCGCGCGCCATCCGCGATGCGTTCGCGCCGCAGGGGTTATCGGTCTACCAGGCCAACGGAAGCGCGGCGGGGCAGACGGTGTTCCACTTCCACATCCACCTCGTGCCGCGGCACGCCGGCGACGGCATGGAGCTCACCTGGCCGGTGAAGAATCCGCCGCGCGACAAGCTCGCGGAATACGCGAAAAAGATCAGGGCGAAACTCGGGTAATTCCGCCGGAGGTCAGCAGGCGCACGCGCTGGCCGGGGACGAACTTGTCGGTCTCCTCCTGCACGATGGCGCGCAGCTCGCCGCTTTGCAGCCGCACGGTGATCTCGACGCCGGGCTTGCGCGTAGTGCCCTCCTCGATCGCCTGCCCGGCGACCCCGCCGCCCACGGCGCCGAGCACGCCGGCGATGGTCGAGCCCTTGCCGTGGCCGACGCCGCTGCCGGCCACGCCGCCGACCACCCCGCCCGCGGCGGCGCCGATGCCCGAGCGCGTTCCCTGGATGGTCACGGGCCGCACCGATTCCACGGTGGCGAGGCGCACGGTCTGCTCGCGCAGCGCCTCTTCGCGCGAGTAGACATCGCCGGATTTCGAGGTGGCGCAGCCGGCAAGGGTCGCCGATGCCGCAAGGGCAGCCAGCACAAGTCGGGTCTTCATAAGCTCATCCTTTCCACGGCGAATAGCCGAACGCGCGCTTGAAGCGCGCCTGTATTTCTTCGCGCGGCAGGGCGTGGTTCTGTCCGCCGCGCTGTGCGATCTTGATCGCGCCCATCACCGCCCCGAGTTTACCGGCAGAGGGCCAGTCCCAATCGCGCGAGATGCCGTACAGCAGCCCGGCGCGGTAGGCGTCGCCGCAACCGGTGGGGTCGACCACGCTATCGGCTTCAACGCACGGGATGTCGTGGCGTTGACCGCCGGCGAAGATCATCGAGCCGCGCGCGCCCTGCGTATAGACGAGCGCCTTGACCTCGCGCGCGATGTCCTCGAGCTTGCGCCCGGTTTTCTCCTCGAGCAGCTTGCCTTCGTAGTCGTTGAGCGCCACGTAGTCGGCAAGGCGCAGGAATTCGGCCAGCTCCTCGCCCGAGAACATCGGCAGCCCCTGCCCAGGATCGAACAGGAACGGCACGCCGTGCTCGGCGCATTCGCGCGCGTGCTGCTGCATGCCCTGCTTGCCGTCCGGGCCGATGATCGCCAGACGCGCGCCGAGGCTGCGGCTCACGTGGTTCTCGTGCGAGTAGTTCATCGCCCCGGGATGGAAGTTGGTGATCTGGTTGTTGTCCAGGTCGGTGGTGATGAACCCCTGCGCGGTGAACTGGCCAGGGACGCGCTTGAGCAGCCCGGTGCCGATGCCGAGCTTGCGAAAGCGTGCGACATACGGGTCGATGTCCTCCCCCACGGTGGCCATGACCAGCGGCTCCTCGCCCAGCAGGCGCAGGTTGTAGCCGATGTTTCCCGCGGTGCCGCCGTACTCGCGCCGCATCTCCGGCGTGAGGAAGCAGACGTTAAGGATATGCAGCTGATCGGGCAGCAGGTGATTGCGGAAGCGGTCGGGGAACACCATGATGGTGTCGTAAGCGATGGAACCGGTTACGAGGGTGCTCATGAGGGATAGAAGAGCTCCAGTCGGTAGCCGCTGGCGGGCGTGCGGCTGGTATCGAAGTAGACCGTGAGCGCGACGTCGCCGCTGGCGGCGATGCCGTTGCCGATCAGCGCCGGGGCCTTGCCCGGGTCGAGGTAGTCGGTGGGCGCGAGCACGCGGCTCACCACGTGGCGGCCGGCATCGTCGGTCAGCGCGAACTGCAGCGCCGGATATTCCTGCCGGAACGGCGCCCGGTTGCGGATCACCGCGTCGAGCACGATGACGCCGTCGCGCTGCGGGTCGGCCCGCACCTCGTAGGAATCGATGCTCAGCAAGGCGATCTGGCGCGGCAGCGGCACTTCGCAGCGCAGCAGCCGGCAGGCCTCGTTGAGCGGCGCGCGCGCCCAGGGCACGCTGACGGCGATCTCGGCGCGGTAGTGATACGCCGCCTGCGCCGCCAGGGCGACGAAGGCGAGCGCCGACAGCGTCCACCACAGGGCCCGCCGGCGCGGCCGCATTTCCTCGGCCATGAACGCCGGCAGCGGCTCGGTATCGTCGAGCGGCCCGCCCTGCTGGGGCCTGCGCGAAGGATCGAACAGGCCGAGCTGCGGCGAAGGCTCGAGCAGCAGCGGCTCGCCGCCCTTCTCCACCAGCGCCTTGATGCCGTCGAATACGGCGCCGCACTTGCCGCAGCGCACGCGTCCGGCACGCGCCGAGAGCTGCCCGGGCACTACGCGGAAGGCGGTCGCGCAGCTCGGGCAGCGGGTAACCAGGCTCACTTGCGCAGTCCCTCCAGCAGCACCCACACGTCTTCGACCGAGGAGATGCGCATGTCGAAGAATGCATCGTAGGCGGCTACGACCCCGGCAGCCTGCGATTCGAGGATTCCCGAAAGCGCGATGCGCCCGCGGGCGGCCGTGCGGGCGGCGAGCAAGGGGGCAAGGACGATCAGCGGCTGGGCAAGAATGTTGGACACCACGATGTCGTAGGTTGTCGCGGCGAGCGCCTCGGGAAGCGCTGCGCGCAGGGCGACGCCGTTGGCGCGGGCGTTGGCCGCGGCGGTTGCCACCGCCTGGGGATCCAGGTCCACGCCGTCGACGCGTGCCGCGCCCAGCTTGGCGGCGGCAATCGCCAATATACCGGAGCCGCAGCCGTAATCGAGCACCCGCTCGCCTCCGCGGATGCTTTGCTCAAGAAAAGACAAGACAAGGCGTGTCGTGGGATGCGTCCCGGTACCGAATGCGAGACCCGGGTCGAGCTGCACCGCCGCCTTTCCCGGCGGCGCCTGGTGCCATGTGGGGCCGATCCAGAGCCGCGCGCCGATCTCGGTGGGCGCGAACTGCGCCTGGGTCTTGCGCACCCAGTCTTCGTCCGCGATTTCGCTGGCGGAAAAGCGCGGGGCGGCGAGGTTCAGCGATGTGCTTGCGCGCCGGATGAGCTCCGAGGGATCGGCGTCGCGCGCGAGCACGGCGTGCAGCGTGGGCCGCGGCGCGTCCAGGTTCTCGAGCGAGACGGACTGCGCGCCGGCTTCGAGCAGCGCTTCGCTGAACGCCTCGGCGGCCGCGGCGTCCAGCTCCAGCGTAAGGCCGAGCCAGGACATTACAGGGATGGCATTACTTCTTCTTCTTCTGCTCTTGGGCGAGCTTCTGCTCGAGGTAGTGGATGGAAACGCCGCCTCGCATGAAGCGCGTGTCGTTCAGAAGCTCGCGGTGCAGCGGGATATTGGTCTGGATGCCCTCGACCACCATCTCGGACAGCGCGATGCGCATGCGAGCCATCGCCTGCTCGCGGCTCGCGCCGTAGGCGATCACCTTGCCGACCATCGAGTCGTAGTTGGGCGGCACGGTGTAGCCCTGGTAGACATGCGAATCCACGCGGATGCCCGGTCCGCCCGGCGGATGGTAAGAGGTGATCTTGCCCGGCGAGGGCGTGAAGCGGTACGGGTCCTCGGCGTTGATGCGGCACTCCATGGCGTGGCCGCGCAGCTGGATGTCCTTCTGCCGGAAGCGCAGCTTCTCACCCGCGGCGATGTGGATCTGCTCCTGCACGATGTCGATGCCGGTGATCATCTCGGTCACCGGGTGCTCCACCTGCACGCGCGTATTCATCTCGATGAAGAAGAACTCGCCGTCCTCGTACAGGAACTCGAAGGTGCCGGCGCCGCGGTAGGCGATGCGGCGGCAGGCATCGACGCAGCGCTCGCCGATCTTGTCGCGCAGCTTGGCCGGCAGGTCGGGCGCCGGCGCCTCCTCGAGCACTTTCTGGTGGCGCCGCTGCAGCGAGCAGTCGCGCTCGCCCAGGAACACCGCGTTCTTGTGCGCGTCGGCGAGAATCTGGATCTCGATGTGGCGCGGCTGCTCGAGGTAGCGCTCGAGGTAGACGACCGGGTTGGCAAACGCGGCCTGCGCCTCGGTGCGCGTCATGTTGACCGCGTTCAGCAGGGCCGCTTCGGTATGCACCACGCGCATGCCGCGCCCGCCTCCGCCGCCGGCCGCCTTGATGATGACCGGATAGCCGACCTTGCGGGCGATGCGCACGATCTCCTTCGGGTCGTCGGGCAGGGCGCCGTCCGAGCCCGGCACGCAGGGCACGCCGGCCTTGGCCATCGCCTGCTTGGCGCTCACCTTGTCGCCCATCAGGCGGATGTTTTCCGGGCGTGGGCCGATGAAGGCGAAACCGGAGCGCTCGACTTTCTCGGCGAAATCGGCGTTCTCGGAAAGGAAGCCGTAGCCCGGGTGGATCGCCTCGGCGTCGGTGACCTCCGCGGCGCTGATGATCGCCGGGATGTTGAGGTAGCTCGCCGCCGCGGGCGGCGGGCCGATGCACACCGACTCGTCGGCGAGCTTCACGTACTTCGCCTCGGTGTCGGCCTCGGAGTGGACCACCACGGTGCGGATGCCCATCTCGCGGCAGGCGCGCTGGATGCGCAGCGCGATCTCGCCCCGGTTGGCGATCAGGATCTTGCCGAACATCTCAGCCGAGGATGAAAAGCGGCTGGCCGTATTCCACCGGCTGGCCGTTCTCCACGAGGATGGCCTTCACCACGCCGGCGGCGTCGGCCTCGATCTCGTTCATCAGCTTCATCGCCTCGATGATGCAGATGGTGTCGCCCTCCTTCACCGCCTGCCCGACCTCCACGAACGCCTTGGCGTCCGGCGAGGGCGAGCGGTAGAAGGTGCCGACCATCGGGGCCTTGATGACCGGGCCCTCCTGCCCCGGCGGCGGCTCGGCCGGCGCTGCCGCCGGCGCTGCGGCAGGCCTCGTTTCGGCGACAGCCGGAGCTGCGTGCACGGCGGGGCCGGCTGATACGCTCACCTGCCCGCCCTTCACGATCTTGACCTTCTCTTCGCCCTCGGTGATCTCGAGCTCGGCGATGCCGGACTCCTGTACCAGGTCGATGAGCTTCTTCAGCTTGCGCAGGTCCATCCGCTCCCCGCTGGAGGATTACAGCTTTACTATTTTTTCGTATGTTTTCGCCGCAGAACGCGGCATTTTACTGTAACAAGCTGCCCACTGCCGCCTCCAACCCGGATGCCGAATAGGCGCCCAGCTTGCGCTCCGCGAGGCGCCCGCGCCGATCCAGGAGCACGGTAAACGGCAGTCCCCCGGCGGTGTTGCCTAGGCTTCGCATAAGGTCCAGGGCAGTGGAGTCGGCGAGCAGTATGGGATAGCGAATCTCGAAGGATTTTATGAATTGGCGGACGTTGTCAGCATTATCCACGGCGATGCCCACAACTTGCAGGCCGTTGCCCGCATATTGCTGCTGGGCAGCATTAAGCAAGGGGATCTCTTCACGGCAGGGCGCGCACCAGGTTGCCCAGAAGTTGCATAACAGTGCCTTGC
>DASUUN010000262.1:0-3953 GCA_036374055.1 Burkholderiales bacterium
GGCTACATGCACATGCTGAAGCTGCACCACCTGGTGGACGACAAGATGCACGCGCGCTCGACCGGGCCGTACTCGCTGGTCACGCAGCAGCCGCTGGGCGGCAAGGCGCAGTTCGGCGGCCAGCGCTTCGGCGAGATGGAAGTCTGGGCGCTGGAGGCCTACGGCGCCGCGTACACCCTGCAGGAGATGCTGACGGTGAAGTCCGACGACATCACCGGCCGCACCAAGGTGTACGAGAACATCGTCAAGGGCGACCACAAGATCGACGCCGGCATGCCGGAGTCGTTCAACGTGCTCGTTAAGGAGATCCGCTCCCTTGGCATCGACATCGATCTGGAGAGGTACTGATGAAAGCGCTTCTTGAGCTCTTCAAGCAGGTCCAGCAGGACGAGGAGTTCGACGCGATCAAGATCGGGCTCGCATCGCCCGAGAAGATCCGCTCGTGGTCCTACGGCGAGGTGAAGAAGCCCGAGACCATCAACTACCGCACGTTCAAGCCGGAGCGCGATGGCCTCTTCTGCGCCAAGATCTTCGGGCCGATCAAGGACTACGAGTGCCTGTGCGGCAAGTACAAGCGCCTGAAGCACCGCGGCGTGATCTGCGAGAAATGCGGCGTGGAGGTGACCCTCGCCAAGGTTCGCCGCGAGCGCATGGGCCATATCGAGCTCGCCAGCCCGACCGCGCATATCTGGTTCCTGAAGAGCCTGCCGTCGCGCCTGGGCCTGGTCCTGGACATGACGCTGCGCGACATCGAGCGCGTGCTGTACTTCGAGGCCTACGTGGTCACCGATCCGGGCCTCACGCCGCTCAAGCGCTGCCAGCTGCTGACGGAAGACGACTACCTCGCCAAGGTCGAGGAGTTCGGCGACGATTTCTCCGCCGCCATGGGCGCCGAGGGCATCCGCGCGCTGCTGCGCGCGCTCGACCTCAACAAGGAGATCGACAACCTCAGGAAGGAGCTCGAGGCCACCTCGAGCGACGCCAAGATCAAGAAGTACGCCAAGCGGCTGAAGGTGCTGGAGGGCTTCAAGGCCTCCAACATCAAGCCCGACTGGATGATCATGGAGGTGCTGCCGGTGCTGCCGCCGGAGCTGCGGCCGCTGGTGCCGCTGGATGGCGGCCGCTTTGCGACTTCTGACCTCAACGATTTGTATCGTCGAGTGATCAACCGCAACAACCGCCTCAAGCGTTTACTTGAATTGAAGGCTCCTGAAATCATCGTGCGCAACGAGAAGCGCATGCTGCAGGAGGCGGTGGACTCGCTGCTCGACAACGGCCGCCGCGGCAAGGCGATGACCGGCGCCAACAAGCGCCCGCTCAAGTCGCTCGCCGACATGATCAAGGGCAAGGGCGGCCGCTTCCGCCAGAACCTGCTCGGCAAGCGCGTCGACTACTCGGGCCGCTCGGTGATCGTGGTGGGCCCGCAGCTCAAGCTGCACCAGTGCGGCCTGCCGAAGAAGATGGCGCTGGAGCTGTTCAAGCCCTTCATCTTCAACAAGCTGGAGCTGCTCGGCCTCGCCACCACCATCAAGGCCGCCAAGCGCTTGGTGGAGCAGGAAGTGCCCGAGGTGTGGGACATTTTGGAAGAGGTGATCCGCGAGCACCCGGTGATGCTGAACCGCGCGCCGACCCTGCACCGCCTGGGCATCCAGGCGTTCGAGCCGGTGCTGATCGAGGGCAAGGCGATCCAGCTGCATCCGCTGGTGTGCGCGGCGTTCAACGCCGACTTCGACGGCGACCAGATGGCGGTGCACGTGCCGCTGTCGCTCGAGGCGCAGATGGAAGCGCGCACGCTGATGCTCGCCTCCAACAACGTGCTGTCGCCCGCCAACGGCGAGCCGATCATCGTGCCCTCGCAGGACATCGTGCTCGGCCTGTATTACGCCACGCGCGAGCACATCAACGCCAAGGGCGAGGGCATGAGCTTCGCCGATCTGGCGGAAGTGCACCGCGCCTACGACTCGCGCCAGGTGGACATCCACGCGCGCGTCTGGGTGCGCATCAAGGAAAGGGACATCAGCGAGCAGGGCGAGATCACCGAGCGCATCAAGCGCTACGAGACCACCGTCGGCCGCGCGCTGCTGTCTGAGATCCTGCCCGCCGGGCTGTCGTTCGAGCTGCTCAACAAGCCGCTGAAGAAGAAGGAGATCTCGCGCCTCATCAACATCGGCTTCCGCCGCTGCGGGCTGCGCGAGACGGTGATCTTCGCCGACAAGCTGATGCAGGCCGGCTTCACCATCGCCACTCGCGCCGGCATCTCGTTCGGCGTGCACGACATGACCATCCCGGCGCAGAAGCAGGAGCTGATCAAGGCGTCCGAGAACGAGGTGAAGGAGATCGAGAACCAGTACACCTCGGGCCTGGTGACCGCGGGCGAGCGCTACAACAAGGTGGTCGACATCTGGTCGCGCTGCGGCGAGCAGGTCGGCAAGGTGATGATGGAGCAGCTCGGCTCCGAGGAGGTCGAGAACCGCCACGGCAAGATCGTCAAGCAGGAGGCGTTCAACTCCATCTACATGATGGCCGACTCCGGCGCGCGCGGCTCGGCGGCGCAGATCAGGCAGCTCGCGGGCATGCGCGGCCTGATGGCCA
This sequence comes from Burkholderiales bacterium, assembly GCA_036374055.1. Lineage (GTDB taxonomy): Bacteria > Pseudomonadota > Gammaproteobacteria > Burkholderiales > SG8-39 > SCGC-AG-212-J23. Next base: position 2,593 of record DASUUN010000262.1, read on the forward strand.
AGCCCGACGGCTCGATCATCGAGACGCCGATCACCGCGAACTTCCGCGAAGGCCTGAACGTGCTGCAGTACTTCATCTCCACCCACGGCGCCCGCAAGGGCCTCGCAGACACGGCCCTCAAGACCGCCAATTCCGGGTATTTGACGAGAAGGCTTGTCGATGTGACGCAGGACCTGGTCGTCACCGAGGACGACTGCGAGACGCAGAACGGCGTGTCGATGAAGGCCCTGGTCGAGGGCGGCGAGGTGGTCGAGGCGCTGCGCGAGCGCATCCTGGGCCGCGTGCTGGCCACCGACCTCGTGCATCCGGAGACGCAGGACGTGCTGCTGGCGGCCGGGACGCTGATCGACGAGGATTCGGTCGACGCCATCGACAACCTGGGCATCGACGAGGTGAAGGTGCGCACGCCGCTTTCCTGCGACACGCGCTGGGGCGTATGCGCCAAGTGCTACGGGCGCGACCTGGGCCGCGGCTCGCTGGTGAACGTCGGCGAGGCGATCGGCGTGATCGCCGCGCAGTCGATCGGCGAGCCGGGCACGCAGCTCACCATGCGCACCTTCCACATCGGCGGCGCCGCTTCCCGTACCGCGGTGCAGAGCCACGTCGAGGCCAAGTCCTCGGGTACCGTGCGCTTCACGTCGACGATGAGATACGTCAGCAATGCGAAAGGCGACAAGGTGGTGATCTCGCGCTCCGGCGAGGTGATCATCGCCGACGACAACAACCGGGAGCGCGAGCGCCACAAGGTGCCGTACGGCGCGACGCTGTCGGTGGCCGACGGCGACACCGTGCGCGCCGGCAAGTCGGTGGCGAGCTGGGACCCGCACCATCGTCCCATCATCACCGAGTACGCGGGCACGATCCGCTTCGAGCACGTGGAGGAGGGCACGACCGTCGCCAAGCAGATCGACGACGTCACCGGCCTTTCCACCCTCGTGGTGATTGACGCCAAGCGCCGCACGACGGCCGCGGCCAAGGGCCAGCGCCCGTCGGTGAAGCTCATCAACGAGGCGGGCGAGGAAGTGCGCATCGCCGGCACCGACCATGCGGTGAACATCAGCTTCCCGGTGGGCGCGGTGATCGCGGTGCGCGACGGGCAGCAGGTGCAGGTCGGCGAGGTGCTGGCGCGCATCCCGCAGGAGGTGTCCAAGACGCGCGACATCACCGGCGGCCTGCCGCGGGTGGCGGAGCTGTTCGAGGCGCGCTCGCCGAAGGACGCCGGCATCCTGGCGGAGGTCACCGGCACCGTGAGCTTCGGCAAGGACACCAAGGGCAAGCAGCGCCTGGTGATCACCGACCTCGACAAGCAGGAGCACGAGTACCTGATCGCCAAGGACAAGCACCTGCTGGTGCACGACGGC
>DASUUN010000263.1:0-6805 GCA_036374055.1 Burkholderiales bacterium
GCCCATGAACCCCTGCAGCGCGAGGGAGGCGAACGTCACCATCGCCACCGCGAAGAAGGTGCACTCCAGGATGTACACCAGGCCGCCTTCCATGGTGAGGCCGGGGTTGAAGATGAAGTAGAACGGCAGGATGAAGCCGCCGATGGCGAGCTTCACGGTATAGGGGCCGAGCGCCATCGGGTTGACGTTGGCGATGGCGCCGGCGGCGAAGTTGGCCACCGCCACCGGCGGCGTAATCGCCGACAGGCAGGCGAAGTACAGCATGAAAAGATGCACCTGCATCTCGGGCAGGTCGAACACGCCGCGCAGCACCGGCGCGAGCAGCGCCGCGCCCATGATGTACACCGCCGGCGTCGGCATGCCCATGCCGAGCAGGATCAGGAACACCGCCGAGAGCAGCAGCGTGGGGATGAGCAGCCCGCCGGCGATCATGTTGATGAGCAGCGTGAACTTGCCGGCGAGCGCGCTGATCTCGATGGCGCCGATCACCACGCCGGCCGCCGCCACCGCGCCCACCAGCGGCACGAGCTGGGTGATGGTGTCGGTGCAGCACTCGACGAAGCGCCGCGGCCCGATGGCCGTGGGCGGGTGGAACCAGGAAAGCACGATCACCGCGGCGGTGGCGCCCGCCGCGACGTACACCGGCGTATAGCCCGCCACCAGCAGCCCGACCAGCGCGCCCAGCGGCAGCAGGTGCCGCCAGCCGCCCGCCAGCGCGCGGGGCAATGGCACGATCTGGTCCTCGGGCAGGCGCGGCTCGTTGTGGCGCACCGCCTCGTTGTGCACCAGGAGATAGATCGAGTAGTAGTAGAGCATCGCCGGGATGATCGAGGCCCAGGCGATGCTCCTGTACGCGATGCCGGTGATGTCCGACATGATGAAGGCCACCGCGCCCATCACCGGCGGCAGCATCGCCCCGCCGCTCGATGCGGTGGCCTCGATGGCCCCGGCGCGCGCCGCCGGGATGCCCATCCTCTTCATGATCGGGATGGTGAGCGGCCCGGTGGTGGCGACGTCGGCGGTGGGACTGCCCGAGACCGAGCCGTACAGGCCGCTCGCGGTCACGCAGGCCTTGGCCGCGCCGCCGCGCATGCGGCCGGTGACCGCGTTCGCCAGGTCGAAGAACAGCTGCCCGCCGCCGGATTTCTCGTAGAAGCTGCCGAACAGCACGAACAGGAAGGCATAGGTCGCCGCCACCTCGAGCGGCGCGCCGAAGATGCCGTTCTCGGTGATGGTCATCATCTCGGTGAAGTAGACGATGCCGAAGTTCTCGTGCTTCAGCGCCCCCGGCATCCACTGGCCGAACACCGTGAAGGCGAGCAGCGCGACGACCAGCGTGGTCAGGCCCCAGCCGGTGCTGCGCCGGCACAGCTCCACCACCAGGCCCACCAGCAGCAGGCCGACGAGGATGTCGGCCAGGGTGGGCTGCGAAAAGCCGCGGCTCCAGTTGAGGAACTTGTCGTGCAGCACGACGTAATACATCGCCGTGCCGAAGGACAGCGCCGCGAGCACCACGTCGGTCCAGGCCAGGCGCTCGCGCCCGCGCCGCGCGGTGGTGGTCAGGAACGCGATCGGAAAGGTGACCGCGATGAAGATCGAGATGTCGAGGTGCCAGTTCGCCGTGTAGGAGCGGGCCCACGCGGCGAAGCCCCTCAGGAAATCCATCTCGAGGTTCAGGGCGAGCCACAACGCGGCATTGCCCGTGATCTGCGCCAGCGCCCCGATCCACAGGACGTAGATCGTGGCGATGACCGAGCCGACGCGGATCAGCACCGCCCAGGCGCCGCCCGGGCGATGCCGCCGGCCCTCCCAGCTGAGATACTTCAAACTACCGGACCAGCCCGGCTTCCTTGTAGTAGCGCAGCGCGCCGGGATGGAAGGGCAGGTTGGCCGGATTGTTCACCATCTTCGCGCGCGTGAAGGGCGAGCTCTTCAGCGAGCCGCCGATGGACTGCACGCGCGACTCGTTCTCCGCAAGCGCCTTCACGTACTTGTAGACCACCTCGTCCGGGACATGGCTGCCGGCGAGCAGCGACACCCACATGCGCACCGTGGGATAGGGCTTTTTCATGAAGTCGTAGGTACCCGCGGGGACCATGTCGGCCTTGAAGTTGAACGTATCGGCGGCCTTCTGGACGGTCGCCTGCTCGCCGTCGATCCACATGAGGTCGCGCTTGCCCGCAATGTCCTTGATGAGCGAGTCGCCCACGTTGCGCGCGTTCATGAACACATCCGCCTTGCCGTCGGTGATGGCGGCGAGGCCGATCGAGCTGTTGCCCAGCACGAAGCTGCCGCCCCACTTCTCGATGTCGTTGATGGTGAAGCCGTGCGCCTTCATGACTTCGTAAGGGCCGCCGATGGTGGTCTGCGGGTTGTCCGGCCGGTTGATGGCGAGGCGCATGCGTGGCTTCTTCGCCGCGATGTCGGACCACGACTTGATGCCGTTCCGGTCCGCCCACTCCTTGGTCATGAGGAAGTGGATGAACTGGTTGTCGTAGAGCTGCATCACGTAGCTGAACTTGCCCTTCAGCGACTCCTTGAAGGGAAACTCGCCGTCCAGCGCCAGCTTGATCTCGGTGCCGGTGGCGGTGGCGGTGAAGTCGGCCTGCTTGTTGGCGATCGCCAGCACGCCGCCGCCCGGCGAATTGGGCTTGAACGACACCGCGGAGCCGGGATAGGCGTCGCGCACGACGGCGTTCAGCCCTTCCACCATGGTGCGCGGATAGCCGCTCGGGGTCGCGCCGGTGACGGTGGCGGTGACCGGCTGCTTGTCTTTGAAATCCGCCAGGGCCGGCATCGCGGCCATCAGGGCGGCGCTCACTGCAATGCGTACGACCTTCATGAAAGCTACCTCCTCCGTTTTTTGCGTGACTGTCTGCGCTTCGCGGCCTTCTTCTTTGCGGGCTTCTTCTTTGCGGCCTTCCTGGGCTTCTTCGCTGCGGCTTTCTTCACCCTGGGAGGCTTGTCCGGCTTGGGAAAGCTCAGGATGGCATTCTTGAAAAGCTGCACCACGCCGAGCACGGCTGCCTGCTGGCTCGGGTACAGCGCTTCGGTGCGCAGCAGGAGCTCGTCGCCGCGCTCGGGGTGGTACATCTCGGCAAGGTACTTGCCGCTCACCTGGTCCAGGACGAACTCGACGCGGAACTGAGCCATCCTATTATCATGGCACAGATGACAATCCCCAACGCAATGCGGGCCGTGGAGATCGCGAAACCCGGCGGCCCCGAGGTGCTGCGGGCGGCCGAGCGGCCGGTACCCGCCCCCGGGCCCGGCGAGATCCTGATCAAGGTGGCTGCGGCGGGCGTGAACCGGCCCGACGTGCTGCAGCGCTCCGGCAATTACCCGGTGCCGTCCGACGCGTCGGACCTGCCCGGGCTGGAAGTCGCCGGCGAAGTCGTCGCCGCGGGCGCTTCCGCCAGGACCTTCAAGCCGGGCGACAAGGTGTGCGCGTTGGTGCACGGCGGCGGGTACGCGGAGTATTGCGTCGCACCGGAAGTGCAGGCGCTGCCGGTGCCGCGGGGCCTGTCGCTGATCGAGGCGGCGTCGCTGCCGGAAACCTTTTTCACCGTCTGGGGCAACGTGTACGACCGCGGCCGGCTGGCGCCGGGCGAATCGCTGCTCGTGCAGGGCGGCAGCTCCGGCATCGGCGTCACCGCGATCCAGATGGCCGCGGCTACCGGCAACCGCGTGTTCGCCACCGCGGGCTCGGACGAGAAGTGCGCGGCCTGCGTGCGCCTGGGCGCCGAGAAGGCGATCAACTACCGCACGCAGGACTTCGCCGCCGAGATCAAGGCGGCCACCGGCGGCAAGGGCGTGGACGTGATCCTCGACATGGTCGGCGGCGACTACGTGCCGAAGGAGCTGAAGTGCCTGGCCGACGAAGGCCGCCTGGTGTTCATCGCCTTCCTGCGCGGGCCGAAGACCGAGCTCGACATCAACGAAGTGATGCGCCGCCGCCTGACGATCACCGGCTCGACGCTGCGCCCGCGGCCGGTCGAGTTCAAGGGTTATCTCGCGCGCAACCTGCGCGAGAAGATCTGGCCGCTGATCGAGGCGGGGAAAATCAGGCCCGAGATCTTCAAGACCTTCCCGCTCGAGCAGGCGGCCGACGCGCACCGCCTGATGGAAAGCTCGCAGCACATCGGCAAGCTCGTCCTCACCCTCTGATCGGGGTCAGCGTTGGGCGGCTTCCTCCTTGAGCCACTCGAGGAAATCGCTCGCTTCGGCTGAAGCGCGCCTGGAAAGAATCGCGTAATAGGCGCGCGCGGGGTCGGCGGTGCTGCGGAAGGGCGCGACCAGCTCGCCCGAGGCGAGCAGGTCCTTCACCAGCGGGCTGCGGCCCAGGGCCACGCCGTGGCCGGCGACCGCGGCCGGGATGATCTGCTCGTAGCCCGAGAAGGACAGCGTGCCCGCCGGGCGCAGGTCGGCGATGCGCTCGACCTCGAGCCAGGTTTTCCAGTGCAGCCAGGGATGGCGGCCGTCCGGGTCGTCGTACTGCAGCAGCACGTGGCGGCGCAGGTCTTGCGGCTCGTCCAGAGGAATACGCTTGATGAGCTTCGGGCTGCACACCGGGAACACCTTCTCCCCCATGAGGCGCACCGCGTTCGGGCCGGCGAGCGAGGCGGGGCCATGCCGTATGGCGATGTCCAGGCCGTCGCGGTCGAGGTCCTGTACGCGCGTCTCGGCCGTGATGCGCACGTCGACGCCGGGATGGGCGCGCGTGAAGCCCGCCAGCCGCGGGATCAGCCACAGCGCCGCGAAGGAATGCGTGGTGGTGACCGACACCGAGCGCTTGCCGGTCTGGGCGCGCAGGCGCTCGGTGGCGGCGCGCATCGTGGTCAGCACCTGCGCGGTGGCGGCATAGAACTGCTGGCCCGCCTCGGTCAGCGCGAGGGTGCGATGGCGGCGCTGGAAGAGGGCCACGCCGAGCTGCGCCTCGAGCTCCTTGATCTGGCGGCTGACTGCCGACTGGGTCAGATAGAGCTCTTCCCCCGCCTTGGTGAAGGACAGGTGGCGCGCCGCCGACTCGAACCCCACCAGCAGGTCGAGGGGCGGCAATGCATTCCTTTTTCTCATGCCAGAAGTGAATATTTACCGTTTGAGCGCGCCGCAGCAAGCATGCATTCTTCGCATACCAAAAAGCAAGGAGCCGCCATGCAGATCGAACTGAGCGCCGGGGCCGTCAAGCTGAGCCCCAACCAGACCCTCCGGGTGGTCGACGGGGCCGGCAGCACCGTATGCGCCGTCGAAGGCGCGGTCTGGATCACCGAAGAAAACGACCCGCGCGACATCGTGCTGGAAGCCGGCAGGTGCTATCGGCTGAGGCACGAGGGCGTCGCGATCGTCAATTCCCTTTCCGGAGAGGCCAGCGTTTCGCTGAGCTGACACCCATGAGCTACCACGACCTGAACCAGAACCCCGAGATGCTCCAGGAGCTGCTGCGCCGCGCACGCCGCGAGCGTGCCGAAGCCATGCACCGCCTTCTCGTGCTGCCGATCAAGCGCCTGCTTAGAATGGAGGCATGTTCAAAGACGGCCTCCTCGCGGGAAAACGCATCCTCGTCACGGGCGGCGGTACCGGCCTAGGCAAGGAGATCGCCGCCCGGTACGTGGCGCTCGGCGCCGAGGTCTGGCTCGCCGGGCGCCGCGGCGCGGTCCTGGACGGGACTGCAAGAGAACTCACGCAGCAGACAAAAGCCAAGCCTGATTCCGTCCGAACCCATGCGGTCGACATCCGCGACGCTGCGGCGGTCGATGCCATGGTGCAGCGGATCTGGGACGAAAGCGGTCCGCTCACCGGCCTGGTGAACAACGCCGCGGGCAATTTCATCAGCCCGACGAAAGACCTGACGCCGAACGGCTTCAACGCCATCGCGAACATCGTCTTTCACGGCACGTTCTACGTCACGCACGCCGTCGGCAAGCGCTGGATCGCCGGCGGCCACCCGGGCTCCGTGGTCAGCATCCTGGTCACCTGGGTGCATACCGGCTCGCCCTACGTCGTGCCCTCGGCGATGTCGAAGGCCGGGCTGCACGTGATGACCAAGTCGCTCGCGGTGGAATGGGGCCGCTACGGTATCCGCCTCAACGCCATCGCGCCGGGCCCCTTCCCCACCGAAGGCGCCTCCAAAAGGCTGCGGCCGGGCGGCGGCTTCGAGGACCTCACCCACCTCAACCCGATGCGCCGCGTCGGGCGCATGGAGGAGCTGCAGAACCTCGCCACCTTCCTGATGGCCGACGGCTGCGAATGGCTCACCGGCGAGACCATCGCCATCGACGGCGCGGGCTACCTCGCCACCGGCTCCGGAAGCTACTTCACCCAGCTCGACAGGCTCTCCGACGCCGACTGGGAGAACATGCGGGCGATGATCAAGGCGCAGAACGACAAGGACCGCGCCGGCCGCACGGCGTGACCGGTCCCGCGCTCGCTCCCCGTCCCGCTGCCACGCTCATCCTGCTGCGCGCGGGCGCGGGCGGCCTCGAGACGCTCATGCTGCAGCGGACGCAAAGCGCCGTATTCCTGGGGGGCGCGTACGTGTTTCCCGGCGGCGCGCTCGATGCGAGCGACGCCGCGGCGCGCCGCGTGCTGGGCCTCACGCAAACGCAGGCGAACCAGCGTCTCGGTCTCACCGGCGGCGCTCTCGCCTACTACGTCGCGGCGGTGCGCGAATGCTTCGAAGAGGCGGGTGTGCTCCTCGCCTGCGACGCGAACGGGTATCCGGTGCCTCCCGCGCGCGCCGAGAAGCTGATGGCCGAGCGCCACGCCCCATTTCTCGAGCTTCTCGAGCGCGAGGACCTCTACGTGC
>DASUUN010000264.1:0-2935 GCA_036374055.1 Burkholderiales bacterium
GGTGCGGTTCCAGGAGCCCTTGCGCGCGACGAACATGGTGTTCTGGTACTGCTTCGGAAACATCTTGCCGGTGTAGAACTTGACGCCCATGGTGGCGGCGTGCGGGCCGGTGAGCAGCACGGGCATCGTCACCCCCTTGCATGCCTCGGCCTTCGGCTTCTTGAAGTCCGCGTCGACCACGCCGTTGGCGTGGCAGTAGGGGAAGCCGAAGTTGGCGCCCGGCTTGGCGAGGCGGTTGAGCTCGTCCGAAGGCGCGTTGTCGCCCATCCAGTCGCGGCCGTGGTCGGAGAACCACAGCTGCTTGGTGCGCGGGTGCCAGTCGAAGCCCACCGAGTTGCGCACGCCGGTGGCGATCACCTCCTTGCCCGAGCCGTCGGGGTTGTAGCGGCGGATCTGCGCGTACTCCTTGGGCGGCTCGCAGATGTTGCACGGCGCGCCGAACGGCACGTACAGCTTGCCGTCGGGGCCGAAGGCCACGTACTTCCAGTTGTGGTGCTGCTCCTTGGGAAGATCGAATTTCTCCGTCAGGTCCTGCGGCTGCACGTTCGGGTTGCCTGCGATGCCGTCGTACTTCAGCACCTTGTCGATGGCAAAGACATAGAGCGCGCCGTCCTTGTAGGCCACGCCGGCCGGCTGGGTCAGCTTGTCGACCACCGTGCGCACCGGGCGCTTGTCGCCGGCGTCGCTGACCTCGTAGACGCGGCCGATGGCGCGCGTGCCGACATAGACCTTCTTGCCGTCCTCGGACAGCGCCATGGCGCGCCCGCCCGGCAGGCCGCTCGCCCACAGCTCGACCTTGAAGCCCCTGGGCGCCTTCAGCTTGCTCACCGGAATTTGGCTCGCCGGCGTCTCGGTCATCTTGCCCGCGTGCGGCGCGAGCTTGGAATCCTTCATCTTCTCCGGCATGCCCTGCTTCCAGGCCTGCGCCTGCACGGCAAACGGCATGACAAAAGCGGCGGCAACTGCTAGGCGGATGGCGTTATGCATCATGGACGGTCTCTCCTCTGAGGGGATGCTATTAAAACTGAAGGCTGGCCTGAATGCCAACGGTCATATTGCGCCGCGGCGAAGGCTCGTAGTAGCGGCCGTTGCCGTCGTTCACGATCACCGAGCCGGCATAGTCGCGGTCGGCGAGGTTATCGATCCGTACGAACTCGGTCACGCGCCAGCGCCCGCCCTCCTGCACCAGGCCGGCCGCCGCGTTGAACACCGCGAAAGCGTCCGCGAACTCCGAATTCTGGTCGTTCACCGCGACGCGCGAGCGGGCCAGCCCCTCCAGCTGCGCAAAGAATCCGGCCCGGCGGTAGCGCAGCTCGCCGTAGAGCTGGCTGCGCGGCACGCCGGGCAGCCGGCTGCCCGCCGGCACGCTCACCGTGCCTGTCGGAAACCCCTCCCGGAATGTCGCCTCGAGGTACGACCACGCGGCGCGCGCTTCCCAGGCGCCGCCCAGCACGGTCTCCGCGCCGAGCTCGAAGCCGCGGCGGTCGGTGTGCCCCGCGTTCTTGAAGATCGCCCGCCCGAGCGTGTTCACGTCGACCACGATCTCGTCCCGGGTCACGATGTCGAAGAGCGCCGCGTTGACGCGCAGGACGCTGGCGACGATGGCCTTCAGCCCCACCTCGGCGTGCCGGCTGCGGCTCGCGTCCAGATCGAAATTGAGCCCGCTGCCCCCCGTGCGGTAGGCGAGCTCGACGAAGGTCGGCGTCTCGAAGCCGCGGCCGAGGTTTCCATACAGCGAAAGCCGGGGCGAGGCGCGATAGAGCACCCCGACCACCGGCGTGGTGGCGCGGAAATCGCGCGCGCCGCTGTCGTCCGGATTGTCGGCCGTAATGAAGCGATCGTCGGAGGTGAAGCGCACGCGGCTGTGCCGCACTCCGCCGTGCAGGGACCAGCGCTCGGCGAGCCGCCACTCGGCCTGCGCGTAAAGGTCGGTGCTCCTGACCGCGTTGTCCTCGTCGCGCCTGAGCGCGCCGGCGACGCCGAACTCGTTGACGAACCCCCTGCGCCGCTCCTCCATGCGCTCGTGCTCCAGGCCCGCCGAAAGCCTGACGCTGCCTAGCTCCGTGGAGTAGCGCAGCGCCCCGCCCCCGTAGCTGCGGTCGAGGTTCACCACGCCGCCGGCGCTCAACAGGGGCGTGGCCCCCCGGAAAGCGAGGAACTGCTCGACGAAGCGCTCGCCGCCATAAAGCGTGGCCTCCAGACGCCCGCCGCCGAGCCGGTGGCTCAACGTCGTGCCAACCTGGTCCTGCTCCACCGTCTTTCGCGTATCGAAGAGCAGCGCGCCTGCGACCACCTGGCGCGGGTCGGCCTCGAAATCGGTCCGCGACAGGCCCAGCGGATCCTGGGTGTCGGGCTGGCGCAGGCTGTTGGCGATCAGGGTGAGGGACGTGTCCGGGTTCAGCCGGTAACGGAGCTTGGCATTCAGGTGGTCACGGACGGCAGCGCTGTGCTCGCGGTAGCCGTTAGTGTGGAAGCGCGAGACGTCGCCGATGGCGTTCAGCGCGCCCCACTGGCCGCCGAAGAGAACCCCGGCGCGCCAGGTGTCGTAGCTGCCGGCGAGCAGGCTCGCCTCGCCGATGGGGATTTCCGGCCCGTCGCGCGTCTCGATGGCGATGACGCCGCCGGAAGCGTTGCCGTACAGGGCGGAGAACGGGCCGCGCAGCACCTCGATGCGCTCGGCCGAGGACAGCGAGAAGGTGGCCGCCTGGCCCTGGCCGTCGGGCATGGTCGCCGGGATGCCGTCGGCGATGAGACGGATGCCGCGCACGCCGAAGGTCGAGCGCGCGCCGAAGCCGCGCGAGGAGATCTGCAGGTCCTGCGCGTAGTTCTGCCGGTTCTGCACCACGATGCCCGGGACCCGTCCGAGGCTCTCGGACAGGTTGACCTGCGGCCGGCCTTCGCGGATCTCGTCGCCCTCGATGCGGTCCACCGAGGC
>DASUUN010000265.1:0-9942 GCA_036374055.1 Burkholderiales bacterium
CGTTTCAGTCGATCGGCGCGGGCCACGCCAAGGACCGCGCCTCGAGCGACCCGATGATGCACAAGACCAGCACGGTCGACTACATCATCGTGCTCAAGGGCGAGATCCACGCCATCATGGAAACCGGCGAGAAGCTCCTCAGGGCCGGCGACATCCTTGTCCAGCGCGGCACCAACCATTCCTGGAGCGTGCGCGGCAACGAGCCGTGCGTCGTCGCGGCCGTGCTGGTCAGCGCAAGGCCGGTCGGGGCTTCGAAAAAGAAGCCCCGCCCCGCCAAGAAAACCAAACAGAAGAAGAAGCGATGACGTTTCGCCTCTGCCCCCCTGACAAGGGGGGAAGCGAGCGGTTTTTGCGAGCGGGGGGTTGGTTTTCCCCCGCTACAAACCAACCCCCCGCTCGCCTTCGGCTCACGCCCCCCTTGTCAGGCGGTCAAGAAACATGAGAACCGTAGGCGTCATCGGCCTGGGCACCATGGGTTCAGCGATGTCCGGAAACCTCGTCAAGGCGGGCTTCGAAGTGTGCGGATTCGACCCGGTGCCCGGCCGGCGCGCCGCGCTGAAGAAGGCGCGCGGCAAGGTCTGCGGCTCGGCGGCGGAGGTCGCGGCGCGCGCCGGGATCGTCATCACGTCGTTGCCGAGCGCGCAGGCGCTGCAGGACGTGGCGCGCGAGATCGAGACGCCCTGCATCATCATCGAGACCAGCACGCTTCCCATCGAGGACAAGCTGCTCGCGCGCGAAGCGCTGGCCAAGAAGAAGGTCGTGCTGCTGGACTGCCCGCTCTCCGGCACCGGCGCGCAGGCGAGGACCAGGGATCTCTCCGTGTATGGCAGCGGCGACCGGAAGTCTTTCGAGAAGACGAAATCCGTGCTCGAAGGCTTCGCCCGGGCCCACTACTACCTGGGCGAGTTCGGCAACGGCAGCAAGATGAAGTACGTCGCCAACCTGCTGGTGGCGATCCACAACGTCGCCGCCGCCGAGGCTTTCGTGCTCGGGATGAAGGCCGGGCTCGACCCGCAGACGCTGTACAAGGTGATCGGCGACGGCGCGGGCACCTCGCGCATGTTCCAGGTGCGCGGGCCGCAGATGGTCGCCGGGCGCTACGACGAGGCGACCATGAAGGTCGGGCTCTGGCAGAAGGACATGAAGATCATCGGCGAGTACGCCACCAGGCTGGGCGTTCCCACCGCCCTGTTCAACGCCTCGGCCGCGATCTACACCTCGGCCATGGCGCAGGGCTTCGACAAGCAGGACACCGCCTCGGTCTGTGCAGTCCTCGAAGGTATGGCTCGTCTGAAGCGAAGGAGGTGACCTATGGAAGATTGGAAGAACATCCGCACCCTGAGCCGGGAACAGATGATGAAGCGCGTGGCGCGCTTCAGGAAGCTGAAGGGCTCCGACGGCGGGCTGCCGGACAGCCCGCTGCCCGAGTGCCGGCGCAAGCTGTATGCCGTGATCGGCTTCCAGCCTCCCATGTCGGATTCTTCCTCGATCACCTCCCCCGTCGGGGGCGACGCGTCCGCGATGCCGGCGATCTCGATCTCGGAGGGGTTCAACCTCGGTTACTGCAAGGCGAAGCCCGGCAAGGGGCCGCTGATGCACAACCACGACACCAACGAGACCTTCATCCCCATGACCGGCAAATGGCGCTGCGAGTGGAACGAGGGCCAGGCGATGCAGTGGGTGGACCTCGATCCCTACGACGTGATCTCGTTCCCGCCGGGCGTGGCGCGCCGCTTCATGAACGTCACCTACGACGAGCCGGGCAAGGAGCACCTGCTGATGTTCGTGATCGGCGGCAACCAGCCGCTCGCCGAGTTCACGCCGCTCGCGATGCAGCGCTGCGAAGCGTACGCCACAGGACAAGCGCCACGAACGCCGTCGCCAGCAGCAGCGTCGCGCCGGCCACGCCGCGCCACAGCGGCGAAGGGTGGTCCTGCGCGTAGCGCGCGGCGGCGTAGGCCAGCGCGTCGAGCGGGAAGGTAAACGCCCACCACTGGGGCCCGAACGGCCAGCGCAGCAGGCGGCGCGAATACACCAGCAGCGCCCCGCCCAGCACCAGGGCGAAGAAGAACAGGCTCTCGAGGATCGGCGTCGCCTCGTACAGCGCCACGCCGTTGGCGTAGACCAGCGACGGCGGCACCAGCAGGATGAACCAGCTCGGCCGCAGCGGCTCGGGCAGCGGCACGCCGAGCACCGCGCGGTAGAAGATCAGCGCCATCATGATCGGCGAGGCGACCGCCGACACGCCGAAGATGAAGCGCGCCGCCTCCACATTGCCCAGCGCGATACCCGGCGTCGGGAACACGATGCCGCCCACCATGATGATGAGCCAGCCCGCGTTCACGTGCGCGAGGTCGATGCCGCCGGACAGCCAGCGGTACAGCGCCCACACCTGGAACGACAGCAGCAGGCCCGCGGCGAGCCACCAGAGGACCTGTCCCAGGAAAGGCGCGTAGGGCGCGACACCTCCCGCGACCAGCGCCATGCCGACCGGCAGCGCGCCGCAGAAGCCGAGCTGCATGGGGTCGAGGAACTCCTGCTTTACCGCGCCGGGGAACCGGGCAAGCTTGAGAACGTAAAGCGGGACAAGAATCAGGAAGGCGACCACGCCGAGCGCCACCCACAGCTCGGTGAAATAGGCCGGCGCGCGGAACACGCCGGGCAGCACGGTGGCGGTGGCGCGCGCGGTGAGGCCGAGCCCGGCAAGGCCCATCACGGCGCCGTACATGCCGATCGGCAGGTCGCGGAGCTTCAAGCCGTGGTGCCGAGATAGTAGTTCTTGACCAGCTCGTTCTGCTCCAGCTCGCCCACGCCGCCCTGGAACACGATCTCGCCGTGCACGATGATGTAGCCGCGGTCCGCGATGCGGATCGCCTGGTGGAAGTTCTGCTCCGCCATCAGCACCGTGAGGCCGTACTTCTCCTTCAGCTCCTTCACCTTGGTGATGGTGTGCGACACGAGGATGGGCGCGAGCCCGACCGACGGCTCGTCCACCAGCAGCAGCTTGGGCGCCGACATGAGCGCGCGCGCGATCGCCAGCATCTGCTGCTGGCCGCCGGACATCGAGCCGGCGAGCTGGCGGCGCCGCTCGGCGAGCACCGGAAAAGCCTCGAAGCAGAAGGCCCGGTTGCGGCCGATGTCGGCGCGCGCCTGCTTGCGGAAGGCGCCGAGCAGCAGGTTTTCCTCCACCGTGAGCTTGGGAAACAGGCGCCGCCCTTCGGGCACCATCGCCACGCCCAGGTTCACGATTTCCTCCGTGGACAGGCGCGTGAGGTCGTGCGTCTGGCTGTCCATGGTGAGAACCACCGACCCCTGCGTGGGGCGCACCATGCCCATGATGCATTTCATGAGGGTGCTCTTGCCGTTGCCGTTCGTTCCGAGCAGGGCAACGGTCGTTCCTCCCGCCACGCCGATCGACACTCCGTGAAGAGCACGGACTGCCCCGTAGCCGGCGCTGACGTCGCGGATCTGCAGGTCAAGCGCCAAGGTAGGCCCTCTGCACGTCCGGGTTGGCGACGATCGAGGCCGGCGTGCCCTCACAGATGATCTTGCCCGCGTCCAGGCACACCACGCGCTGCGAGAAGCGCATCACCGCCTGCATGATGTGCTCGATCATGATCACGGTGATGCCGCTCGAGTTCAGGTCGAACAGGATCTTCAGCACCTCGTCGACCTCGCTGCCCGACAGGCCGGCCATCGCCTCGTCGGAGATCAGCAGGCGCGGCTTCGCCGCCATGGCGCGCGCCAGCTCCAGTTTGCGCAGTTCGACCTGCGAGAGCTGGTTCGCCTGGGCGTGCGCCTTGGGCGCGAGGCCGATGCGCTCCAGGATGTCCATCGCCTGCTTCTGGGCCTCGGACTCCTTCAGGTGCACCACGTACTCGAAGGGCACCAGCAGGTTCTCCAGCACCGACATGCTGTGGAACGGGCGCGGGATCTGGAAGCTGCGCGCGATGCCCCGCCGCGTGCGCTTGTAGGCCGGCAGGCCGGATACCTCCACGCCCTCGAACTCGATCGAGCCGCCGTCGTTGCGCAGCGCGCCCGCGATGCAGTTGATCAGCGTGGTCTTGCCCGAGCCGTTCGGACCGATCAGGCCGAAGCGCTCCCCGCGGGCGATGTCGATGCTCACGTCGGACAGCGCCGTGAAGCCGCCGAAGTGCTTCGAGATGCCCTTTACCTGAAGTATCTGATCCATTTTTTGGCAAGGCCGATGACCCCGTCCGGGGCGAGCACCACGAACAGCACCAGCAGCACGCCCACCACCAGCACGTTGATCTCGCTCGAGATGGTGACCGTGACGATCTGCTGGATGGACGCCAGCAGCAGCGCCCCGATCACGGGACCGATCCAGTGGGCGGTGCCGCCGATCATCGGCATGGCGAGCGCCGACACCGAATAGGTGAGGTTGAAGCTCGAGGCCGGCTCGATGAACGACAGGTACATGGGCATCGGCGCGCCGGCCGCGCCCATGAGCATGCCCGACACGGTGCAGGCGAACAGCTTCAGCTTGAGCGTGGGCACGCCGGTGGACTCGGCCGCCTCCTCGGAGTCGCGGATGGCGCGCAGCCCGCGCCCGATCCACGAGGTCTGCACGTAGCGCGCCACCGACACCGCGATCACGGCGAGCAGCGCCATGACGGCGAACAGCATGCGCGTATAGCTCTCGAAGGGCGCGATGACCTCGGGCCGCAGCAGCTGCAGGCCGGTGGCGCCGCCGACGTAGCGCCAGTTCACCATCAGCGTCTCGCAGATGAAGATCACCGCCACGGTGGCGATGGCGAAGAAGATGCCGCGCAGGCGCAGCGTCAGCAGCCCGACGCCGAAGCCGAGCAGCCCGCTCACCAGCGCGCCGCCGGCGATCTGCACCGCGAGCGGCGCGCCCAGCCACTTGAACAGCACCACTGCGGTATAGGCGCCGATGGCGAAGAACGCGGCGGTGCCGAAGTTCACGTAGCCGGCGTAGCCGCCGAGGATGTTCCACGCCGTGGCGAGCACCACGAACTGCAGCACTACGAAGGCTGCGTAGAAGAAGTACTCGTTGGCGCCCGAGAGCGAAGCGCCGAAGGCGGCGAGCACGACCAAGGCGGCGCCGATCCAGTATTTCATCGGCCTCTCATCTTCCGAACAGCCCTTGCGGGCGGATGCCAAGAACGATCAGCAGGAGGCCGAACGCCACCGCGGGCGCCCAGGAGGCGCCGAACAGCATCAGCACCACGGACTCGGCGATGCCGAGGATGAGGCCCGCCGCCAGCGTGCCGGTCATGCTGCCCAGGCCGGCGAGCACCACCACGGCGAAAGTACGGCCTATGTAGAGGCGGTCCAAGGCGGGCTCGACCGGGCCGACGATGATCAGCATGGCGCCGGCGAGCGCGCTTACCCCGGTGGCGATGCCGAAGGCCCACTGCTTGATGCGCACCGGGTTGGCGCCCATCAGGCGCAGCGCCGGCTCGTCCTGCGCCACGGCCTTGATGGCGCGCCCTGTATAGGTTTTCGACAAATACAGAGTGAGTGAAAAAGTCAGGACAAGGGCAACCCCGAAGGCCACCAGCATGCGGTACGGGATCCGGTAGTCGCCGAGCTCGAGGCTCGAGCCGATGTAGGCCGCCTCCGCCATGCGCTGGTCCACGCCGAACGTGAGGATCAGCCCCACCTCGATGATGAAGGCGAGGCCGAAGAAGAACGCGAGGCCGCGCACCCCGGCCTCGCTGCCGCGCTTCTCGAAGGTCTCGTAATAGAAGCGGTAGATGGCTACGCCGAGCACGAAGAACACCGGCATCAGGATCACGCCGGCCACGATCGGGTCCAGGCCGTAGCTCGCCACCACGTAGGTGCAGTAGGAGCCCAGCACCATGACCGCCGGATGCGCGACATGCGGCACGTCCAGCAGCCCGAACGACACCGACAGCCCGATGCTCACCGCGGCGTAGAAGCAGCCCAGCAGCACGCCGAACAGCAGCGCCTCGAACAGCAGGTCGAACGAAAAGATCATGAACCCCCTAAAAAAACGGCGCGGGGATCATCCCGCGCCGCCTTTCCTGCTCGCAGCCTATTTCGCCTTGCGCGCCTTCTCGAACGGCGCGATCACGTCGCCGGTCTTGTACTCGTCCGGATAGATCACCACCTGCTTGCCGGGTTTGCGGAACTGATCCAGGTCCTTGTCGACCACACCGCGGAACTGCGCCTGGATGACGCGCGGGTTGGCCCACTCGCCGGCCTTGTCGTAGCGGATCGGGCCGACCACGGTCTTCATCTCGTTGGTGCGCAGGTACTGGGCGAGCTGCTTGTGGTCCAGGCTCTTCGTGCCGTTGACCGCCTGCTCGAGCATCTGCCCGATGGCGTAGTTGAACGGCGTGATGTAGTAGCCCAGCGGGTCCACCTTGGCCTCCACCGCGCGCTTGTTGTAGCGGGCGAGATAGTCCTCGATGCCCGGATACTTGATGCCCGGGACGTAGGTGTTGTAGTTGGTGATGCCGTTGAGCAGGCTGCCGAGGTTCTGCATGATCGGCGTGAACTGCAGGCCCACCATGCCGCCGCCGAAGATCTTCACCGACGAGCCCACGCCGATCTCGTTCACCGCGCGCACGATCGCCACCGAGTCGTTCGGGTAGGACATGCAGAACACCATGTCCGGCCGCGCCGCGCGGATCGAGCGGATCAGCGAGGAGAAGTCGGTGGTGGTCGGCGGATAGTTCTGGTCGTACACCGCCTTGATGTTCGCCTTCTTCGCCAGCACGCGCGCGCCGTTGGCCAGGTTCTGCGCGAATTCCTGGTCCGCGGCGAGGAAGGCGATGCTTTTCGCGCCGTGCTTCTGGCCGGCGCGCACGAAGCCGTCGGACCAGCTCGAGGCGTCGTTCCACGGCGAATTGTTGAACCACATGTCGTGCTGCACCTTCGCGTTCACCTGGAACGAGAAGTTGCCCATCAGCAGCAGCCCGCGCTGCTTCACCATCGGCATGAGCGGCGCCGTGGGCACCGTCCCATACGGCGCGATGATCAGGTCGACCTTGTCGACGTCGAGCAGCTTGGTGTAGATGCCCGGCACGTTGGCGGGATTGGTCTGGTCGTCGTAGGCGATGAACTCGACCTTGCGCCCGAGCAGGCCGCCCTTCTGGTTGACGTCGTCGACCCACATGCGCAGCGCCACCAGCGCCGCCTGGCCGCCGGCGCCGAGCGAGCCGGTCTGGGGCATGCTCATGCCGATCCTGACCACGTTCTGCTGCGCGAACAGCGTGCCTGGAATGCCGTAAGCGACTGCGCCTGCGCCGACCGCGCCCAGGACCTTGCGTCTCGTGAAATTCATGCGGACCTCCTCCTTGGATTTTGTATTGTAATCAATCTTTACAGCAGGGCAAGGCTGATCGACGGAAAGGCGATCAGCACGCACAGCACCGCCAGCATCACCGCGGCGAACGGCGCCGCGCCCAGGAAGATGTCGCGCATCGAGGTCGACGGGTCGTCGAGGGTCGCCTTGATGACGAAGCAGGAGATGCCGAACGGCGGCGTGAGCAGGCCGATCTCCGCGCCCACGACGGTGACGATGCCGAACCAGACCAGCGACATGCCGAAGGGCTCGAGCGCCGGCAGGAACAGCGGCACCACGATGAGGATGATGGAGGCAGTGTCCAGGATGGTGCCGAGCGCGAGCAGCAGCAGCACGTACAGCACCATCAGCCCGATGAAGGTCATCTCGATGGAGGCGAGCCACTCGCCGAACAGCGTCGGCAGTCCCGCGATGCCGAGCATCCGGCTGTAGATCGAGGCGGCGATGATCAGGAACAGGATGTTGGCGGTGATGTGGCCGGTCTCGACCAGCGCGGTCCACAGCGCGCGCCATTGCAGCCGGCGCTTGAGCGCGCCGATGATCACCGCCGCCACCGTGCCGACCGCGCCCGACTCGACCGGCGTGAGCACGCCGCCGTAGATCCCGCCCAGGACGATGAACACCAGCGCGGCGGTCGGCGCCACCTGGGTGGCGAGGCCCAGCGCCAGGCGGCGCGCCGGCGCCCACTCCGCCCCCGCGGCCGGTCCGCCGACGAAGCGCGGCAGGAAAATGTGAAACAGCGGGATTGCGGCGCAATAGGCGGCCGCCAGCAGCAGCCCGGGGAGGATGCCGGCGATGAACATCGCGCCCACCGACTGCTCGGTGGTGACCGCGTAGATGATCAGCATCACGCTCGGCGGGATGATCATGCCCAGCACCGCGCTGCCGCCCACCACGCCGACCGCGAAGCGCCGCCCGTAGCCGAAGCGCAGCATCTCGGGCACCGCCACCTTGGTGAACACGGAGGCCGAGGCAATGGACGAGCCGGTGACCGAGGCGAACACCGCGTTGGCCGCGACCGTGGCGATGCCCAGGCCGCCGCGCACCGGGCGGAACAGATCGTTGGCGAAGTCGTACAGGTCGCGCCCCAGCCCGGCGCGGCTCACCACCAGGCCCATCATCACGAACGCCGGCACGGTGGCGAACGCCTCGTCGGCGATCGAGTCGGCCATCGCCAGCGACAGCAGGTTGAGCGCCACGTCGAGGTCGCCGCGCAGCAGCAGCACCCCGACGAACGAGATCAGGCCGAGCGCGATGGCGATGTGCGTGCCGGCATAGATCGCGACCACGATCGCCGCGACCGACAGGAGCCCGACCGCGACGCTGGTCAACGGCCCTTCATGCTTCTGAAGCCTTGCGCCGCCAGCCGCAGGAACTGGATCAGGCAGGCCGCCAGGCCGATGACGATGATGGTCTTGACCGGCCACACCGGCGCGGTGAACACCCCTTCGTTGCCGATCCAGTGGTTGCGCTCGACGGCTTCGTGCAGCAGCGGCACCGAGCCCCACAGCCCGAGCGCCATGAACGCCGCGCCCAGCAGGCAGAACGCCGCCTCCAGCCCGGCCCTCGCCCGCGGCCCGACGATCGCGAGCAGGGAATCGGAGCGCGTCAGCCGGCGGCCGCGGACCGTGTCGGCGAGCTGCAGGAACACGATGCCCACGATCGAGAGCGTCACGAGCTCGGTGGTGCCCACGATCGGGTGCAGGAAGAAGCTGCGCCCGAGCGCGTCGGCCGCCACCAGCAGGATGAGCAGCAGGATCCAGATGGATCCCGCCGCGTTCATGCCGAGCACTAGGCGGTCGAACCAGCGCATGCGCCGCTCTCCGCCGACCCCCTGACAAGGGGGTCGTGAGCCTGCCGCGAAGCGGCAGGCGAGCGGGGGGTTCGCTTTTCCGAAGAACCAACCCCCCGCTCGCAAGAACCGCTCGCCTCCCCCCTTCTCAGGGGGGCGAGGCAGCGCCCTACTACTCCCGGTCCCACTCGCGCTCCATCGGCTGCTTCGCGGCGCGCATCGCGTCCATGTAGTACTTCAGCATGGCGCTGCCCTCGAGGCCTTCCTTGTCGAGGCCTTCGGCCCATTCCTTGGCCAGGTTCGGCAGCGAGCGCGCCCATTTCGAGCGCTCGGCGCGCGGCAGGTCGTAGACGTGCCCGCCGGCCTTCTTGTACGCGGCGACGCTGTCGTCGCCCAGGTCCGCCGACACCTTCGCGATGTGGTCGCGGTAGGCGACCGCCACGTCCTTCAGCACCTTGCGCACCTCGGGTGGCAGCCGCTTCCACGTGTCGGCGTTGACCGTGACCACCTTGGTGTTCACTGCCCCGATGTCGGCGCGCATCATGTACGGCGCCACCTCGGCGAGCTTGAACGTCGCCGCCGCCTCGGGCCACAGCATGCAGCCGTCGACCACGCCGGTCTGGATCATGTTGTAGTAGTTGTTCAGGCTGCCGGCCACGCCCACCGCCCCGGTGGGCGGCAGGTAGCGCAGGTTGAACCCGGCGCTCGCGATCTTCATGCCCTTGAAGGCGTCGAGCGCGCGCGCCTCGTTCTTGGTGAACATCTGGTAGCTGTCGAGCACCGCCTGCGCCGACAGGAACTCCTGGTTGTAGGACGCGAAGGTGCGCTTGAT
>DASUUN010000266.1:0-3469 GCA_036374055.1 Burkholderiales bacterium
GCCAACTTCCGTTTGTACTGCCTGCCTCGCCGCGGCGAAGGCGTCGACCGGGACGAGGCGCCCGTCCCACAGCATGCGCTGGGTGCGGGTCGACTCGACTGCCCCTGTCCTCGTCTTTCTGAGGAGCGAAAGCATTGCCCCAGGTCGGCCGTGGATGAACTCGGCGCCGAGCTCGACCGGCGCGTCGAACGTAGGATGGCGCAGCGTCAGGCAGCGCCCGCCGACGCGGCTGCGTGCCTCGAGCACGAGCACATCGGAGCCTGCGCGCGCGAGCGCCGCCGAGGCGGCGAGCCCGGCCGCGCCTGCGCCGAGGACGATCATTTCAGCCTGCGTATCAGCCAAGGCACGAGGATGACGAGCGCGGTCAGCACGAGCAGCGCGGCGGAGATCGGCTGCGTGACGAACACCGAAGCGTCGCCCTGGCTGATCGACAGGGCGCGGCGGAACTGCGTCTCGGCGAGCGGCCCGAGGATGAGGCCGATCACCGCCGGGGCGACCGGGAAGTCCCAGCGGCGCATGGCGAAGCCGAGCAGGCCGAAGACGTACAGCGTCGCGAGATCCACCCACGACTGGTGCAGGCTGTAGGCGCCAAGCGTTGCGAACACGAGGATTCCGGCATAGAGCAGGTCGCGCGGGATGCTGAGCACCTTCACCCACAGGCCGATAAGCGGCAGGTTGAGCACGAGCAGGATCACGTTGCCGATGTAGAGGCTCGCGATCAGGCCCCAGACGAGCGCGGTCTGCGTCTCGAAGAGCAGCGGCCCGGGCTGCAGACCGTAGTTCTGGAACGCACCGAGCAGGATGGCGGCGGTCGCCGAGGTCGGGATTCCCAGCGTCAGCAGGGGTACCAGCACGCCGGTCGAGGCGGCGTTGTTCGCCGCCTCCGGACCCGCGACGCCCTCGATCGCCCCGTTGCCGAACTCCTCGGGATGCTTGGAGAGCTTCCTCTCCGTGGCATACGAGAGGAAGGTCGGGATCTCAGAGCCTCCCGCCGGGATGGTGCCGAAAGGAAAGCCGATGCCTGTGGCGCGCAGCCAGGCGGGCCACGAGCGCTTCCAATCCTCGGCGGACATCCAGATCGCGCCCGACAGCTTCTCGAGCGTGCCCGTCAGGCGGCTTTGGTAGGCGGCGACGTATAGCGCTTCGCCCACGGCGAACAGCCCCACCGCGAGCACCACGACGTCGATGCCGTCGAGCAGCTCCGGAATGCCAAAGGCGAAGCGCGGCTGCCCGGTCTGGCTGTCGATGCCTACCAGTCCGAGCAAGAGGCCGAGCGCGAGGCTGGTGAGGCCGCGCACCGTGGAGGTGCCGAGCACCGCCGACACCGTGGTGAACGCGAACACCATCAGGGCAAAGTACTCGGCGGGACCGAACTTCAGCGCCAGCTCCACGACCAGCGGGGCGACGAGCGTGAGCGCGACGGTGGCGAGGGTGCCGGCGACGAAAGAGCCGATCGCCGCGGTGGCGAGCGCCGGCCCGGCACGCCCGGCCTTCGCCATGCGGTTGCCCTCCAGCGCGGTCACGATCGAGGCCGATTCCCCCGGCGTATTGAGAAGGATGGTGGTGGTGGAGCCGCCGAACATGGCGCCGTAGTAGATGCCCGCGAACATGATGAGCGCGCCGGTCGGATCGAGCTTCGCGGTAAGCGGCAGCAGCATCGCGACGGTGAGCGCCGGCCCGACGCCCGGCAGCACACCGACGAAGGTGCCGAGCGTGACGCCGATAAGGCACCACAGCAGGTTCACGGGCGTAGCCGCCACCGAGAACCCCGCAAGCAGCGCGTCGAACGCCCCCATGCGCTAGAGGCCGGCGCCGCCGAGCAGCGGCGCGAGCCAGCCCGCGGGCAGCGACACGTTGAGGAAGCGCGTGAAGAAGAGGAACACGCCGAGAGTCAGCACGAGGCCGATGGCGAGGTCGCGCGCCACCCAGCGGCTGCCGAAGCCGCGCGCCACACAGGCGAAGAGCGCTGTGCCGGCGACGACGAAGCCGCCGGGACCGACGAGCGCCATCTGAGCGAAGAGCCCGGCGCTGATCCACAGAAACGGAGCCTTTTCGAAAGTACTTCTTCCTTCGTCGGCGCGGCGCCAGCGGCCGGTCAGCGCCTCGAAGCCCAGCCACACGCCGAGGGTGAGCAGGCCGGCGGCGACGATGCCCGGAAAGAAATTCGGCCCGATGCCCGCGTAGCCGCCCTCGGAGGGGAGCAGCGCCGTGCCGACGGCCGCACCCGCGCCGAGCGCGAGCACGCCCGCCGAGAGCGCCAGCTCCGCCGCCGCGCGGCGCACGCGGCCTACTTCTTGATGCCGAGCGAGTTGATGATCGCCCCGACGCGCTTGATGTCCTCCTCGATGAAGCGCGCGTAGTCATCCCCGCCGAGGAATACGCCCTCCCAGCCGAGCTTCTCGAGAGTGGACTTCCAGGCCGGGGTCTCGGTCGCATCCTTCACCAGCTTCACCAGCGCGTCGCGCTGCTGCCGGCTGATGCCGGGCGCGCCGAAGATGCCGCGCCAGTTGCCGAGCTCGACGTTGATGCCCTGCTCTTTCAAAGACGGTATGTTCTCAACGCGGGAAGGAGCGGACTGCGCGAGCGCGCGCATCTTGCCCGCCTTAACGTGCTCGGCGAACTCGCCGATGCCCGAGACCCCGGCGGTGACGTGCCCGCCCAGGATCGCCGCCACGGCCTCGCCGCCGCCCTTGAAGGGCACGTAGTTGACCTTCGCCGGCTCGACCCCGACCTCCCTCGCGATCAGGCCGATCAGGATGTGGTCGGTGCCGCCCGCCGAGCCGCCGCCCCAGGACACCTTG
Source organism: Burkholderiales bacterium (assembly GCA_036374055.1). Taxonomy (GTDB): domain Bacteria; phylum Pseudomonadota; class Gammaproteobacteria; order Burkholderiales; family SG8-39; genus SCGC-AG-212-J23. The sequence goes on from DASUUN010000266.1 coordinate 2,802, forward strand.
CCGGGGTTCTCCTTGAACGCCTTGAGCAGGCTGGCGAGCGTCTTGTGCGGCGAGGAAGCCGGCACCACGATCACCTCCCACTCGCTGGTGAGCCGCGCGATCGGCGTCACCTGCTCGAGCTTCACCGGCGACTTGTTGAGGATGATGCCGCCCACCATCACCATGCCACCGATCATCACCGCGTTCGGGTCGCCCTTCGAGGAATTGATGAACTGCGCGAGGCCGATGGTGCCGGCGGCGCCGCCCTTGTTGTCGAACTGCACCCCCGAGACGAGCTTCGCGCTCTGCATGGCCGCGGCGAGGTTGCGCCCGGTCTGGTCCCAGCCGCCCCCGGGGTTGGCAGGAATCATCATCTTGAGCTGCGGCTGTGCGGCGGCGAGCGTGGCAAGGGCGCCGGCGAACACGGCGAGGAGCAGCTTTCTTACGGCTTTCATAAGGTTTTTCTCCCGGTTGGGTGTGCGAGAATGCCGACCTTCCGATTCTAGTCCCGTGCCTTGAAACCCCGGCACCCAGCCCCAAATCGCGCGACGATGATCAAGATCGAGAACCTGGTGAAGGCCTTCGGCGCGAAGCGCGCGGTTGACGGCGTGTCCTTCGGCGTCGAGCGCGGCGAGGTGCTGGGCTTCCTCGGCCCCAACGGCGCCGGCAAGTCGACCACCATGCGCATG
>DASUUN010000267.1:0-2540 GCA_036374055.1 Burkholderiales bacterium
GAATCGCGACCGGCTCGACGTGGAGGCCGAGGCGCGCATCGACATGCCCGAGGGCATGGAAGCCGTCTACGCCGATGTACGCGCGACCCGCTACCAGCGGACCTTCGCTTTGAGCCCCGAGCTGGAGACCGACAACGTCGAGGCGAATCTGAAGGATGGCGTGCTCACGCTGCGCATCCCCAAGCGTCCGGAGATCCGGCCGCGCAAGATCGAAGTGCGCGCGGCCTGAGCAGCCGGAGCTGACGCCTGGCATCGTTTACATGGCTGGCGTTGGGAACCGGGATTCTTGAAGCGCGTCACAGCGGAAGCGGGGCCCGCCCTTGGCACGCCTGTCTTTTCAACGCAGGCTAAAGCAGTGACTTGCCATCGGCCTTAGCCCCGCACCGCGCGGCGTTGGCGGCAGCTAGCGGTTGCTGGGTTCCTTCTTAAGTCGATCGCGCGCCCGTCGCGCGTCTAGGGCCGCCTCGTCGCCGATGCGCTCAAGCAGGATCTTTCGGCTCGCGTAACCGCCGCATTGCGCACAAACGAGCTCCTGCTGTTCGGCGGCGGCTTCCCGGCATGAATGGTTTCGCCGGCAAAGTGAGGTCCACGAGGCGCTTTTTCAAAGTCATCAGCCGGCGTGCATTCGCCGACCTCGGCCGGGAAAGCATTTGGCCGGCCGGGGCAGTGGCGGTTGCGGCAGATCGAGGGATCACGGCCTCGATGCGGGCTCGGTGCCGGAGCTTGTCCGAGGAGCAGGTCGGCCGGGCCGGCGCCGATGATGGCCACCTGGACGCGCTTGGGGCGATTCTACGGTCGATAAATTCCGGGGCAGAGCCCAGAATCCGAGGACCAACAAAATCCGGGCTCTGACCCCAAACCCCCCATCCGCCATGAACCTCGAAAAAGTAGTTTTTGGCTTCTTCATCGTGCTCGCCGCGACGCTCAACTTTGGCTTCGTGTACGGCGACGTGGACAACCCGGCGCACCACCACTTGTGGGAGTTCTTCGGGGCGTTCGTGGTAAACATCATCGCCACCGTGCTCAAGTTCGGCGACCGCACGCAGGTGGGGGCGATCCATCTCGCGACCAGCCTGGTAGCGGTGCTCCAGCTCGCCGCGGCCGCCCTGGTGTGGTTCTTGGCGGGCGACATGGCGAGCATCGTGTCGCTTTCCGCGGGCGCCCTGCTTGCCAACGTGGTGTCGGTCAGCATCCTCATCGTGGAGACGGTCGTCCAACGGCGCTAGCGCATGGGTAGCGCCTTCTTCCTCGCGTTGCGGCGCCTGCGCGCGCCGATCCTCGCGATTATTGCGGTGTTCGCGGTGAGTATCGTCGGGCTAGTGCTGATACCCGGCGTGGACGAAGTCGGAAAGCCGTGGCACTTCACGGTGGCGCAGGCGCTCTATTTCATGGCCTACACCGCCACGACCATTGGCTTCGGCGAGATCCCCAGGGACTTCACCGAGACCCAGCGCCTGTGGGTGACGGTGATCATCTTCGGGTCGGTGACCGGCTGGGCCTACCTCGTCGCGAGCCTGCTCGCGCTCGCGCGCGACCCGGCTTTCCGCAGCGCGCTGGTGGCCGGCCGCTTCCGCCGCCAGGTGCACGGATTGACGGAGCCGTTCTACCTGATCTGCGGCTTCGGCGAGACCGGGATGCTGGTCGGGCGCGCGCTGGATGCGCTCGGGCGGCGCTTCGCGCTCGTCGACATCGACCCGGTGCGCGTCGAGGAGGCCGAGCTCCTGGAGTTCGCGCAAGATCCGCCGGCGCTTGCCGCCGATGCGAAGGTCCCGGAGAACCTGATCGCCGCGGGGCTCTCGCGGCGCGAGTGCCGCGGCGTGCTCGCGCTCACCAACGAAGACCAGGCGAACCTCGCGGTGGCGATGGCGGTGCGGCTGCTGCATCCCGCCATCCCGGTGCTCGCACGCGCCATGAGCCGCGAGACCGCAGCCAATATGGCGTCCTTCGGCACCGATCACATCATCAATCCGTTCGCCAAGTTCGGCGGTTATCTCGCGCTCGCGATCGCTTCGCCCGGAAGCTACCGGCTGCTTTCCTGGCTTACCGGGCTGCCCGGCACCACCCTCGAGCCCGAGACCGCGCCGCCGCGCGGCCACTGGGTGGTCTGCGGCTACGGCCGCTTCGGGCGCGAAGTGGTGCAGGCCTTCCGCGGCCACGGGCTCGACGTCACCGTGGTGGACCCGCACGAGCGCCCGGTCGACGGCCTTGCCTCGGTGCGAGGCGAAGGCACCGAGGCGCCGACCCTCGTCGAGGCCGGCATCGAGCGCTCGGTGGGCGTCGTCGCGGGCACGGACGACGACATCACCAACCTCTCGATCGCGGTGACCGCGCGCGAGATCAACCCGCGGCTCTTCACCATCCTGCGCCAGAACCTGCAGGCGAACCGCGCGCTGTTCGCAGCGTACCGCGCCGACATCCTCATGGTGTCGAGCGAGATCGTCGCCGACGAGTGCCTCGCGCTGATCCATACGCCGCTGCTCGGGCGCTTCCTCGACGTGGTGCGCGCCGAATCCGACGCCTGGGCCGACGGCGTGATCGCG
>DASUUN010000268.1:0-2002 GCA_036374055.1 Burkholderiales bacterium
CCGGACATGTCGCCGATGCTGTTCTCGAAAGCGATCATGGAGGGCCGGCCGATCCAGGTGTTCAACCACGGCGACATGCAGCGCGACTTCACCTATGTCGACGACGTGGTGGAAGGCACTATCCGCGTCCTGGACCGGCCGTCGCGCTATGCCGTCTACAACATCGGCAACCACCAGCCCGTGTCGTTGCTTGACTACATCGCCGAGCTGGAGCGGGCGCTCGGGAAAAAAGCCACAGTGGAAATGAAGCCGATGCAGCCCGGCGACGTGAAGGCGACCTATGCCGACACTCATGCGCTGCAGCAAGCGGTCGGCTTTGTACCATCCACGCAACTAAAGGACGGTCTGGCCCGTTTTGCCGCCTGGTTCCGGAACTATTACGGCTTCGCGTAACAGGCCCGGGCGCAGAATGGTGTCATGCGCCTCGGTCTTCTTCTGTCGATGTGCCTCGCGGGCTGCGCGGTTACGGAGGAGCAGTACCCGCAGGCCTGGGACCCGCTGCCGCAGCCGGCCGCGGCGAACTGCGCGCGCTTCGCCGGCACCTACGCCGACCGCGGCGAATCGGCCGGCACAAGCGCCGAGCCTTCGCTGACCTACGGCCTGTTCGGGCATCACAGCGCCTGGAAGGAAGTCCGCCGCGTCGGGCTCGCGCTCCCGCAGGAAGGCGTGCTCGAGATCAGTGCGTGGGACGACCAGCAGCTTCTCTTCAAGCGCACGCTGACGACCCAGGCGGGCGAGTTCCGGTGCAAGAACGGCATGCTCGTGGTGCGCAGCAAGCGCTGGGTGGCCGCGGACGTGGTGGCCGGACGCGAAGACGTGACCATCGAGTTCGCCCTGTCCAACGGCAAGCTCGTGGCGCACGTCAAGGAATCGACCTACGGCGCGATTTTCGCCGTGGTGCCCATCGCAGGCACCGCGAGCCACTGGTACCGCTTCGCCCGCGTAGACGGCTGAAGCGTCAGCCGCCGGGCCGGTATTCCGGCACCCACTCGCGCAGCTTCGCGCGTACCGCCTCGGCGTGCACCTCCCGCGGTCCCGCCAGCCACGCGAGAATCGCTTCCACCGAAGTACCGGCTTGCGTGCGCACGCGCGCAATCCGCAGCTTCGGATGCGGGGTGGGCAGCGTGGTTTCGGCATCCGCCAGCGGCTCCTCGTAGAGCTTCTCGCCGGGCCGCAGGCCGGTGTACTCGATGCGGATGTCGGCCTCGGAATAGCCCGACAGGCGGATCAGGTCGCGCGCGAGGTCGGCGATCTTCACCGGCTCCCCCATGTCGAGCACGTAGATCTCGCCGCCTTTTCCCATCAGCGCCGCCTGCAGCACGAGCTGCGTGGCTTCCGGGATCGACATGAAGTAGCGCTGGATCTCCGGGTGGGTCACGGTCACCGGCCCGCCGCGCGCGATCTGCTCGCGAAAGCGCGGCACGACGCTGCCGGTGGACCCCAGCACGTTGCCGAAGCGGACTATGACGAACTGAGTGACTCGCTGCGTGCCTTCTTCCTGGAGGGCCTGGCAGGCGAGCTCCGCCAGGCGCTTCGAGGCGCCCATCACGTTCGCCGGGTTCACCGCCTTGTCGGTCGACACCAGGACGAACTTCTCCGCGCCGGCGCGCGCCGCGGCGCGCGCCACCACCAGCGTGGACAGCACGTTGTTCTCCACCGCCTGGAAAGCGTTGTCCTGCTCCATCAGCGGCACGTGCTTGTAGGCCGCGGCATGGAACACGACCTGCGGCTTGAACCTCTCCACCACCTCGGCCATGCGGCGCTCGTCCTTCGCATCGCCGATGACCGCCGCGATCGGCGTGCCGGCATGCTGGTCGCGGAACTCCTGCTCGATGGTGTAGAGCGCGAACTCGGAGCTGTCCAGCAGCACGATGCGCGCCGGCGCGAAGCGCGCGATCTGGCGGCACAGCTCCGAGCCGATGGAGCCGCCGGCGCCGGTCACCAGCACCGTCTTGCCGTCGAGGAAGGCGTGCAGCCCGGCGGCATCGAGCTGCACCGGGTC
>DASUUN010000269.1:0-8828 GCA_036374055.1 Burkholderiales bacterium
GGTGAGAGGCTGTTTGGAATCACCAGGCCGGTGCACGCGGGCGCGTGGCGGCACTGAAGCAGTGCTCAGGGATTGAGCTGCTGGTAGACCGCGTTGGCGACCTTGAACAGGTCGTCCTTGCTGATGTCGCCGGAGGACAGCGCGTAGCCGAGCTTGCGGTCGATCCAGTAGAACACGCGCACGTTGCCCTCCTTTGCGTAGCGGAAGGCTGTCTCGTTGTTGTTGGCCGCTTCGGTGCGCACGTACAGCGTGACGCGCGTGCCCTGGTTGCACTGGTACATGAAATGCGCGACCGGCCCGCTCTCCCCGGGCAGCAGCCGGCCGCCCACCAGGCTGTAGCCCACCGCCTCGAGCTTGGGCGCGCGCAGCGGCGCGCCCAGGCGCTTGGACAGCCAGGCCACCAGATGCGCCTCCTGGTCCGCGCCGACCTCTACCGGATGGCGCACCTCGGGAGAGTAGGTAGCATGCGCGATCGCCGCGCGGTGCGCCATGAGCGCGCCCGCGTCGGTCGAGGGCACGGCAGCCGGCTGACGCTCGTGCAGCTGCCAGCCCGCGACGACGCCGATGGCGATGCCGGCCACGAGCCACCCGGCCACGGCCGCGTAGCGCCACACCCGCCGCGCAGGGCGCAGCGCCTGGCGCAGGCGATCAGGCACGGGCTCGGCGAGCACCGGGTCGTACGCGGCGCGCAGCGCATCGCCGAGCCGCCGGTAATCCGCCACACGCTCGGCCTCTTCCGGCCGTGCGGCGATCCAGGCTTCCACTGCGAGGCGGCGCGCCTCGTCCAGCCGGCCGTCGGCGTAGGCTTGCAGCTCGGCGTCGGTAATCGGCGTTTCGCTCATTTCACCAGCTTGAGCTTCGCGGCGGCCGACTGGCCGAGCATCATCGCGCGCAGCTTCTCCCGCGCGCGCGACAGGCGCGACATCACCGTGCCGATCGGGATACCGAGCGTGCGCGCCACTTCCTCGTAGCTCATCTCCTCGAGCGAGACGAGCAGCAGCACGGCGGCCTGCTCGGCAGGCAGCCGGGCGATGGCGCGATCGAGGTCGCGCACCAGCAGCGCGTCGCCCTGCGACGCGCGTTGCGCGAGCTCGGGCATCTCTTCCTCGAGCATGTCGGTGGGGCGCGCGGCGCGCACCCGGTTTACGTGCACGTTATGCATGACGGTGAACAGCCAGGCCCGTAGATCGGTCCCGCGGCGGTAGAGGTGCAGCTTCGCCCATGCGCGCTCGAGGGTATCCTGCACCAGGTCATCGGCAGTGGCCCGGTCGCCCACCAGTGCGCGGGCATAGCGCCGCAGCCGCGGGATCAGGTCGACCAGGCGCTGGGCTTCGTTCATGGTGGGAACAGGGTGGAAGGGGACCCTATTCCACGCTATTTCGGCTCGTCCGGCAATGGCGGCAGCGAGCGCAGGTAAGCGATCAGCGCGTCGAGGTCCTGCCGGGTCAGCTGGCTCGTGGTATTTCGCACGACTTCGCTCATGGCCTCCGAGAGGATATCGCCGTCCGGGGTCAGTCCGGTCTGCAGCACCTCCCGCAGATAGTCGTCCGAGACTTTCTTCAGCCGCGTCGGCGTGAGATTGGTCGCGGTCGCTTCGCCGACCTTGGCGCCGGCAAGGTGGCGGTCCTTCTTCGGGCCGCCGAGGAAATTGCGCGGCGTATGGCATTCGCCGCAGTGCCCCAGGGCATTGGCGAGGTACGCCCCGCGATTCACCGTCTCGCTTTGCGCCGGGTTCGGCGTGAAGGCGCCAGGCGAGAAGAACAGCAGCTTCCACCCCCAGACCAGCCAGCGCCAGCGGAACGGAAAGCCAAGGTCGTGCTCACGGCTCCTGCGATCGCTTTGCGGCACGCTGCGCAGGTAGGCCCAAAGGTCGCGCAGGTCCTGATCGGTGGCACGCGTGAACGACGGATACGGAAACGCGGGATAGTAGTGCGCGCCGTCCGGGCGCGCCCCCATGCGCATCGCGCGCACGAAATCCTGCTCGCTCCAGCGACCGATGCCTGCCTGAGGATGCGGGGTGATGTTCGGACCGAAGAAGGTGCCGAAGGGCGTGTTCAGCTCACGGCCGCCGGCGTAGGGCTGCGCATCCGGCATATCTTCGGTATGGCAGCCGAGGCAGCCCGCCGCTTTCGAGACGTATTCGCCGCGCTTCGCGTCACCCTGCGCCAACGCGCTGGCCGTGACCAGGCCCAGCACCAGCACGGCAAAAAATGAAAAAGGGGTGTTGCCACCCCTTCTGCTGCCACGCATCGAGCGACCTTATTGCTTCTCGCGATACGCGTCGTGACAGGCGCCGCACGCCTTGCCGACCGCGCCGATCTGCGCCTTGATCGCGCCCTCGTTGCCGCCCTTGGCGGCCGTCTGCAGCTTCTTCACCTCGCTTTGCAGCCGCTCTGCGAGCTCATTGACCTTTTGCGTCTCCTTGAAAAGCTCCGGCTTGGCGCGGCTCTTTTCGCTGGCGGTGCTGGGGTGGAAGCCGTCCCAGGGCATCTGCGAAAGCGCCGCGAGGTAGTCGGCGTTTCGCTGCACCACTTGGGCGTTGAAGGGCGCCTTGCCCTGCGCCATGGCCCCGAGCGGGCCAAAATACTTCGCAATCAAGGTCATGCCAGCCTGGCGCTGCTTGACCAGCACTTCGGGCTTCGCCTGCGCCAGCGCGGCGCCTGCGACCGCGCCCAAGGCGATTGCTGCTACGGCTGCAACGGTTGCGGTTCTCTTCACTGTGCTCCTCCTGAGGGTTAGCTCGAATCCTGTGGCTAACACCCCAGGACGGCAATTATTTCCGGCCGCTAGCGCAGCCCTGCCGCGTATTCCGCCACCGCGCGGATCTCGCGCTCGGTCATCCGCGCCGCCACGCCGCGCATCATTCCATTCGGGTCGTTTGCGCGCGCCCCATCCCGGAACAGCCTCAGCTGCGCGGCGAGGTATTCGGCGAACTGGCCCGAGAGCCGGGGATACTGCGCCGGAATGCCCAAGCCGGCCGGCCCGTGGCAGCCGGCGCACGCCGGCACGCCGGTGGCGGCATTGCCGCCCCGCCAGAGCTTCTGGCCGAGCCCCGCAAGGTCCTTGTCCGTCGCGCCCGCCGGCTTGACCTGCTGCCCGGCATAGAACGCGGCCAGATTCTTCATGTCGGCATCCGACAGGTTCGCCACCATGGGCGTCATGATGGCATTCTCGCGCACCGGCTTCTTGCCGCCCTGCCCTTTGAAGTCGGCCAGCTGCTTGTGCAGGTATTCCGGGATCTGGCCGGCGATCTTCGGATTCGCCGCCGCTACGCTGTTGCCGTCCGCGGCGTGGCAGGCCGCGCACACCTGGCCGGCAATCTGTTGCGCCTTGGCGGCGTCCTGGGCATGAACGCCGCCGACGATGACGACGAGCGCGCTAAGCACCAATGCTCGAAGCAATTGTGTCCCCTGATCCCGACGAAAGGCGCGATTTTATTAGAATTCCCGCCTTTCGGCAGCCAATGAACGCCTTCTCGCAGGCCACGTTTCTCGCTTCCAGCGCAAGCGCCGCCGACCGGCCGCCGCCGGGCCCGCCCGAGATCGCATTCGCGGGCCGCTCCAACGTCGGCAAGTCGAGCGCGATCAACGCGCTGCTCGGCCGCAAGCGCCTTGCCTTCACCAGCAAGACGCCCGGGCGCACGCAGACTATCAATTTCTTCGCGCTCGGCGACGGGGCGCGCCTCGTGGACCTGCCGGGCTACGGGTTCGCGCGCGTCCCCAAGGCGATGCGCGCGCAATGGCAGGCGCTGGTCGGGGACTACATCACCTCGCGGGACACGCTGGCGGGCGTGGTCGTCATCATGGATGCACGCCATCCGCTGACGCCGCTGGACGCCCAGCTCATCGGTTTTCTCGGCAATCTGCCGCTGCTCGTGCTGCTCTCGAAGGCGGACAAGCTGACGCGCCCGCAGCAGGCCGCGGTGCTGAAGAGAATGCAATCGGCCCTGGACGGGCAGGTCATCCTCTTTTCGAGCGTTACGCGACAGGGGGTAGAAGAATGCCGCAGCCTGCTGGAGCAGTGGCTGGAGAAGCCGGGCTCCGCAGGCCGCGAGAATAAAAAACCCCCGGTAAAGGGGATATAAACCGGGGGTAAAAACGCCTTAACTTTGAATTAAGGCACCCGCTCAGGGAGGAGAAGCGGGAGACGATAAACATCGTCTGAAGGTAAGATGCGTTCGCCCGGGCAAAGTTCCCACGGGAAAAACTTCCAATGAATCAGCGATGAAGGTATACGGCCAGTTTCCGGCGGTCCGCATGCGGCGGATGCGCCGCAACGAGTTTTCCCGCCGCCTGATGAGGGAGCATGTCCTGAGCGCCGCGGACCTGATCTACCCGGTGTTCATCATCGACGGCAAAGGCCGCACGCAGAGCGTGGCTTCCATGCCGGGCGTCGAGCGCATGACGCTCGACAAGCTGCTCGGCGTAGCCGAGCAGTGCCTGAAGCTGCGCATTCCGGCGCTCGCCCTGTTCCCGGCCATCGAGCCTCGCCTGAAGACGGCCGACGGACGCGAGGCGTTCAATCCGAAAGGGCTCGTGCCGCGCGCGGTCGCGGCGCTCAAGAAGCGCTTTCCCGAGCTGGGAGTGATGACCGACGTCGCGCTCGATCCCTACACCACGCACGGCCAGGACGGCGTGATCGACCGCACCGGCTACATCCTCAACGACGTTACCCTGGAAGTCCTCGTCAAGCAGGCGCTGGTCCAGGCGCGCGCCGGCGTCGACATCGTGGCGCCCTCGGACATGATGGACGGCCGCATCGGCCGCATCCGTGCCGCGCTGGAAAAGGCCGGGCACATCCACACGAAGATCATGGCGTACTCGGCCAAGTATGCTTCCGGGTTCTACGGGCCGTTTCGCGACGCGGTCGGGTCCGCCAAGAATCTGGGCAAAGGCGACAAGAAAACCTACCAGATGGATCCGGCGAACTCGGACGAGGCGCTGTGGGAAGTGGGTCTCGACCTTGCAGAGGGGGCCGACATGGTGATGGTGAAGCCGGGGCTGCCGTACCTCGACATCGTGCGGCGCGTGAAGGGCGAGTTCAAGGCGCCGACCTACGTCTACCAGGTGTCCGGCGAGTATTCGATGCTGCGCGGCGCGATCGACAGGGGGTGGCTGCCCGAATCCTGCGTGCTCGAGAACCTGCTTGCCTTCAAGCGCGCGGGGGCCGATGGCGTGCTCACCTACTTTGCGCTGGACGCCGCTAAGGCGCTGTCGCGAGCGAAAGAGTTTTGAGGAAGCGCTCGGCGCTTTGGTAGCCGACCACGCGCAGGCCGCGGATCTCGCGCCCCTGCGCATCGAAGAAGATGATGCCGGGCGGGCCGAACAGCGAGAAGCGCTTCAGCAGGGCGCGGTCTGCCTCGTTGTTCGCCGTCACGTCCGCCTGCAGCAGCAGCATGCCGTCGAGCTGCGCCCGGACCTGCGGATCGGAGAACGTGAAGGCCTCCATCTCCTTGCAGGAGACGCACCAGTCGGCATAGAAGTCGAGCATGACCGGTTTGCCGGGCACATTGAGCCGCTCCTGCAGCTCGGCGAGCGAAGCCACCCGGGTCCACGGCAGCTTCGACTCCACCCGGGCGCCGCCCTGCGTGAGGCCGGCCAGCGGCCGCAGCGGATCGCGGCTGCCCGACAGCGCGCCTACCAGCAGGGCCACGCCTGCGACCAGCGCGATGATTCCCGCGCCCTTCCACAATCGCGACCAGCCCGACGCCGAGGCCGGCAGCGGATCGATGGCGCGCAGGAACATCGCCGCGCCGATCAGCAGCGCGGCCCAGGCCAGCATCACGGCGACCGCCGGAAGGACCGGCGAGACCACCCAGATGGCGACCGCGAGCAGCAGCACGCCGAAGAACCTGCGCACCGACTGCATCCAGGCGCCTGCCCGCGGCAGCAGCGCCCCTTCCGACACGCCGACGGCGACCAGGGGCACGCCCATACCTAGCGCCATGGCGAACAGCGCGGCGCCGCCGAGGGCGACGTCGCGCGTCTGCGAGATGTAGAGCAGCGCGCCGGCCAGCGGCGCCGCCACGCAGGGACTCACAATCACCGCGGAAAGCACCCCCATGCCCGCCACCGACGCGATGCGCCCGCCTTGCAGCTTGCGATGCGCGGAGTGCAGGCGATGCTGCAGGAAGCCCGGCAGCTGCAGCTCGTAGAAGCCGAACATGGACAGCGCCAGCACCACGAACACCAGGGCGAAGGTGCCGAGCACCCAGGCGTTCTGCAGAGCTGCCGCCAGCAGCGACCCGGAAAAGGCGGCCGCCACGCCCGCCGCGGCATACGCCACCGCCATCCCCAGCACGTAGGAAAGCGACAGCGTCAGCGCGCGCCCTCGGTTGAGGCTCTTGCCTTCGCCGGCGATGATGCCGGAGAGGATGGGAATCATCGGCAGCACGCACGGGGTGAAGGTGAGCAGCAGGCCGAAGACGAAGAATCCGCCGAGAACCAGCAGCAGATTGCCCTCGAACAGGCGGGCGATGTCGACATCGCTCGCGAAGAGGGAGAAGGTCGGGACAGCGTCCACCCGGCGCGGCGCCTCGCTCAGGCTCGGGAGGTCCGCCGCCACCCGCAAAGTCGCCGTGGACTCCATCGGCACGTAGCACACGCCTACGTCGGCGCAGCCCTGCGAGGTGACTTTCAGGTCGAGCCGCCCCTCTCCCTGCACCGGCAGCAGGATGCGCACCGACTTGCGGTAGATCTCCGTCTCGCCGAAGAACTCGTCCTTGTACTTCTTCCCCGGCGGCAGCTCCGGGGCGCCCAGCGTGACCTGCGGATCGCCTTCGGCGGCGAACTTGAACCGCTCGCGGTACATGTAATAGCCGTCGGCGATGACGAAGCTCACCTCCACGGTCGCAGGGTCCAGCGTGCGCGCCGAGAAACGAAAGGCCTTCTCCGGCTCGAGCAGGTCGTCGGCGGCCCCGCCGAGCTTCAGCTGGGCGAGCCCCGGCGCCGCCAGCAGCAGGCACGACAGGAAGAGGACGAGTCTTTTCAAGGCCTGGTTTCCCCGGCGACCCAGGCGAGATACGCCGGCAGGCCGCGCTCGATTGGGACCGCAATGATCTCGGGGAGTTCATAGGGGTGGGCGGCGCGCAGCACCTGCTCCAGCGCCGGATAGCGCTCCGCGGTCGTCTTGATGAGCACCGGGTGCTCCTCGTCGTGCTGCACTTCGCCCTTCCAGCGGTAGACCGAGCGGCACGGGGCCAGGATGTTGACGCAGGCGGCGAGCTGCTGGCCGATCAGCGTGTCGGCAATGCGCTCGGCGGCCGCCCGGTCAGGCAGGTTGGTCAATACCAAGAGGCTGCTCATAGCCCAAGCCCTCGTGAACCGTCGGGTATTGCAATCGGATTCCCATGTCGCGCTTCAGCTTGCGGTTGTCCAGGCGGCGCGACTCGCTCAGGAACGAGGATAGGGGGCCGGCTACACGCGGTGGCCGCGGCAATCCGTACCGGTCGGCAAGCAGGTCGAACCAGTCGCCCGCCTTCATCGCGGTGTCGTCATTCGCGTTGTAGATGCCCGCGGGCGCATCGTCCTCGAGAGCGCGCGAGACGATCGCCGCCAGGTCCTCGGCGTGGATGTGATTCGTGTAGACGTCGTCTTCGGGCCGCAGCGCCGGCGTGCCGGCGCGCAGGCGCGCGAGGGGCAGCCGATCGGCCGCATAGATGCCGGGCGCGCGCAGCACGACCAGCGGCACGCCGCGCGACCTGCACCATTGTGCAAGGCGCCGCTCGGCGTCGAGCCGGCGCCGCGCGCGCGGAGTTTGCGGCGCGGGCGGACGCGATTCGTCGACCAGGGCGCCCGCGCAATCCCCGTATACGCCGCTCGTGCTGACGTAGACCACCCGAGCCGGTAGAATGCGGGCCTTTTCCAGCGCCGCGAGCAGGTGCGCGGTACGGGAATCGGTCTCTCCTTCGCCGGGCGGCGGCGCGCAATGCAGCAGTGCGTCGGCCGGCTGCAGGGCGAGGGTTTCCGGGCGATCCAGGTCGAATCCGCAAGCGCGCGACAGCCGCAGGATTTCGAAGCGGCGCTCGAGGCGCGGAACCGCGCGGCGTGCGATATCGCCGAAGCCGGCAATCAGCAGGTGTTTCATTCGCCCATTTTATGCATAAGGTCACCGTCCAACCGAGCGGCCACGCCTTCGAGGTGCAGGATGGCGAGTCGGTGCTCACCGCGGCGCTGCGCCAGGACCTGGTGCTGCCGTACGGCTGTCGCAACGGCGCCTGCGGCAGCTGCAAGGCACGCATCGTCGAGGGTCGCGTCGACTATGGCGTCTACCAGGCGAAGACGCTCACCGAGGAGGAGCGGGCGCAGGGCAAGGCGCTGCTTTGCCAGGCGCGCCCGCTGACCGACCTCGTGATCGAGGCGCGCACGATCGGCGCGGCGAAGGACATCCAGGTGCGCCTGCTGCCGTGCCGGGTGCAGAAGCTCGAGCGCCTGGCCGACGACGTAATGGTGATCTACCTGCGGCTGCCGGCGAACGAGCGGCTGCAGTTCCTCGCCGGGCAGTACATCGAATTCCTGCTGAAGGACGGCTCGCGGCGCAGCTTCTCCATGGCGAACGCGCCGCACGACGACGAGCTGATCCAGCTGCACGTGCGCCACGTGCCGGGCGGCCAGTTCACCGACCACGTGTTCGGCAAGATGAAGGAGCGCGACATCCTGCGCTTCGAGGGGCCGCTCGGCACCTTCTTCCTGCGCGAGGACTCGCAGAAGCCGATCGTGTTCGTCGCCTCCGGCACCGGCTTCGCGCCAATCAAGTCCGTGATCGAGCATGCATTGCGCAAGGACATCGCGCGACCGATGGTGCTTTATTGGGGCGGCCGCCGGCCCAAG
>DASUUN010000270.1:0-4597 GCA_036374055.1 Burkholderiales bacterium
CGCCTCGCACGAGCGCACCGCGTGCAGGAAGGAAAAGCCCAGCCGCGCCGAGAGCTGGGTCACCAGCTGCTGCGACGAGCGCAGGCGCTCCGCAGGATGCACCAGCCGGCGCGCGCAGGCGTCGAGCCCCTGGGCGGCGTACTGCAGCCGGCGGCGCATCTCGCGCGCCAGGCAGCGCGCGCACTCCGCGAGGCGCGCGGCCAGCTCGGCGCGCGACGGGCTCGCCAGCTCGGCGGCCGCGGTCGGCGTGGGCGCGCGGTGGTCGGCGGCGAAATCCGCGATGGTGAAATCGGTCTCGTGGCCCACGCCGACCACAACCGGAAGCGGGCAGGCGCGGATCGCCCGCGCCACGGCTTCCTCGTTGAACTGCCAAAGGTCCTCGAGCGAGCCGCCGCCGCGCACCAGCAGCAGCACGTCGCACTCGGCGCGCGCGCCGGCGCGCGCCAGCATGGCGGCGATGCGCCCGGCCGCGCCTTCGCCCTGCACCGGCACCGGGTAGACGATGACCGGGATCGACGGGTTGCGCCGCGCCAGCGTGGTCAGCACGTCGCGCAGCGCCGCCGCCGCGAGCGATGTGATCACGCCGATGCAGCGCGGGTGGCCGGGGAGCGCGCGCTTGGCCGAGGGATCGAACAGGCCCTCCTGCTCCAGGCGGGTCTTCAGGCGCACGAAGCGCTCGTACAGCGGCCCGAGCCCGGCGCGGCGCATCGCCTCCACGGTGAGCTGGAAACGGCCCCGCGGCTCGTAGAGGGTGGCGAGGGCCCGCACCTCGACCTGCTCTCCGTTGCGCAGCTCCCATTCCACCGCCGCGAGGCGGCTGCGAAACATCACGCAATCGACCTGAGCCCCGTCGTCCTTGAGCGTGAAATAGCAGTGCCCGGAGGGCGCGCGCGAGACATTCGACAGCTCGCCGCGCACCCACGTCAGCGCGAAACGCCGCTCCAGCGCGTCGCGCACGTTGCGCAGCAACTGGGACACCGTGACAACGCCGGCGGCGGGCGCTACAGGATCGCGTGGCGGGTTGTATTGCATCGAAGTCAACAGCGCCTGCGAGACTACACTAATCCACATGCCGGCCGGAGCGTCGCCGCAGCCCGCCGGCGTCCGGCGTGGACGCCGATTCTTTCGCGTAACGGCTTGTTCGCTCGAGGGAATGCGCTGCTCAATTTTTGACCGAAACCGTCTTCGCGCGCTTGGTGACAGGCATAGGTGGCACGTGTCAGCCACAATCCACAAACTTATCCACAGATTTTTGTGGATATCGCGGAATCCACTACAGGGACTCGCTTCCGGGGCGGCGTCTTGTAGCGGTGATGCGGGGCGCAAGTTGCCGCCCTGCGGCAGATTGCTTAAAGTCCACGCGCGGAACCGGACCCAATTACAAGGAAAACAGTTGTTCGCAATCATCCAGGCAGCGGGATGGCCCATCTGGCCGCTGCTCTTGGCTTCCGTCATCGCCGTCGCCCTGATCATCGAGCGCTCGATCACCCTGCGCGCGAGGCGCATCGTGCCGCCCACCCTGCTCGAGCAGGTGATCTCGGTCTACCAGCGGCAGGGGGTTTCCGAAGACGTGCTCGACAAGCTGGACAGGGATTCGCCCCTGGGCACCGTGCTCGCCGCGGGACTGCGCAATCACAAGAGCTCGCGCTACGTGATGAAGGAGGCGATCGAGGAGGCCGGCCGCAGCGTCGCGCACCAGCTGGACCGGTTCCTCACCACGCTGGGGACCATCGCCACCGCCGCGCCGCTGCTCGGCCTGTTCGGCACCCTGATCGGCATGATCGAAATCTTCGGCTCGCAGTCGCCCACCGGCTCCAATCCCCAGCAGCTGGCGCACGGCATCTCGATCGCCCTGTACAACGCGGCTTTCGGCATCGCCATCGCTATCCCGGCGCTCATCTTCTACCGCCACTTCAGGAACAAGGTGGATACCTACGTGGTGGAGATGGAGCTGCAGGCGTCCAAGCTGGTGGACCTCCTGCACGGAGAGCGGCTGGACTTTCCCGGGCAGCCCCGCAGGGGCTCCTAGCGGTGCAGCGGTGAACTTCCAGCGCGGCCGGGAGAAGGAACCGCTCGAGATCAACCTCGTGCCGCTCATCGACGTGCTGCTGGTGATCCTGATCTTCCTCATGATCACCACCACGTACTCGAAGTACACCGAGCTGCAGATCAACCTGCCGACCGCCGACGCCCAGAAGCAGCCCGAGCGGCCGGCCGAGATCGCCGTGCTGGTCAACGCGCAGGGGCAGTACGTGGTGAACAAGCAGGCGGTCGCGTTCCGCGGCGTCGAGCAGCTCGCCGACGAGCTGCGCCGCGCCGGCGGCGGCGCCAGGGAACCGGTGGTGGTGATCAGCGCCGACGCGGCCGCCACGCACCAGGCCGTGGTGCGCGTCATGGAGGCCGCGCGCATCGCCGGGCTGTCGCAGATCACCTTCACCACGCAGGCCACGAAATAGCGTGAAGCACTGGCACCGCCGCGGCCCGCTTGCGTGGCTGCTGTGGCCCGCCAGCCTCGCATTTGGCCTGCTCGTAGCACTCAGAAGAATCCTTTACTTCATTCGCGTGCTGCCGAGCGCCCATCCCGGCCTGCCGGTGATCGTGGTGGGCAACCTCACGGTGGGCGGCAGCGGCAAGACGCCGCTGGTGCTGTGGATCGCCGAATTCCTGAAGGCCAACGGCTGGTCGCCCGCCATCGTGTCGCGCGGCTACGGCGCGAAGCTGGCCGCGCCGCGCGCGGCCACGGTCGCCGACGAGGCCGAGCAGGTGGGCGACGAGCCGATCGTGCTGGCGCGGCGCAGCGGCTGCCCGGTGTGGGTGGGCGCCAACCGCCTGGCCGTCATCGAGGCGCTGCGCGCAGCGCACCCGGACGTGAACGTGCTGGTCCTGGACGACGGGCTGCAGCACTACCGCCTGCGCCGCGACCTGGAAATCGCGGTGGTCGACTCGCGCGGCCTCGGCAATGGCTTTCTCCTGCCCGCCGGGCCGCTGCGCGAGCCGGCCCGGCGCCTGCGATCGGTCGACGCTGTGGTGTCGCACGGCTCGCCGCTGCCGGGGTTCGGGATGAAGCTGGAGGGCGACACGGTCCATCGCATGACCGACGCGCGCGATCGCCGCCCGGCGGGATCGTTCCGCGGGCAGAAAGTGCACGCGGTGGCAGGCATCGGCGATCCGAACCGCTTCTTCCTGCACCTGACGCGCCTGGGCGTGCGCGTGGTCCCGCACCCTTTCCCCGACCATCACCCCCTGACGCCCGAGGAGCTCGACTTCGGCGCGGAGGCCCCGGTGATGATGACCGAGAAGGACGCGGTAAAATTGCGGCGCTACGGGCGCGCGAACTGGTGGGTGCTGCCGGTGACCGCGCGGCTCGATCCCGCGTTCGGCGACTGGCTTCTGGGAAAACTGCATGGGCGTCGATCCAAAGCTGCTTGAGATCCTGGTGTGCCCGCTGTGCAAGGGCAAGCTGGTCTACCGCAAGGACGCGAACGAGCTCGTCTGCCGCGCCGACCGTCTGGGCTATCCGGTGAAGGACGGCATTCCCGTCATGCTCGAAGAGGAAGCGCGCAAGCTTCCCCCCGAAGAAGAAGTCGGTTGAAGTTCCACGTCATTATCCCGGCGCGCTACGCCTCGACGCGCTTCCCGGGAAAGCCACTGGCGGATCTCGCCGGCAAGCCGATGGTGGTGCACGTCTGCGAGCGCGCCGCGGCCAGCGGCGCGGCGGGCGTGCACGTGGCGACCGACGACGAGCGCATCGCCGCCGCGGTGCGCGCGCACGGCCACAGGGCGCTCATGACGCGCGCCGAGCATGCCTCGGGCACCGACCGGCTGGCGGAAGCGGCGCAGCACCTTGGCCTGGCGGACGGGGACGTCGTGGTCAACGTACAGGGCGACGAGCCGCTGATCGCGCCGGCCCTGATCGCGCAGGTGGCCGGCTCGCTCGGGGAAGCGAGCGTCTCCACGGCCTGCCACGCCATTCACGACGAGGCTTCGCTCGGCAACCCGAACGTGGTCAAGGTGGTGCTCGACGCGCGAGGCTACGCGCTCTACTTCTCCCGCGCGCGGATTCCTTATCCGCGCGAGGCCGGGGGCCGCTGGTACCGGCACGCGGGGATCTACGGCTATCGCGCCGGCTTCCTCAAGGAGTACGCCCGCCTTCCCGCCTGTCCCCTCGAGAAGACCGAAGCGCTGGAGCAGCTGCGCGTGCTCTGGCACGGCCACCGCATCGCGGTCGCGGTGAGCGAGGCGGAGATTCCTCCCGGGGTGGACACGCCTCGGGACCTCGAGGCGGTCCGTAAGATGCTCGCATGAGGCTCATCCTCCTGGGCCCGCCGGGCGCCGGCAAAGGCACGCAGGCGGCTTTCATCTGCGCGAAGTACGGCATCCCGCAGATCTCCACCGGCGACATGCTGCGCGCGGCGATCAAGGCCGGCACGCCGCTCGGCGCGGCGGCGAAGAAGGTGATGGACGCGGGCCAGCTCGTGTCCGACGACGTCATCGTCGGCCTGGTCAGGGACAGGCTGGCGCAGCCCGACTGCGCCCGGGGATATCTGTTCGACGGCTTCCCGCGCACCATCCCGCAGGCCGAGGCGATGAAGTCGGC
>DASUUN010000271.1:0-7335 GCA_036374055.1 Burkholderiales bacterium
TGAAGACGACGCTGGTGCCGTCCGCCGCCAGGGCGACGTTGGGGGTGCCGTCTCTCGCCGACTGTTTCTGGATGATGCCCGCGGCAGACAAGGCGCCAGGATCTTCCTGGCAGGTGCCCGCAGGATTGGTAATGCTTACCACCCAGTTGAGCGAATTGTTCGCCAGCGCGCAGCCCGAGGTCAGGTTGCTCACGAGCTGGAAGCGCACCGAGGAATTGCGGCGCAGTGCCTCGGCGCGGGCGAGGTTGAGCCCCTGCAGCACCGATTCCCCGGCGTTGCGGATCTGCGTGTTCTGCAGGAATATCGAGAAGTTGGGCAAGGCGAGAAAAAGCAGCAGGCCGAGGATGACGAGCCCGATCATCAGCTCGATCAGGCTGACGCCGCGCTGTACCCGGACTAGCATGCTTCCCCTTTCCTGGTGACCCAGCGGGTACCGCAGTCGCTGAACCCGGCCACGCTGGTGAAGTCCGATGCGCGCACGTTGGACTCGTTGATGGTGTAAGCGAAGCCGCTCAGGTCCCCCACTCCGGTCGCCGTGCAGGTGAACGTGTCGCTCGTCGCCGCGACGCAGGCATACGTGAAGTATTGGGTCCCGTTAGCTGTCGTGCTGAAGCCCACGGTCGTGCCGGAGGGCGGGCTGGGCTGGTAGGACCGGTTGTCGGCGAAGTATTTCTCGGCGCGCAGCCGCAGCTCGGACAGCGTGGAAGTCGCCTCGGTGATCTTGCCGCGCCGCACGTAGTCGGTATAGGCCGGCAAGGCCACCGCGGCCAGAATGGCCACGATAGCGACCGTCACCATCAGCTCGATCAGCGTGAATCCCCTGGCCCCGCCCATGACATCTCCTTTTCTTGGCATGCCAGATGCTACGGAGAGGAAGACGAAGGCTCCAATGCTGCGCGACCGGCGGCTGGAAAGCCGGAGCGAACGGCGCGCCGCGGCGCGGGGCGCGGGCACTAGTTCACGGGGGGCGCCGCGTGCAAAAAAATGTGTGGCGTATAATTCGGACCTCCCGCAGCGAGGCTGCGGTGCACTCGCTGGTGTAGCTCAGCTGGTAGAGCAACTGATTCGTAATCAGTAGGTCCGCGGTTCGAGTCCGCGCACCAGCACCAAGAACCGCTCCATGGCCGCCACCATTCTCGTCGTGGACGATGACGCCAACAGCCGCGAGCTTCTGCGGCTGCACCTGAGCGCGGCCGGCTACGCTGTGCACGTGGCCGAGGACGCGATCAGCGCCGGCTACCTCGTGCTGCGCAGTCCGCCCGACCTGATCATCACCGACGTCCACATGCCGCACATGGACGGCTTCGAGTTCATCGCAGCGCTCAAGGCCGACAAGACGCTGCCCCAGATTCCGGTGATTTTCCTCACCACCATGGAGGAGGGCGACCACCGCGGCAAGGAGCTTGGCGCGGTCGGCTACCTCACCAAGCCTGCGCGCTCCGACCGGCTGCTCGCGCTGGTGGCGCAGCACGTGCCGGGTGGCGCCCACCCCATCGGCTAGGTGCTCTAGGGGCAGCTCCTCAGCTCGCTGCCCTCGACCCTGCGGGCGATGTCCGTGAGGCTCGCTTCGAGGGCGGCATCGACGCCCTTCACCTGCAGCCAGACCTTGGGCACCAGGGTTTCGCGCCGCACGAGCGCCACCGTGCGCACGCCTTGCGCGCGCAGCGCAGCGAGCCGCGCCTGCGCCGCCTCCTCGGTGCGGAACACGCCAAGGGAAAGCGCCCAGCGCCACTCGCTCTCGTCGCTCACGATGTAATAGTCTTCGACGCCGAGCGCTTTCAGCTCGGCCGACTTGCGCAGGGCCGCCTGGCGGCTGCCCTGCGGCGGCATGTGCACCCACCACGCGGCGAGCTCCTCGGTGCGGCGCGCGCCCAACCGGTTGCCGAGCGCGAGCGGCTCGAGCGCCTTCTGCGCGCGCGGATAATCGGTGAGCGTGAAGCTGCCCCACTCGAGACAAGCGGCCGGGGCGACCGGTCCGGCGGACACCGGCGCGGCGTCGGGCTTGGGCGCCGGCGGTGCGCGCAGCTCGCCCGGCGGCACGATCTTCAGCTTTTCCGGGTCGACCTGGCGCGCAAGAGGGTGGGCATCGCCCGCCGGCTTGTCGTGCGGCACGTAATGCCGCGACCAGGCAAAAAAGGCGAGGTTCGCCAGCACCAGGAGCAGGAACAGGGCTCTCATCTCCCCGCCGCGTGCTCGGCACGCGCGATGTGCGCCAGACCGTCCAGGACCAGGTTCTCGATGTAGCGCCGCGGCATGGAGAGCTGGTCGACCAGCAGGCGGCCGGCGCCGCCCGACACGAGGCACAGCGGATTCAGCTCCAGGTCGCGGAACACCCGGTACATGCGCTCGACCGCGCCCGCCTGCGCGTGGCGGCAGCCGGTCTCGATGGCGTCCACGGTGTTGCGCGGCGCGTCGCGATGACCGCCTTCCTGGATCGGCAGCCGCCCCGTGTGCTCGTGCAGCACGAAGCGCATGAGCTCCACGCCCGGCAGGATCGCGCCGCCGAGGAACACCCCGCTTCCCGTGAGCATGTCGACGGTCGTCGCGGTGCCTGAGTTGACCACCAGGCAGGGGCCGTGATGCACCGCGCGTGCCGCGATGAGGGCGGCCCAGCGGTCCGGGCCGAGCTGCTCGGGCCGCTCGTACTGGTTGGTGACGCCACAGCGCTGCGACTCGGCGCGCAGCCATAGCGGCTCGGCGTCGAAGATGCTGGTCCAGTTGACCAGAAGGTGGTGCGCGCCTTCACCCGCGACGTTGGAGATGATGATGCGCTCGGGATCCTCGTGCGTCACCGAGAACGGGTTGACGTGGTCGCTCGCCGCGGCGAACTCGATAAGCGACACCGTCGCCACGCTCGCCCAGCCCCGGCCGTCGTGCCAGCCCCACTTGACGCGCGAGTTCCCGGCATCGATGGCGAGGATCACGCGGTCCTCGCGCTCACCAGCCGCCCGCTCGTGACCGCGCGCACGCCCCTGCGGTTGCGCAGGCGCAGCGAGCCATCCTCGGCCAGGCCGCAAGCGATGCCGCTCAGGGTGCGGCCGTCGGCGAGGCGCACGCGCAGGCGCTGCCCAGCGTGGGCGTCGAAGGCTTCCCAGTCGGCGGCGTCGAAGCCTCTCTGCTCGAAGCGCTCCAGAGCGGCAAGCAGGTTGCGTGCAATGTCGCGGATCAGCGCATTGCGGTCGGGCGAGATGAAGGCGTCCAGGAACGCGACCCGCCGGCGCAGGCGTGCCTCGAGCCCGGGCGCGCGCCGGCAGTTGATCCCTATGCCGAACACCGCGCGCGTGCCGCCGGCGGCGGCGCGGGTTTCCACGAGGATGCCGCCGAGCTTGGCGACGCCGACGACGAGGTCGTTCGGCCATTTGAGCGCGGCGCGGTGCACGCCGGCCTCGCGCAGGGCGCGCGTGGCCGCCACGCCGGCGACCAGCGACAGCGCGGCGAGCTCGCGCGCCGGGCGCCGCACGGTGGCCGCGACGGAAAAGGTCAGGTCGGCGCCGGGCGTGCTATGCCAGCGCCGTCCGCGGCGGCCGCGTCCGGCGGTCTGCGTTTCGGCCGCAAGCAGCAGCGTGCCTTCCCCGGGCGTTTTCAGCAGCACGCTGTTGGTGGAGCCGCAGCGCTCCGCCACGCGGACATCCACGCCGGCCAGGCCGATCGAGGCGGCATTCAGTCGCTCCATGCCGCTAGTGTAGCGGCCCGCGCCCGTCAGTCCGGCCAGGCGCGCTGCGCCGGGCGCAGCATTTCGACCAGGCGGCAGATTCTCAGGACGCCCTGGTCGTCGAACCTGCGGCCGGCGAGCTGGATGCCGATCGGCAGGCCATCGGCGCTGACGGTCCAGTTGATCGACGCTGCCGGCTGCCCGGACATGTTGAAAGGTACGGTGAACGCGATGTGCGGCAGAGCGTTGCGCGGGTCGTTCCCCGGCGCCGGGAGGTCGGCCTCGTAGGGCAGGATCGGCGAAGTCGGCGAGAGGATGAAGTCGTACGGCAACGTCGCCGCGACCGCGGCCTCCCGCATCGCCAGGACCCACGAATAGGCGTCCATCACGTCACTTCCGGTGAAGCCCTGGGCGCGCCAGCTGCACCATTCGGCGATGAAAGGCAGGATGCGGGCTCGCCGCGGGGCGGACAGCTGCATCATGTCCCGGTAGGAACGCGCCTCGAAGAAGCGGCACATCCCGTCCATCATCTGCTCGGTGACAAAGGAGCGGATCGACTCGACGGTGCAGCCGGCGCCGGCGAGCGCGCGCGCGGCGGACTCGGCGGCCGCGCGCACTTCGGGGTGCACCGGCAGCCCCACGCCCATGTCGGCCAGGAAGCCGATCCTGACCAGCTTCGGGGCGAGCACGTCCAGGTCCTCGGCGAAGTCGCACTCCTGAGGGGGCAGGCACATGAAGTCGCGCGCATCGGGCTGCGCGACGACGTTCATGAGCAGCGCGGCATCCTCGACCGTGCGGGTCATCGGCCCGGCGACCCGGCCCATGAACGGCGGCACGATCGGCACGCGGCCGAACGAAGGCTTGAGCGCGAAGATGCCGCAATGCGTGGCGGGCAGGCGTACCGAGCCGCCGATGTCGGTCCCCAGGTGCAGCGGCGCGTACCCGGCCGCCGCTGCGGCAGCCGCGCCCGAGCTCGAGCCCGAGGTGTTCCGGTCCGTACGCCAGGGATTGCGCGTGATGCCGTGCAGGCTGGACAGCCCCGAGGAGAGCATGCCGTAGTCGGGCATGGTGGTCTTGCCGAGGATCACGCAGCCCGCCTCGCGCGCACGGGCCGCGGGCGGCGCGTCGGCCGGCTGGGGCGGCGCGTCCTCGTTCGCGCGCGTGCCAATCGGCGCCGGCTCGCCGCGCGTGGCGATGTTCTCCTTGAGGGTGAGCGGCACGCCGTCGAGCGGCGAGAGCGGCTTGCCGGCGCGCCAGCGCGTTTCGGACACGCCCGCCGCAGCGAGCGCGCCTTCGCGTTCGATGCGGTACATGGCGTTGATGCGCGGCTCCCACGCTTCCATGCGCGCGATGGCCTGCCGGGTGACCTCGACCGGGGACAGCTCGCCGCCGGCGTACAGGGCCGAAAGCCGGGCCGCGGCAAATTGGTGCGCATCCGCCATGCGCCGGACTATATACTCGCCGCGCCGCGATGAAGAAACTGCTGCTGGTCCTGTTGTGCGCTGCCGCGCCTGCCCACGCGGCGCAGGAGGTGCGCCTGTGGCACGCCATGAGCGGCCCGCTCGGCGTCGAGCTCGACCGGCTGGTCGCCCGGTTCAACGCCTCCCAGAACGACTATCGCGTGGTGTCGTTCTTCCAGGGCCCGTACGATGCGGTGCTCGCCGACGACATCGAGCTGCGCAAGGGCACGCCCCGCTCCCCGCACATCGTGCAGGTGCAGGACGCCGCCACCGCGGACATGATGCGCAGCGGCGCGTCGCTGCCGCTATGGCATCTCATGCCGGACAGCAACGCGCGGTATCTGCCGGCGGTGTCCGCCTACTTCGCCGACGAAGAAGGCCGCCTGCTCGCGCTGCCGTTCAACATCTCGACCCCGGTGCTCTACTACAACCGCGACGCCTTCCGCGAAGCGAAGCTGGATCCGTCGAAGCCGCCGCGCACCTGGTACGAGATGCCGGCGGTCCTCGGCACGCTGCTCGAGTCCGGCCGCTCCTGCGCGTTCACTACCACCTGGCCTTCCTGGGTGCTGATGGAAACCATGAGCGTCTGGCACAACCAGGCGTTCGCCACCCATCACAACGGCATGGCCGACGGCCCGGCGCGCCTGGCATTCAACACGCGGCTCATGGTGCGCTGGATCTCCATGCTTTCGTCGTGGCGGAAATCGGGCTATTTCACCTATTCCGGGCGCAACGACGAGGCCGAGGCGCGCTTCGCTTCGGGAGAATGCGCGCTGCTCACCGCGTCCTCCGCGAGCTACGACCGGCTGCGCGATGCCGCGCAGTTCGATTTCGGCGTGGCCCAGCTGCCCTACTACGACGACTTCGACGACGCGCCCCAGAACACGCTGGCCGGCGGCAGCGGCCTGTGGGTGATCGCCGGCCTGCCGGTGGCCGAATACCGCGGCGTGGCGCGCTTTCTTGCCTACCTCTCCAGCATCGACGTGCAGGCGTTCTGGCATCAGCGCACCGGCTACGTGCCCCTCACGGCGGCGGCCTACGAGCTGTCGCGCCGGCAGGGCTTCTACCGCGGCCACCCGGAGCACGAGATCGCGGTGCGCCAGCTGCTCCTCAAGCAGCCGACCAACGACTCCAGGGGCATCCGCCTGGGCGAGCTGCGCCGCATCCGCGGGATCATCCACGAGGAGCTGGAGGCGGTATGGAGCGGCGCCAAGCCGCCGCTCGAGGCGCTCAACACCGCCGTGCGGCGCGGCAACGTGCTGCTCGACGACGCGGCGCGGCGCTAGGCCGCGGGCCCATGAGCCCGCGGCTGCTGCGCTGGGGAATGAATCTTTGGCCGCCCTTCCTGGGCGCCGGCATCCGCGTGCGCAGCATCGCGGCCGACTGGAGCGAAGCGGTCGTCGAGCTGCGCGCGCGCCTCATCAACCGCAACTACGTCGGCACGCACTTCGGCGGCAGCCTGTTCGCGATGACCGACCCGTTCTACGCGCTGCTGCTGATGCACCGCCTGGGCGAGCGTTACCTGATCTGGGACCAGGCGGCGTCGATCGAGTTTGTCGCTCCCGGCCGCGGTACCGTCACCGCCCGTTTCCAGATCTCCGGGGACATGGTCGAATCCATCCGCGGGCAGGCAGAAAGCGGCGCCAAGGTGCTGCCGGAGTTCGACGTGGAGATTCGCGACCGCGCCGGCGCGGTGGTCGCGCGCGTGCACAAGACCCTCTACGTGCGCCTGAAGCCCCGGTTCAGACCTGCTTCCCCAGGAACGGGAGGCTAATAAGGAAGGGGCGCGCCGGGCTTCAGCGGCTGCAGCGCGGCGCGGAAATCGGTCTTGATGCGCTCCAGCGCGGCGGCGTTGTCGGCTTCGAAGCGGATCACGATCACCGGCGTGGTGTTGGAGGCGCGCGCCAGGCCGAAGCCGTCGGCATACTCCACGCGCACGCCGTCAATGGTGAGCACGCGCTGGGCGCCGGGGAACGGCTTGGAGGCTTGCAGCTTCCTTACCAGTGCGTGCGGCTCGCCTTCGTCCAGCGACCAGTGCAGCTCGGGCGTGGAAGGGGCGTTCGGCAGGTTCTTCAGCGCCGCGTTCGCGTCTTTCTCGCGTGACAGGACCTCCAGCAGGCGCGCCCCGCCGTAGAGCGCGTCGTCGAAGCCGTACCAGCGCTCCTTGAAGAAGGTATGGCCGGACATCTCGCCGGCGAGCAGCGCGCCGGTTTCCCTCAGCTT
>DASUUN010000272.1:0-20194 GCA_036374055.1 Burkholderiales bacterium
ATCTACACGGTGGGCCTGCTCGCCTTCCAGCTGAAGGACTACGCGGTCGCCGAGGAGAACATGAAGCGCCTGCTCGGCATGAAGTACCGCGACTCGAACGCGGTGCGCTACCTGCTCGGCCAGATCGCGGAGGACCAGAAGCGCTGGCCGCAGGCGATCGACTGGTACGAGGACATCGACGAGGGCGAGCACGCGCTGCCCGCGCGCATGCGCACGGCGAACGCCATTGCCAAGCAGGGAAAGCTGGACGAGGCGCGCGCCTTTCTGCGCAAGGTCGCCGACGACCACCCCGGCGAGCAGGCGCAGCTCACGGTCGCGGAGGCGCAGCTGCTGCGCGAGGCGCAACGCCACCAGGATGCCTTCCAGCTGCTGTCCGAGGCGCTGCAGAAGGATCCCGAGCAGCCCGAGCTGCTGTACGACGTGGCGCTGACGGCGGAGAAGCTCGAGCGCTTCGACGTGCTCGAGGCGAACCTGCGCAAGCTGATGCAGGTGCGGCCCGACCACGCGCACGCCTACAACGCGCTCGGCTATTCCTTCGCCGAGCGCAACATGCGACTGCCGGAGGCGCGCAAGCTCATCGAGCGCGCACTCGAGATCTCTCCCGACGACTCCTTCATCATCGACAGCCTCGGCTGGGTGCTCTACCGCCAGGGCGACCTCAAGGGCGCGGCCGAGCAGCTGCGCCGCGCCTACGGCGGACGGCCGGACGCCGAGATCGGGGCGCACCTGGGCGAGGTGCTGTGGATGATGGGCGAGCGCGCCGAAGCCGAGCGCGTGTGGCAGGAGTCGCTCAAGGCGAGCCCCGAAAACGAGACGCTGCACAAGACCATCCAGCGCCTGAAGCGGTAAATGCGGTTTCTACTGCTGCCGGTCTTGCTCCTGCTCGGGGCCTGCGCGCAGCTCGAGACCCGTGTCCCGCAGGACGTCCGGTTCGACCTCTCCGGCCGCCTCGCCGTGCGCTACGGCGACGAGGGGTTCACCGGCAACCTCGCCTGGCGCCACGCCGGCAGCGCCGACGAGCTGCTGATCACCTCGTCCCTCGGCGCGGGCGTCGCGCGCCTGGTGCGCGAGGGCGAGGACATCGTCCTGACGACCGCCGAGCCCAGGGAGTATCGCGGCCGCAACGCCGAGGCCCTGACCGAGGAAGTGCTGGGCTTTCGGGTGCCGGTCGCCGGGCTCGCCGACTGGGTGCGCGGTCGGCCCGGGCCGAATGCGCGCCACGTGCAGCATGGCGAAGACGGGCGCCTGCGTTCGCTCGAGCAGGACGGATGGCGCGTCGAGTACCTCGAATACCAGGAGCGGCTGCCGTCGCGCATGCGTCTCAGCTACCCCGGCATCGAGCTGCGGCTCGCGATCTCGGAATGGAAATGAAGTGGTACCCGGCGCCGGCGAAGCTCAACCTTTTCCTGCACCTGCTCGGCAAGCGCGCCGACGGCTACCACGAGCTGCAGACGGTATTCCGGCTCATCGACCTCGCCGACCGCGTGGGCATCGCGCCGCGCCCCGACGGCGAGATCCGCTTCTCGGGCGAGTTCGGGGAGGACAACCTGGTGGCGCGCGCCGCCCGGCTCCTTAAGAGGGAAACCGGATCGCCGCAGGGCGCGGATCTCGCCCTCGAGAAGCGGATCCCGGTGGGCGGCGGCTTGGGCGGCGGCTCCTCTGATGCGGCCACCGTTCTCATGGTCCTGAACCGTTTGTGGAAGCTCGGCCTCGCCAGTCATTCTCTTCTTGATATCGCAAAGCACCTAGGTGCCGACGTGCCCGTGTTCGTCTTCGGGCGCAACGCCCTGGGCGAAGGCATCGGCGAGCGCCTGACCGCGCTCGAGCTGGCGCCCGCCTGGTACCTGCTGCTTGCGCCCCAAGTGTCGGTTTCCACGAAGGAAATCTTCACCGTCGCGTTGACACAGGATACGAAACGACTCAAAATACCGCCCTTTTTCTCGGGGCAGGGACGCAACGACCTGGAAGCAGCGGTCGTGGCGAAGCATCCCGAGGTTGACGCGCACCTGAAGTGGCTGAGGCAAAGATGCCCGCAGGCGCGCATGACAGGATCCGGGGCGTGCGTCTTCGCGGAATTCAGGTCGGAAACCGAGGCGCGCGCGCTGCACGCGCAGCTACCCAGGGACATGCGGGGGTTCGTGGCGCGGGGGCTCGATCGGCACCCGCTCCGCGACTGGAACATTTGACTCCGACTGGGGAGTCGCCAAGCTGGTTAAGGCACCGGATTTTGATTCCGGCATACGAGGGTTCGAATCCTTCCTCCCCAGCCATTTACACGTGAACGCGATGAACCACGCAAGCAGTGCCGCGCCGCTCGAGCGGTTGATGGTGTTCACCGGCAACGCCAACCCGCGCCTGGCGCAGGAGGTGGCCCGGCACCTCAACCTGTCGCTCGGCCGGGCCATCGTGGGCAAGTTCTCCGACGGCGAAGTGATGGTCGAGCTGCTGGAGAACGTGCGCGGCAAGGACGTGTTCGTGCTGCAGTCGACGTGCGCGCCGACCAACGACAACCTGATGGAGCTGCTGGTGATGGTCGACGCGCTGAAGCGCTCCTCGGCAGCCCGCGTTACGGCCGCGATCCCGTACTTCGGCTACGCGCGCCAGGACCGCAGGCCGCGCTCGGCGCGCGTGGCGATCAGCGCCAAGGTGGTCGCCAACATGCTCGCCTCGGTGGGCGTGGCGCGCGTGCTGACGATGGACCTGCACGCGGACCAGATCCAGGGGTTCTTTGACATCCCGGTGGACAACATCTACGCCGCGCCGGTGCTGCTGGGGGACGTATGGAAGCAGCGCTACGAGGACCTGATCGTGGTGTCGCCGGACGTCGGCGGCGTGGTGCGCGCCAGGGCGCTGGCGAAGCGCCTGGAGTCGGATCTCGCCATCATCGACAAGCGCCGCCCGAAGGCGAACGTGACCGAGGTGATGAACGTGATCGGCGAGGTGAAGGACCGCACCTGCGTGATCATGGACGACATGGTCGACACCGCCGGCACGCTGGTCAAGGCCGCGCAGGTGCTGAAGGAGGAAGGCGCCACCAAGGTGGTCGCTTATTGCACGCACGCGGTGCTGTCCGGGCCGGCGGTCGAGCGCATCGCCAAGTCGGATCTCGACGAGCTGGTGGTCACCGACACCATTCCGCTGCGCGAGGAGGCCAAGAGTTGCAGCAAGATCCGCAGCCTGTCGGTCGCCGGCCTGATCGCCGAGACCATCCTGCGCATCTACACCGAGGAGTCGGTCAGTTCGCTGTTCATAGAGTGATTTTTTTTGGGGTAACGAAATGAAATTCGAAATCAGCGCGCACAAGCGCGAAGCTCAAGGAACCGGCGCGAGCCGACGTCTGCGCCGCATGGGGAAGGTCCCCGGCATCGTCTATGGCGGCGCCGAGGGGCCGGTCAACATCCAGCTCGATCACAAGGACCTGTTCCAGAGCCTGCGCAACGAGAAGTTCCACGCCTCGATCCTGACGCTCGACGTCGGCGGCGCCAAGCAGCAGGTGCTGCTGCGGGCGGTCAACATGCACCCGTTCAAGCTGCTGGTGCAGCACGTCGATTTCCAGCGCGTGTCGAAGGACAAGAAGATCCACATGGCGGTGCCTCTGCACTTCGTCAACGCGGAGAAATCGCCCGGCGTGAAGGAGCAGGGCGGCATCGCGAGCCACGTGCTGAACGAGCTCGACATCACCTGCTTCCCGGACGACCTGCCGGAGTACATCGAGGTCGACCTGGGCAGCCTCTCGGTCGGCAACTCGATCCACGTCAAGGACCTCGCGCTGCCCAAGGGGGTCGAGGCCGTGCTGCACCGGAACGAGAACCCGGTCGTCGCCACGGTGACCATCCCGGCGCTGATCACCGAGGAAGAGGAAGCCGCGCAGGCCGCCGCCGCCATCGCGCCGATCGAGGTGCCCACCACCGAGCAGGCTGCCCCGGCCGCCGCCGAGGCCCCGGCCGAGGGCGACAAGGCCAAGGCCGCCGACAAGGGCGAGAAGAAAGAGAAGAAGTAACCCTTGATCCGACTAGTGGTCGGCCTGGGCAACCCGGGCAAGGAGTACGAGCGCACGCGGCACAACGCCGGCTTCTGGCTGGTCGAGCGCTTCGCCTCCTCCAGCGGCATCGTGCTGCGCAAGGACGCGAAGTTCCAGGCGCTCGTCGGCAGGCACGAGACGAGCGGCGCCTGGCTGCTGATGCCGCAGGGCTACATGAACGCGAGCGGGCGCGCGGTGCAGATGCTCGCCGGGTTCTTCAAGATCAGGCCCGAGGAGATCCTGGTGGTCCACGACGAGCTCGACTTTGCGCCCGGCACCGCCAAGATGAAGCAGGGCGGGGGCATCGCCGGGCACAACGGCCTCAGGGACATCTCGCAGCGGCTTGCCAGCCACGACTACTGGCGCCTGCGCATCGGCGTAGGCAAGCCGCCGGCGGGCAGCGAGGGGGCGGACTACGTGCTGCAGAAGCCTCCGGCCGAGGAGCGCGCGGCGATCGACGCTGCCATCGACAAGGCGCTCGGCATACTGCCGCAATGCCTGGCGGGCGACATGCAGGGCGCGATGAACAAGCTGCACACGGAAGAAAAGCCTCCGGCGAAAAAAGAGCCGGAGAAAATAGAACCCGGGAAAAAAGAACCTGAGAAAAAAGAACCCGAGAAGAAGGGGCTGTTTGGCGGCCTGCTCGGCCGCAAGAAATGAAGTGCGGCATCGTCGGGCTGCCGAATGTCGGCAAGTCCACCCTGTTCAACGCCCTCACCAAGGCGGGCATCGCGGCGGAGAACTACCCGTTCTGCACCATCGAGCCGAACGTCGGCATCGTCGAGGTGCCCGACCCTAGGCTCGGCAGCATCGCCGGCATCGCGCAGCCGCAGAAGGTCATCCCGGCGGTAGTCGAGTTCGTGGACATCGCAGGGCTGGTCGCGGGGGCGTCCAAAGGCGAGGGCCTGGGCAACAAGTTCCTCGCCAACATCCGCGAGACCGATGCCATCGCGCACGTGGTGCGCTGCTTCGAGGATCCCAACGTGGTGCATGTCGCGGGCAAGGTCGACCCGGTGTCCGACATCGAGACCATCAACACCGAGCTCGCCTTGGCCGATCTCGACACGGTGGAAAGGCAGATCTCCCGGTACGCGAAGGTGGCGCAGACCGGCGGCGACAAGGAGGCCCGGCGCCTCGTTTCCGCGCTGCATAAGGTGAGGGAAGTGCTGGATGCAGGCCGGCCGGCGCGCACCGCGGATCTCTCGAAGGAGGAGCGCGCGGTGCTCAAGCCGCTGTTCCTGCTGACGATGAAGCCGACGATGTATGTGGCGAACGTTTCGGAGAAGGCGTCTGCAGATCTCTTGAAAAAAATCGGCGATTACGCGGCGAAGGAGGGCGCGCCGGTGGTGCCCATCAGCGCAGCGATCGAGTCGCAGATCGTCGACATGTCCGACGAGGACAAGAAGCTGTTCCTCGAGGACATGGGGATGGCGGAGCCGGGCCTGAACCGCGTCATCCGCGCCGCGTACGCGCTGCTCGGGCTTCAGACCTACTTCACCGCCGGGCCGAAGGAGGTGCGCGCCTGGACGGTGCCCGCCGGCGCCACCGCCCCGCAGGCCGCGGGCGTGATCCACACCGACTTCGAGCGCGGCTTCATCCGCGCCGAGGTGGCCTCGTACGAGGACTTCGTCGCGCACGGCGGCGAGCAGGGCGCCAAGGAGGCGGGCAAGCTGCGCCTGGAAGGCAAGGACTACACCGTGCGCGACGGCGACGTGATCCACTTCCGCTTCAACGTGTGAGCCTCGAGCTCGGCGTCGCCACGCGCGAGGAGCTGCCGCAGCTGGTCGCGCTGCTAGGCATGCTGTTCTCCCAGGAAGCCGAGTTCGCCCCCGATGACTCGAAGCAGACGCGCGCTCTCGCAAAGATCCTCTCGGACGAGACCGTCGGCCGCGTATACGTCGCCCGCGAGGGACGGCGGGTGGTCGCCATGGCCTCGCTGCTCTATTCCATCAGCACCGCGGAAGGCGGGCTCGCCGCCTCGTTCGAGGACCTGATGGTGCTGCCCGACCGCCGCGGCCGCGGCGTCGCCACCGCGCTGCTGCGCTTCGTCATCGACCAGGCGAGAAGGCAGGGCGTGCTGCGCCTCACCCTGCTCACGGACTCGCACAACGCGCGCGCCCAGGCGCTCTATGCGAAGGCGGGGTTCCGGGTTTCCGGTATGCTGCCGATGCGTTTGCACCTCAAAGGGGAGGGCTAATGAGAAAGGCGCTGGTATTCCTGGCGCTGTGCGCCGCGCTTCCCGCGGTCGCGCAGCAGAAGAAGTCCGATCCGATGGTGGACCGCGGCCGCTACCTGATCCGGATCGGCGGCTGCAACGACTGCCATACCGCGAACTATCCGCAGGCCGGCGGCAAGGTGCCGGAAAAGGAGTGGCTTACGGGGGATGCGCTCGGCTGGCGCGGTCCCTGGGGCACCACCTATCCGATCAACCTGCGCCTCTATATGCAGGATCTCACCGAGGATCAGTGGGTGAAGAAGGCGAAGACGCTCATGACGCGCCCGCCCATGCCCTGGTTCAACGTGCGCGACATGACGACCCGCGACCTGCGCGCGCTGTATCGCTACGTCCGGCATCTGGGGCCCGCCGGCAAGCCGGCGCCCGCCTACGTGCCGCCGGACAAGACCCCTTCGGGGCCATACGTCCAGTTCCCGGCCCCGCCCAAATAGGGAATTCTTAGGGTTCGCTTAAGCGCGTTTTAGGAACGCGCCCGGCGGCGGCTGCCTAAGCTACTCCCATGCAACCTCTGGGAGAAGACAGATGAACAGCATGCAACAAGCTTTGGTTCGCGCCGTCGACCGGCAGCCCGCGCCGCGTGAAGACCTCTACACCGGCATCCACAAGGCGATGCGCGCCCTGGTGTGCGACACCCTGGTCGCCGCCGGCCGGATGGACACTGCCGACGAGACGGAAGTGGCGCAAACGCTCGGCCGCGTGCGCCTCGTGATCGAGCTCAGCCGGCATCACCTGCACCATGAGAACCAGCACGTCCACCCGGCCATGGAAGCCCGGCGCCGCGGCGCGAGCGCCGCGGCGGCCCGCGGGCACGCCGAGCACGTGCAAGCGTTCGAGCGTCTGGAAGCGCTCGCTCTGCGCGTCGAACGCAACCGGGGCCCGGCGCGGGATTCGGCCGCGCTGGACTTGTACCGCGAGCTCGCGCTCTACGCGGCCGAGGACTTCCGCCACATGCATGCCGAGGAGACCGAGAACAACGCGGTTCTCTGGGAGCACTGCAGCGACGAGGAGCTCAAGGGCATCCATCAGGCGATCCTGGCGTCGGTTGGGCCGCGCCAAATGACCGACTACCTGGTCTGGTTCGCGCGCGCCATGACGCCGGCCGAGCGCGCGGCACTGCTTTCCGGGATGCGGGAGGCGATGCCGAGCGAGGTGTTTTCCGGGGTTACGCAGCTCGTGAAATCAGTGCTCGGCGAGCGCGACTGGGCAAAGGTGATCGCGGCGCTCGGTTCGCGCCCGCTCGCCGTCTAAGCTTCGGACAGGGCGTAGGCGCGCTCCGCCACCAGGCGGAAGCGCCCGCGCCCGGTCTTCTCCAGGCGCAGGAACTTGCAGCGCTCCACCAGGCGGCGCTGCAGGAGGATCAGCCGCGCCTCGAGGTTGTCGCCGAGCTCGGGGAGCCGCAGCGAGGGATCCAGCCGCAGCTCGCGGTTGCTGAACTCGGTGCGTCCCCGCTCGGCGCAGTCGCGCAGCAGCCGGACGAAGATGGCCCCGGCCACGCCCTTGATGAGGTACTGGTCGCCGATGAAGACGCTGTGGTCGGCGGCAAAGTGGCGGATCGGCACCGGCCGGCCCCCGGCCTTGGGCGGCGCGCCGGCGGGCGCCGGGGCATCGTCGTGCGCCTCGGCGGAGTGCTGGAGGTAGAGGATGGCGAGCCCCAGCGGCGCCGCGAACGCGACCAGCGCATCCTCGTCGTCATAGCCGAAGCGCAGGTCCTGCGGGCTTTCGACGTACAGCACGCCGAGCACGCGGCCGCCGACCGCGATCGGCACGGCGAGCTGGCTGCGCGAGTCCGCCAGTCCCGGGAACGGAATCGCCGTCTCGAGCAGCGAGCCCAGCCCGTCGCGCTCGGCGCTCTCCCGGATCGCCTTGCCGTACGAGTATTCCGAGGTCATGTGGGTGATGCGGATGGGCGTGCGCTGCGCCGCCGCCACGCCGATGACGCCGCAGCCGACCGCGATCTCCGAGCCGACGCCCGACTCGGCGTAGCCGCGGCTCGCCACGGTGAACAGGCGCTTGCCGGTGCCGTCGAGCATCAGCACCATCGAATGGCGGATGCCGAACACCTTGTCCATCATGGCGAGCGCGCTGTCGAGCAGCGTGCCGAGGTCGCCGGACTGCGTGAAGCGCTCGGCGCAGTCGCGCAGCGAGGCGAGCAGGTTGGGCCGCGGCGCCGCCGGCAGCACGCGCCCGGGCACCGGCTCGATCGCGAGCACCCGGTAGACATCCGAGCCGCGCAGCCGGAACACGCCGCCCATGCCGGTGTGAGAGGCGATGCCGGCGAGCCGCGCCTTCATCTTCTCGAACAGCGGGCCCTCGGTCTCGGTACGCAGGTACTCGAGCTCGAGCCGGTAGCGCGCCGCGGTCTCGGGATGGATCACGAGCGCGGCGGCGCGCCGGTTCGCCAGCACGTTCTGCCGCGTCTTGCTGAAGAACTGGTAGGACAGCGCGGCGTGCGACTCGTCGACGTACTGCACGTGGGAAACATAGGAGATGTTCGGCGTGCCGTCGGCCGCGCAGGTCGCGATGGCGCTGGGCACGGCGCCGTCCAGGCACTCGCGGATCGCGGCCAGGGACAGACGCACGCTCAGGCCTTCAGCGGGCTGCCGGCGCGCGGCCCGGGCGTCTGGTCGAAGGCGGCGGAGGGGGAGAACGTCACGGCCGCGAAATCCCCGTCCGGCGCCCATACCAGCGCGCGCATCATCTGCTCGGTATAGCCGAGCGGGCAGACCTCGGCCGCGAATGCATCGGCATAGCGCGCGACGATCGATGCGTCGTCGTCGGCGGCCGGCTCGACCCTCGCATCGGCGCCCTTGAGCTGGATGGTGCGATGCGTGCTCGGCTCGCTGAACACCACGCTGATCGCGCCGGTTGCCTGCACGGACTCCAGCAGCGCGCCGGCCTGCGACTTCGACAGGAGCAGGGTGACCCGCCCGCGGTCGGCGGACAGCCTGCAGCCGGCCGCGCGGGCGATGGTCGGGGCATTGCCCGGCCCGCGCGAGGCGGCAATGATGGACACGCCGCGCGTCATGAAGGTGGCGAGCTGCGCGTCGATCAAGCGGGCGCGCGCTCGGCGAAGATCTTCTTCAGCGTCGCGCGGAAGGGCAGCACCTCGGCGCCTTCCAGCAGGCCGCGCTGCGCCATCTCCCGGTTGAGCCGCTTCAGGTTGTAATGCGGCACCGAGGCGTACAGGTGGTGCTCGATGTGGTGGTTGACGTGGTGCGGGAAGATGAGCCATTCGAGCCACGCGGGGCCGGTATTGGTGCGCGCCGCCGTGAGCGGCGACGAGAAGTCGGTGGTGGCGCCGTGCTCCGCGATGGCGCGCAGTCGCAGGATCGCCTGCACTACGGTGACCAGCGGCAGGATCCAGAGCACCAGGTACTGGACGAGGTAGCCGCTCCAGGCTGCCAGAGCCAAGGCCGCGACGTGAAACACGATCACGGCGTTACGGTCGCGCCTGGCCTCGCTTCTCAGCTTCTCCGAGGTGTCGTCCAGCGGCCGCAGCGCGACGTTGGTCGCCGTATTCAGTGCCGGTGCGCCGCCGAGGAAATAGGCGTACGTCTTCCACGCCGTCAGCCCCGAGAGGTCTTTCAGCAGCTTTCGAATCAGGTAGGCCTTGCCGCGGGGATACCCTCCATGCAGCGCGGTGTCCGGGTCCAGCTCCCCGTAGAGGTTATTGTGGTGCAGGCGATGGATGACGCGGTAGGTGCGCATCGACAGGCCCTGCACCGTGGCGCAGAAGCGCCCGACCGCGTCGTTCAGCCAGCGGCGCTCGTAGAGCAGGTAGTGCGCGGCGTCGTGGGCAATGACGAACAGGGCGTGCTGCCGCGTTCCAATGACCAGGACCGCGAGCAGGATGGCAAGAGGGTTGGGCCAGGCATACATTCCAAAGGCCAAGGCGAGCGCGATAACGGCAAAATCGTGCACCACCGCAGCGGTGGCGCGCCACGCCGAGCGGCGCGTGAGCTGTTGGACGACTTCGCGGGGCAGCGCCCTGCGAAAGTCGTCCTTGAACTCCTCGCCTTTCACTACTTGTCGATGCCGCCGAGCAGGATGTACTTCACCTCGAGGTACTCTTCCAGGCCGTACTTCGCGCCCTCGCGGCCCAGGCCGGACTGCTTGACGCCGCCGAAGGGCGCGACTTCGGTGCTAATGATGCCGACGTTGGCGCCGACGATGCCGGTTTCCATTGCCTCCGCCACGCGGAAGATGCGGCCGACGTCGCGGCTGTAGAAGTAGCCCGACAGGCCGAACTCGCTGTCGTTCGCGAGCTCGATCACCTCCTGCTCGGTCTTGAAGCGGATGAGCGGCGCCACCGGGCCGAAGGTCTCCTCGTGCGACACCAGCATCTTGGGCGTCACGTTCGTGAGGACCGTGGGCTGGAAGAACAGTCCGCCCCTTTCGTCCCTCCTGCCGCCGAGCAGGACCTTCGCGCCTTTGCCGAGGGCGTCAGCGACGTGCGTCTCGACCTTCTTCATGCCCTGCTCGTCGATGAGCGGCCCGATGATCACGCCCGGCTCGTTGCCCGGGCCGACCTTGAAGCCCTTCACCTTCTCGGCGAGCTTGGCCGCGAAGGCGTCGTAGACGCCGTCCTGCACGTAGAGGCGGTTGGCGCACACGCAGGTCTGGCCGGCGTTGCGGTACTTGGACGCGAGCGCCCCTTCCACGGCGGCGTCCAGGTCGGCGTCGTCGAACACGATGAACGGTGCGTTGCCGCCGAGCTCGAGCGACAGCTTCTTGATGGTGTCGGCCGACTGGCGCATGAGGATGCGGCCCACCTCGGTCGAGCCGGTGAACGACAGCTTGCGCACCTTCGGGTTGGCGCACAGCTCGCCGCCGATGGTGGGGGCATCGCCGGTGATGATGTTGAGCACGCCCTTCGGGATGCCGGCGCGTTCGGCGAGCTCGGCCATGGCGAGCGCGGAGAACGGCGTCTGCTCGGCGGGCTTGAGCACCACGGTGCAGCCGGCGGCGAGCGCCGGCCCGGCCTTGCGCGTGATCATCGCGTTGGGGAAGTTCCAGGGCGTGATCATGGCGGAGACGCCGATCGGCTGCTTGATCACCAGGATGCGCTTGTCCGCCTGGTGCGTCGGGATCACGTCGCCGTAGGCGCGCTTGCCTTCCTCGGCGAACCACTCGATGAAGGAAGCGCCGTAGGCGATCTCGCCGCGCGCTTCGGCGAGCGGCTTGCCCTGCTCGGCGGTGAGGATCTGCGCGAGGTCCTCCTGCGCCGCCATCATCAGGTCGAACCACTTGCGCAGGATGGTGGCGCGCTCCTTGCCGGTCCTGGCGCGCCAGGCCGGCCAGGCGCGCTCGGCGGCGTCGATGGCGCGGCGCGTTTCCTCGACACCCAGGTCGGGCACCGACCCGAGGACCGCCCCGGTAGCGGGATTGTTGACCGGGAAAGTCTTTTTGCCGCCGACCCACTGGCCGTCGATGTAGCACTGCTCGCGGAAAAGCTTCGGGTCCTTCAGGGAAATGCCGGCGAGACCGGCCTGTGCGGGTGCATTCATGAAAGCCTCCTGGAGAGGGGCGATTTTACTCCCGGCCCGGTGGTACAGTAACGGCTCCTAGGAGGAGGAACCGATGATCAAGTTTGTCGTCAACGGCAGGGAAGCCTATTCCGAGCAGCCGGGCGATACGCCGCTGCTGTGGGTGGTGCGCGACGAGCTCGGGCTCACCGGCACCAAGTTCGGCTGCGGCATCGCGCAATGCGGCGCCTGCACGGTGCACGTGAACGGGGTGCCGACGCGCGCCTGCGTCACGCCGGTATCGGCGGTGCAGGGCAAGAAGATCACCACCATCGAAGGCCTGTCCCCGGGCGCGGACCACCCCCTGCAGAAGGCCTGGGTCGCCGAGCAGGTGCCGCAGTGCGGCTACTGCCAATCCGGGCAGATCATGGCGGCGGCGGCGCTGCTCGCCAAGAACAAGAACCCCTCGCGTGCCCAGATCGTCGAGCACATGAAGGGCAACATCTGCCGCTGCGGCACCTATAACCAGATCGTCGCCGCCATCCAGCGCGCGGCGAACGAGGCATAGGAGCGGCCCATGAAAAACATCGCGTTCACGAATATCTCGCGCCGCGCTTTCCTGATCTCGAGCGGCACCGCGGCCGTCGCCGTAGCTTTTGGAAATCTTGGAATCAAGAAGGCCTTCGCCCAGGCGGCGCCCCTGTCGCCCAACGGCTGGGTGCGCGTGGGCACCGACGGCATCGTCACCATCTATGCGCCGGCCGCGGAGATGGGGCAGGGGGTCATGACCTCCATGCCGCTACTCATTGCCGAGGAAATGGACCTCGACTGGAGCCGGTGCCGCATCGAGCAGGCGCCGTACAACCCCAAGGTCTACGGCAACCCGCTGTTCGGCGGCAACATGCTCGCCGGCGCCTCGCGCACCACGCGCGGCTACTACCAGATCATGCGCCTCGCCGGAATGCAGGCGCGCCAGATCATGGTGGACAACGCGGCGAAGAAGCTCGGCGTGCCCGCGTCGGAGCTGACCACGGAGCCGCACCTTGTGGTGCACAAGGCCTCCGGGCGCAAGCTGAGCTACGGCGAGATCGCCGCGTTCGCCGAGGTCCCGGCGCAGGCGCCCAACTTCACCCCTGCGCAGCTCAAGCCGATGAGCCAGTTCCGGCTGATCGGCAAGGACATCCCGCGCATCGAGGTGCCCGACAAGGTGTCGGGGCGGGCGCGGTACGGCATCGACGTGCGCCAGCCGGGCATGCTCTACGGCGCCATCCTGCGCGCGCCGGTCAACGGCGAAGCGCCGATCAACGTCGAGGACGGCGCCGCGCGCAGCGTCCCCGGGGTGGTGCAGATCGTGCGCCTGCCCTACGGCGTCGGCGTGATCGCCGAGAGCTACCCCGCGGCCCTCAAGGCCAAGCAGGCCCTGAAGGTCGCCTGGAGCGAGCGCTCCAAGGCGCGCAGCTATACCCCGGACAAGCTGTTGCCGGAGTGGCGCAAGCGCGTGAACAACCTCGCCGACAAGGGCGTGCCGTACGAAACCCACGGCGACGCGCGCGGCGCGATGGAGAAAGCGGCCAAGCGCGTAGTGGCCGAGTACACCTCGCTCAACGTCACGCACGCCGCGATGGAGCCGATGAACTGCACCGCGCGGGTCGATGGCGACCAGATCGAGTTCTGGGCGCCGACACAGTCGCCGTTCGGCGTGTTCCTTGCCGCGGTGAAGGGGCTGGGCTTCAAGCCGCAGAACGTGAAGATCAACGTCACGCTGCTCGGCGGCGGTTTCGGCCGGCGCGCGGAGAACGACTATGCGGTCGATGCCGGGTTCATGGCGCGCGCGGTTCCCGGGCGCGCGGTGAAGACCATCTGGCAGCGCGAGGACGACATCCGCTACACCAAGCCGCGCCCGATGACCGTGCAGCGGCTCGAGGCCGGCCTCGACGCGCAGGGCAATGTCGTGGCTCTGCACCATCGCATCACCGGCGAATCGATCTACAAGCGCTTCGCCCCGCCCGCCTTCCAGGCAAGCGGCGGCAAGGACCTGCCGCTGTGCGAGGGCGCCTACGAGCTCACCTACAGCATCCCGAACACGGCGCTCGAGCAGCTGTTCCAGGAGACGGGCGTCGACGTCGCGGTGTGGCGCTCGGTGGGCGGCGGCTACACCAAGTTCGCCATCGAGACCTTCATCGAGGAGGTCGCCGCCGCGGCGGGCAAGGACCCGATCGACCTGCGCATGCAGCTGCTCGCCAGGCAGCCGCGCGGCCAGGCGGTGATCCGCGAGGCGATGGCCCTGGCCGGCTGGAACCGCAAGCGCCCGGCGGGCCGCGCGCTGGGGCTCGCGTACAGCGACATCTGGGAAACGTTCACGGCCATGGTGGTCGAGGTGTCGGTCAACCGCAAGACCGGCAAGGTGAACGTCCACGAGGTGTGGAGCGCGGTCGATACCGGCGTCGCGCTGCAGCCGAAGAACGTCGAGGCGCAGATCGAGTCCTCGGTGGTCTGGGGCCTGAGCGCGCTGCGCGAGAAGCTCACCTTCGTGAACGGCCAGGTACAGCAGTCCAACTTCCACGACTATCCGGTGCTGCGCATGAACGAGGTGCCGAAGATCACCACCAAGGTGATGGTCACCGACAACAAGCCGGGTGGCATCGGCGAGG
Organism: Burkholderiales bacterium; assembly: GCA_036374055.1. Classification (GTDB taxonomy): domain Bacteria; phylum Pseudomonadota; class Gammaproteobacteria; order Burkholderiales; family SG8-39; genus SCGC-AG-212-J23. The sequence continues at coordinate 14,374 of DASUUN010000272.1, forward strand.
TCGGGCTGCCGCCGGTCGCCCCGGCGGTCGCCAACGCGGTGTTCAAGCTCACCGGCAAGCGCCTGCGCGACCTGCCGTTCAAGACCGAGACGTTGAAAGCGTAATTACTTGGGTTTGTCCCCGGCCAGGGTGATGCGATGCATCACCCGCCGGTGCCCGTGATAGTCGTTGATCGGGTTGTGCTGCGTGCAGCGGTTGTCCCAGAAGGCGAGCGAGCCGACGCGCCACTGGAAGCGGCAGGTGAATTCCGGCTTCACCTGGTGGCGGAACAGGTACTCGAGCAGTGGCGCGCTTTCCTCCTCGGTCATGCCGCGGAAGCGCACCGTGTGGCCGAAGTTGACGTAAAGCGCCTTGCGGCCGGTCTCGGGATGCGTGCGCACCACCGGATGCTCCGCCTCGTAGTGCGTGGAGTACTCCTTGACCCTGTCCTCGCGCGTGCGCGTCACGTCCGCCTTCGCAGAGGAATTCACCGCGATCAGGCCGTCGAGAAGGCGCTTCATGCCCTCGGAGAGCGCCTCGTAGGCGAGGTACTGGCTGGCGAAGAGCGTGTCGCCGCCGTAGGGCGGTATCTCGCGCGCGAGCAGCATCGAGCCCATGGGCGGCTCGTCCAGGTAAGCGGTATCCGAGTGCCAGACGCCGCCGAAGTTGTGGCGCTCGTGCTCCAGCTTCTTCACCTCGATCACCTCGGGGAAGCCCTCGATGCCCTTGACGAAGGGATACTCGACCGGCCGGCCCATGCGCCGCGCGAAGGCCATGAACTGCGCCGGCGCGAGCTGCTGCTCGCGGAAGAAGATCACCTGGTGCTCGAGAAACGCCGCGCGGATCTCCTCCGCGGGTATCGCCTTTGCGAGGTCGACCCCGAGGATCTCCGCCCCCAGCGCGCCGGCGGTGCGCCTGACCTCCACTAGAAGGTCCCGGGGTAGGCGCCCCCGTCCAGGAGCAGGTTCTGCCCGGTGATGAAGCCGGCCTGCGCGCTGCACAGGTAGGCGCAGGCGTCGCCGAACTCCTGCGCCGTGCCGAAGCGCTTCGCAGGGTTGGCTTCGGCGCGCATGCGCGCCACCTCTTCTGCGGTCGTGCCGAGCTTCTTCGCATTGAACTCGAAGCCCGAGCGCAGGCGGTCGGTGTCGAAGGGCCCCGGCAGCAGGTTGTTGATCGTCACGTTGTGCTGCACGGTGGTGCGCGAGAGCCCGGCGATGAAGCCGGTGAGCCCCGTGCGCGCGCCGTTGGAGAGCCCCAGCTCCGGGATCGGATGCTTCACGGCGCCGGAGGTGATGTTGACGATGCGGCCGAACTTGCGTGCGATCATGCCGTCCACCACCGCGCGGATCAGCAGGATCGGCGTGATCATGTTGGCATCCAGCGCCTTCACCCACGCGTCGCGGTCCCAGGCGCGAAAGTCTCCGGGCGGCGGGCCGCCAGCGTTGTTCACCAGGATGTCGGGCGCCGGGCAAGCCTTGAGTGCCGCCTGGCGGCCCTGATCGGTCGCAATGTCGCCTGCGACCGCGGTCACTTTCACGCCGAACGCCTTGCGGATTTCCGCCGCGGTCGCCTCGAGGGCTTCTGCGCCGCGCGCCGTGATCACGAGATCGACACCCTCGCGCGCGAGCGATACGGCACAGCCCTTGCCGAGCCCCTTGGAGGCTGCGCATACCAGCGCGGTCTTGCCGCGAATTCCAAGTTCCATCGTCAGCTCCTTTTGGTCGATACCAGCAGCACGCCCGAGATCACCAGCAGGCCGCCGAGCGCCTGTACCCACGTAAACGGCTCGTCCAAGCCGAGCGCGCTGGTGACCGCGACGCTCACCGGGCCGACCGCCCCGATCAGCGCGAAATGGTTCGCGCCGATGCGCTTCAGCGCCTCGGCCTGCAGGAATACCGGCAGCACCGTGCTGAAGGTGGCGAGCACCCCGGCGTAGCCCCACACCGCGGCCGGCAGGTCGAGCGCGCCCGCCGGCTCGAGCAGCGCGAACTGCAGCACCGCGGGGATCGACGAGATCGCCATGCTATAGGCGGTGAAGCGCATCGAGCCCACCCGTTTCACCACCTGGCTGCCGGCGACGAGGTAAACGGCGTAGAGCAGCGCGCCGCCGAAAATGAGCAGCGCGCCGAACAGGAACAGGCGCCCCTCGACGCTCGGCGCCGCCTGGCTGGACACCACCAGGGCGATACCCGCGTAGCTCGTCACCAGGGCGATCAGCTCGCGCCCCGAAGGCTTCTTGCCGAGAAAGAAGAACGACAGCAGCAGCACCAGGGTGGGGAAGAGAAACAGGATCAGCCGGCCGACCCCGGCGCCGACGTACTGCAGGCCGAGAAAATCCAGGAAGGAGGCGCCGTAGTAGCCGAGGAAGCCGAGCAGGCCGACGTTGGCCCAGTCGCGCGCGGTCAGCCGCGGCTGCTGGGCGCGCAGCCACCAGCCGATGACGAGGAAGAACGGCAGCGACAGCGTCATGCGCAGGAAAAGCAGCGTCGTCGGGCTGACCGGATGCGCGGCATAGGACAGCTTGATGAGGATGGGGCGCAGCGAGAACGCGAGCACGCCGATCACGGCGAAGCCGATGCCCCAGGCGCGGTACGCCGCCGGGGTCAACGGCGCTTGCCGCCGAGGATCGAGCCCAGTACGCCGCGCAGCACCTGCCGGCCGAGCTCCGAGCCGATGCTGCGCGCGGCGCTTTTGGTCGCCGCTTCCAGGATGCCCTGCGACTGCCGGCCGCCGCGCGGCCCGGTCTTGCCGAACAGGATGTCCGAAACGGGATTGGAGCTTTCGGCCTTCTCCGCGGGGCTTGCCTCTTCGGTGCGTGCCTTGAGCTTCTCGTACGCCGATTCCCGGTCGACCGTCTTCTCGTAGTGGCCGTAAAGGTCCGACGACTCGAGGAGCTGTTTGCGCTCTTCCGCGGTGAGCGGGCCGACCTGGCTTCCCGGCGGCACGATCAAGGCGCGCTCCACCACCGATGGCCGGCCCTTCTCGTCCAGGAAGGACACCAGCGCTTCGCCTACGCCGAGCTCGGTGATGACCTTCTCCGCCTTGAACTTCGGATTGGGCCGCAGCGTCTCGGCGGCGGTCTTCACCGCTTTCTGGTCGCGCGGCGTGTAGGCGCGCAGCGCGTGCTGCACGCGATTGCCGAGCTGCCCGAGCACCGCGTCCGGGATGTCGAGAGGGTTCTGCGTCACGAAGTACACCCCCACGCCTTTCGAGCGGATGAGGCGCACCACCTGCTCCACCTTGTCCTGCAGCGCCCTGGGCGCCTCGTCGAACAGCAGGTGCGCCTCGTCGAAGAAGAACACCAGCTTGGGCTTGTCGGGGTCGCCCACCTCGGGCAGCTGCTCGAACAGCTCCGCCAGCAGCCACAGGAGGAAGCTGGAATAGAGCCGCGGCGAGTTCATCAGCTGGTCGGCGGCAAGGATGTTCACCACTCCCTTGGCGTCGCGCGCCTGTATCAGGTCGTGGATATCGAGCATCGGCTCGCCGAAGAACTGCGCCGCGCCCTGGCTTTCCAGCGCGAGCAGGCCGCGCTGGATGGCGCCGATGGAAGCCGCGGAAACGTTGCCGTAGGCCGTCTTGTACTTGGCGGCGTTGTCGCCGACGTGCTGCAGCATCGCCCGCAGGTCCTTGAGATCGAGCAGCAGCAGGCCGCCGTCATCGGCGATCTTGAAGACCAGATTGAGCACGCCTTCCTGCGTCTCGTTCAGGCCGAGCATGCGTCCGAGCAGCAGCGGGCCCATGTCGGACACGGTGGCGCGCACCGGGTGGCCGGCCTTGCCGTAGACGTCCCAGAACGCCACCGGGCAGGCCGCGAATCCGGGCTCGAGCTTGAGGGCCTTGAAGCGCTCCGCGACCTTCGGGTGCGTGCCGCCGGCCTTGCCGATGCCGGAGAGATCGCCCTTCACGTCGGACAGAAATACCGGCACGCCGATGGACGAGAAGCGCTGCGCCAGCGCCTGCAGCGTCACCGTCTTGCCGGTGCCGGTGGCGCCCGTGATCAGGCCGTGGCGGTTGGCGAGTGCGGGGAGGAGCGCCAGCTCCACCTTGTCGCTCTTCGCGACGAGGAGAGGCAAAGCCATGACGTAAAATCATACTATGGCGGGACACAGCAAATGGGCCAATATCAAGCACCGCAAGGCCGCGGCGGACGCGAAGAAAGGCAAGGTCTTCACGCGGCTCATCAAGGAGATCACGGTCGCCGCGCGGCTCGGCGGCGGCGATCCCAACACCAATCCGCGCCTGCGCCTCGCCATGGACAAGGCGCGCGAGGCCAACATGGCGAAGGACAGCGTGCAGAACGCCGTCAAGCGCGGCAGCGGCGCGCTGGAAGGGGTGACCTACGAGGAGGCGCGCTATGAGGGCTACGGTCCAGGCGGCGCCGCGGTGATGGTCGACTGCCTCACCGACAACCGCACGCGCACCGTGGCCGAAGTGCGCCATGCCTTCACCAAGAACGGCGGCAACCTCGGCTCGGACGGCTCGGTGGCCTATCTGTTCAGGCACTGCGGCCAGTTCGTGTTCGCGCCGGGCACCAGCGAGGACCGGGTCATGGAAGCCGCGCTGGAGGCGGGCGCCGACGACGTGGTGAAGAACGAAGACGGCTCGGTCGAAGTCATCTGCGCGCCGGCCGACTTCGCCGCCGTGAAGGCGGCGCTCGAGAAGACGGGCCTCAAGCCCGAGCTTGCCGAGATCACCATGAAGCCGGGGGCCGACGCGCAGCTCGCGGGCGACGAAGCCGGGCGCATGCGCCAGCTGCTCGACGCGCTCGAGAACCTCGACGACGTCCAGGACGTTTACACCACCGCGGTGATCGACTGAAGATCCTCGGCATCGATCCCGGACTCCAGGTCACCGGCTTCGGCGTGATCGAGAGCGCGGGGTCGACGCTGCGCTACGTGACCAGCGGGTGCGTGAAGTCGGGCGAGGGCGACCTCGCGGCGCGCCTGAAGGCGATTCTGGAGGGCCTGAACGAGGTGATCGCCTTGCACGGGCCGGTCGAGGTGGCGGTGGAGAAGGTGTTCGTCAACGTCAATCCGCAATCCACCCTCGCGCTCGGTCAGGCGCGCGGCACCGCCATCTGCGCCGCGGTGATCGCCGGGCTGCCGGTCGCCGAGTACACGGCCTTGCAGGTCAAGCAGTCGGTGGTCGGCAGGGGGCATGCGAAGAAGGAGCAGGTCCAGCACATGGTGAAGCGGCTGCTCGCGCTGCCGGGCGATCCCTCGCCCGACGCCGCCGATGCCCTCGCCTGCGCGATCTGCCACGCCCACGGGCGCGCCATAGGAAACCTGGAAACGAAGTCCTTCCGCATCAGGAAAGGCAGGCTGGTGTGATCGGCAGGCTGACCGGCAGGCTCGCCGGCAAGCAGCCGCCGCAGGTGCTGGTCGACGTCGCGGGCGTGGCTTACGAAGTCGACGTGCCCATGAGCACGTTCTACGGCCTGCCGGCCACGGGCGAGGCGGTGACGCTGTTCACCCACCTCATCGTGCGGGAGGACGCGCACACGCTTTACGGCTTCGCCACGCTCGAGGAGCGCGCGGCCTTCCGCCAGCTCATCCGCATCTCCGGCGTGGGGGCGCGCACCGCGCTCGCGGTGCTCTCGGGCCTGTCGGTGGCGGACCTCGCGCAGGCGGTGGCCATGCAGGAGGCAGGGCGTCTCACCAAGGTGCCGGGCATCGGCAAGAAGACCGCCGAGCGCCTGCTCCTCGAGCTGCGCGGCAAGCTCGCCGACGTTCGTGTTCCGGCCGGCGCCGAGCAGCCGAGCGACGTCTTGAACGCCCTGCTCGCGCTCGGCTACAGTGAGAAAGAAGCGCTCGGCGCGGTGAAAGGCCTGGCGCCCGGCATC
>DASUUN010000273.1:0-4720 GCA_036374055.1 Burkholderiales bacterium
GCCCCGGACACGGCGCGCAGCAGGCCCTCGCTGCGGAACTGGCGCGGCGAGATGTTCACCGAGACGCGCAGCGGCGCGCGAGCGCCCGTCTGCCAGGCCTTCGCCCGGTGGCAGGCCTCGGCCAGCACCCACGCGCCCACCGGGACGATGAGGCCGGTTTCCTCCAGCACGGGCACGAAGCGCGCCGGCTCGACCAGCCCCCATTCCGGGTGCCGCCAGCGCAGCAGCGCCTCGACGCCGACCGCGCGGCCGGTGCTGGTGGAGACGCGCGGCTGGAAGTGCAGCACGAACTCGCCGTTCTTCAGCGCGCGGCGCAGCGCCGCTTCCAGCTTCATCTGCTCCTCGACCCGCTCGTTCATGTCGGGCGAGAAGAACGTGTACCGGTTGCGCCCCAGCTCCTTGGCGCGGTACATCGCGGTGTCCGCGCTCTTCACCAGACGCTCGCCGTCCACGCCGTCGCGCGGGTACATCGCGATGCCGACGCTGGCGGAAACCGAGAGCTCGTGGTGGTCCAGCTGCACCGGCTGGGCGAGCGCCTCCAGCATGCGCTGCGCCACTGCGCCGGCCTCCTCGGGGCCGCGCACGTCCTCGAGCAGCACGGTGAACTCGTCTCCGCCCATGCGGAACAGCAGGTCGGCCTCGCGCACCGCCCCGCGGATGCGCTCGCCCGCGATGCGCAGCAGGCGGTCACCCCCGTCGTGCCCCAGGCTGTCGTTGACGCGCTTGAACAGATCCAGGTCCACGAACAGCAGCGCGAGGGGCCAATCCGCGCGCTTCGCGCGCCGCATCGCCTCGTCCAGGTGCTCCGTGAAGCTCACGCGGTTCGGCAGATCGGTCACCGGGTCGTGGAACGCCTGGTGGCGCATCCATTCCTCCTGCGCCTTGCGCTGCCGCTCCTCCTCGGCGAGGCGCCGCTGGTACTGCGACAGCATAAGCTGCACCGCCAGCCATACCAGCGCCATCGCGCCCAGCACGCCGCCGATGATCTTGCGCTGGCTCGCCTGCATCCGCGCGACGAACTCGGTGACGTCGCTATAGACCTCGAACACCGCCTCCACCGGCGTGGCCTCGTCCAGGTGCACCGGAACGTAGGTACTGATGATGTTGCGCTCGGAGATCGCCCCTTCCCAGGCATCGAAGCGGTCGCGGTAGATGATCTCGCTCGCCGGGTAGCCATCGCGCGCGCGCCGGAAGCCCGGATTCCCCGACTTGTCCTCGCCGATCTGACGCGGGTCGGTCGAGAAGACCGTCAGCCCGCGCAGATCGTAGATCTTCACCTTCACCACGTTGAGGTCCCGCGCCAGCGCCTCCAGGTCGCGGCCCAGATCCTCGATCTCAGGGCTGCCGGCGATCTCCTCGGGCGGCAGCGAGCCGGCACGCCGGACGAACCCGGCGTACTTCGGCCAGATGGCGTTGGCGAAAGCCTTGGTCAGACCGACGCTGGCGTGGGTCTCGCTGTCGACCAGCGAATCCGCCACCATGCCACGGTAAAGCAGCGAAAGCGCGACCAGCACGGCAACCAGCACGGCAACCGCGATGACCTGCGAATAGCGCAGAATATTCAGCATCCTGCGCCAGCATAACCCCCGGCTTCAGGACGACTGTTAAACCCTGTCAGCGCCCCTCATTTTCCGAGCAAACCTTTGAGCCGGTCGCGCACTTTGTCTTCGATCTGGTCCTTGCGCTTTTCGATGCCTTCCTTGACCTTGCCGCCGACCCGGGACTTGGCCAGGTCACCCGCCGCCGCCCGGTAGTCCACCCGGTACTTCATGTCGTCCAGCGGCCCGCTGAGGTGCACCGGGACCGTCAGGCCGGCCAGCTGCTCGAGCTCCCTGCCTCCCTGCCCCTGGGCCGTGGCGACCACGGACGCCTTGGCCACGTAGTTGATGGTCGACTTGCCGATATCGATGTCGCCCTTGCCGCCCACCCGGAACAAGGGCGCCTTGACCTCCAGGTCCTCGTTGTGCGCCACGCCGTTCTTGATGGCGAAGCTGGCGGACAGTTCCGAGAAGTCGGTTTTCTCCTTCGAATCCGCGGCCTGGGAGGAGCCCGAGCCCAGGGCCGAGCGCGCCTTGCGCAGCAGCGCGCCGATGTCCACGCCCTTGATCGCGCCGTCGCGCAGCTGCACCTTCGCGCTGCCGGCTAGCGCGGACTTCATGGCATTCACCGTCTTGCCCGCCGTAGCGACGTCGAGCGAAACGTTGCCCCGACCCTCGACCCGGTCCTGCTCCGCCAGATCCCGCAGCAGCGGCCCGACGGCGATGTTGGTCAGCGTCTCCTTGAGCGCCACGCGGTTGGCGTTGCCGTCCAGGGTGAGCGAGCCCGCGAGGCTGCCCTCGTACAGGCTCGCCGAATGCGGCCCGATCTCGGCCTTGCCGCCCGCCGCGCTCACCCCGGTTTTCAGGTTTGCCAGCTTCAGGCCCTGCACCTGCAGCGCGCCGATCTGCAGCTGCCCCTTGGCGTTCAGCCCCTTCAGGCCGGACAGGTCCACCGGGGCGTCCTCCGCCTTCTTCGATTCGGCTTTCTTCTCCGGCGCGGCCGGCTGCTTTTTCTGCGACGAAGCCAGGTAGCGGTCGAGATCGATCCGGTCGATGTTCAAGTCGAAGCCGTACGACATCTGCGCCGCGCGCGCGATGTCGACTTTCCCCTTCACCGTCGAGTCGTCCAGCTTGGCGGTGAAATCCAGGCCGATCGCCTCGGGCTTGAGCGAATAGGTGCCGTTCAACGCCAGCCTGGCGTCCAGCGGCGGCGTGTTCCGCTTGAGGGCGGTCGAGAAATCGATCTTGCCCTGCGCGTTCTCGGCGATGCGTCCGGTCTCGAGATTGAAGTCGGAGAGCGCGACGTCCTGGCCGCTCGCAAGGTCGCGGTAGGCGATCGTCGCGTCCTCGATCTGGATGCCGGCGATATCGAACTTCACCGGCCCGCGGTCCGCGGACTTCTTGGGCGGCGCCTTGGCGGCGGGTTTTTCCCCGCGCTTGGGCTCGATCAGGTCCTGGAAATTGAACCGCCCTTCCTTGTCCTTGATGACCTGCGCCTTGAGGCCCGAGACTCGCACGCGGTCGACGATCACCTCGCCGCGCAGCAGGGGCAGCAGCGCCACCGAGGCGTGCGCGGAGGCAAGGGACAGGAACTCCCGGTCGGGGGCGCGCTCCGACAGCGCCACCTGCGACACTTTCGCGCCCACGCTCGGCCAGAAGGCCATTTCCAGCGGACCCTTGAGCTGCAGCGTGCGCCCGGTATGCTCCTTCACCAGGCGCTCCACGTCGCCCCGGTACTTGTTCGGATCGAAGGTCGCGGCGAGGATCGCCACCGCGGCCAGGGCCACAAGGATCAGGCCGCCGACCACCCAAAGCACGATCTTAAGTAGTTTCAAGGCTTTACACTCCGATCGAGTTTCGCCGCCGCGCCTTGAAATAGGCGCGTCCAGACCCAAGTTCGACAAGATGCAAGAAGAGACTGTTCAACCGCAAGACACGCCGGACGCGCAAAACGCGGCCAACCGCTCCCTGGAAGAGCTTCTGGCCGAAACCCAGGCAAAGCTCGAGCAGCAGCGCGAGCAGATGCTGCGCACGCTGGCGGACACCGAAAACGTCCGCAAGCGCCTGCAGGCGGAAGCCGCCAATGCCCAGAAGTATGCGCTGGAGCGCTTCGCCGAGGGGCTGCTGCCGGTGCTCGACAGCCTGGAGGCCGCGCTGAAGTCCGCCGATTTCAGTGGCATCGAGGTCATCGTGCGCCAGCTCAAGGGCGCCCTGGAGAAGGGCAGCATCCGCGAGATCAACCCGGCCCCGGGGGAGCGCTTCGACCCGCACCGCGAGCAGGCCATGGCGGCGGTGGAAGCCCCGCCCGGCGAAACGCGCGAGCCCAATACCATCGTCGAGGTCATGCAGAAAGGCTACACCCTGCACGACCGGGTGCTGCGCCCGGCGCTGGTCACCGTGGCCAAGCCCCGGGTTGAAAAGGACGCCGGAAGCCCCATATCGAACACAGATTTGGATTAAGCGGAGCACCTCATGGCAAAGATCATCGGCATCGACCTCGGTACCACCAACTCGTGCGTCGCGATCATGGAGGGCGGCAAGCCCAAGGTGATCGAGAACTCCGAAGGCGCGCGCACCACGCCGTCGGTGGTGGCGTACACCGAGGACGGGGAGATCCTGGTGGGCGCCCCGGCCAAGCGGCAGGCCGTCACCAACGCGAAGAACACCATCTACGCGGTCAAGCGCCTCATCGGCCGGCGCTTCGAGGACCCGGAGGTGCAGAAGGACATCAAGCTGATGCCCTACAAGATCGTGCGCGCCGACAACGGCGACGCCTGGATCGAGGTTCGCGGCAAGAAGATCTCGCCGCAGGAAGTCTCCGCGCAGGTCCTGCGCAAGCTGAAGAAGGACGCCGAGGCCTACCTCGGCGAGACCGTCACCGAGGCGGTGATCACGGTGCCCGCCTACTTCAACGACTCGCAGCGCCAGGCGACCAAGGACGCCGGCCGCATCGCCGGCCTCGACGTCAAGCGCATCATCAACGAGCCCACCGCGGCGGCGCTCGCCTTCGGCCTGGACAAGGCGATGAAGAAGGACGCCAAGATCGCCGTGTACGACCTCGGCGGCGGCACCTTCGACATCTCGGCCATCGAGATCGCCGACGTCGAGGGCGAGAAGCAGTTCGAGGTGCTCGCCACCAACGGCGACACTTTCCTCGGCGGCGAGGACTTCGACCAGCGCCT
>DASUUN010000274.1:0-5768 GCA_036374055.1 Burkholderiales bacterium
TTTCTCGGCCTGGACATCGAGAACAAGCTGCCGCAGATCAAGGCGCCCACGCTGTACGTGAGCGGCGCGGACGACAAGCTCGGCGGCCCGCCCGAGCTCATGGAGCAGCTCGCCAAGAAGGTGCCGGGCGCCCAGCACCGCTCGATCGACAAGGCGGGCCATATCGCCAACATCCAGAACCCCGCCCGCTTCAACGCCGTGGTGGGAGATTTCCTGAAAAGACAGAAATAGGGAGGAGAACAGGATGCGAAAGGTCTTGTTGGCAGCGGTTGTGCTCGCCTTTTCGGCCAGCGCCTTTGCGCAGCAATGGCCCGCCAAGCCGGTGCGCGTCATCGTCAACGTCGCGCCGGGCGGCGTGGCCGACATCACCGCGCGGGTGCTCGGCGCGAAGCTGCAGGAGGCGCTCGGCCAGCCGTTCGTCGTCGAGAACCGGCCGGGCGGCGACGGCTATATCGGCTTCGAGCCGGTGGCGCGCGGCGAGCCCGACGGCTACACGCTGGTGTACGCGCCCGGCTCGACGGTGATGATCGCGCCGCACATCGTGAAGCGCTCCGACCTCGATCCTTCCAAGGCGCTCACGCCGGTGGCCGCCACCGGCAGCGTATCGCTCTACGTCATGACGCATCCGGACGTGCCGGTGAAGAACTTCAAGGAGTTCCTCGCCTATGCGCGCGCCAACCCGGGCAAGCTGAACTACGGCACGCCCGGCAACGGCACCTCGCCGCACATCGCCGTGGAGGTGTTCAACCGCGCAGCGAACGTCAAGCTGACGCACGTACCGTACAAGGGCGCCGGGCCGGCGCTCAAGGACCTGCTGGGCGGCGTGATCCATCTTACCTTCGATCCGGGCGTGGGGCTCGCCTCGGCCCGGGCCGGCAAGCTGCGCATGATCGCCATCGCCGGCCCGAACCGCCACGCCGACTTTCCCGACGTGCCGACGTTGCAGGAAAACGGCATCCAGGGCGTCGACGGCGGGCCGTACTTCGGCTTCTATGCCACCGCCGGCACCCCGCGCGAGACGATCGAGCGGATGAACCAGGCGGTGATCAAGGCCATGCAGGATCCGACGGTGCGCGACCGGTTCAAGACGCTCGCCGTGAACCTCGCCGAGCCGATGACCCCGGAGCAGTTCGCGGCCTACGTGCGTTCCGAGTACCAGCGCTACGCCAAGCTCATCCCGGAGCTGGGCATCAGTAGATGATCGTCGACTTCCATGTGCACATGCTCGACGAGCATGTGTTCAGGGCGTCGACCAACAAGACGGTCTTCAGCGGCTTCGGCGCCACCCCGGCGACCGAGCCGCGGCCCGGGGCGCGCGAGCTGCTCCAGCGCATGATGCGCCCCGAGACGGTCCTCGAGGACATGGACGCGCGCGGCATCGACGTGGCGGTGGTCACCGCGAGCACCGTGCTGCAGGGCACCTCGTGGGCCGATCCGCAGACCGACCTCGAGCTGTGCCGGCGCTGCAATGCGACCGTGGCGGAATGGGCCGCGAGGTATCCACGGCGCTTTGTTCCGTCCATCGTCCTGCCTCTCCAGGACGTCGATCTTTCCCTAAAGGAAATCGGCCGCGCCAGAGTCATCAACGCAAGCTCGAGCTACAACGGGGTTTACCTCGGCGATCCGGTCTACCAGCCTTTCTGGGAAGCGGTGGACGAGATCGGGGCGACCGTGTGGATCCATCCCGAGGGCGTGCGCGATCCCTGGTTCCAGCGCTACGCGCTGTGGAACTCGGCCGGGCAGTCGATCGAGGAAGCGAAGGTCATGGCCTCGCTCATCTATGAAGGGGTGCTTCACGCACACCCGAATCTGAAAATCGTCATCGCCCACGGCGGCGGCTACTTCCCGCACTACATGGGGCGCATGGACCGCAACCACGCCAACCGCCCCGACACGGCGAAGAACACCGGCGGCCGCAAGCCGAGCGAGTTCCTGCGCTCGTTCCACTACGACACCTGCGTCTACGACCCGCAGGTGCTGAAAGTGCTACTGGAGCGAGTCGGCGCGGACCGGCTGGTGATGGGTAGCGACTACCCCGTGGGAGAGAAGGACCCCATCCGGTTCATCAGGGAAAACACTTCCTCGGAAGCCCAACTGCAGCAGATCTGCGGCGGCAACGCCGCGCGGCTGCTGAACCTGCACTGATGCTCGGCGCCGAAGCGGTTCTGCGGACGCTGTGCGCCATGGGCGTGGAGCGCATCTTCGCCTCGCCGGGGTCGGACTGGGCGCCGCTGTGGGAAGCGCTCGCGCGGCCGCACCAGCCGGGCGAGTTCCCGGAGTACGTGTCGGTGCGCCACGAGGAGACCGCGGTGGCGATGGCGAGCGGCTGGTCGAAGGCTACCGGCAAGCTGCCCGCGGTCGTGCTGCACACCACCGTCGGCACCCTGCACGCCGCAATGACGCTGCGCAACGCCCTGCACGAGCGCGTGCCCATGGTGGTGATGGCGGGCGAATCCATCGCCTTCGGCGAGCCGCCCGCGCCGATGGTCGGCCGCCAATGGCTGCGCCTGCTCACGGACACCGGCGGTCCGGCGCGCCTGATCGAGCCTTGCGTGAAGTGGAGCTGCGCGCTCAACGCGGCCGGGCTGCTGCCGCAGACGGTGCAGCGCGCCTGCCAGCTCGCGCTGAACGCGCCGCGCGGGCCGGTGTTCGTCTCGGTGCCGATCGAGCACCTGATGGAGATGCTGCCTGAGCCGCTGCCGGCGGCGACCACCCTGCCGCGGCCGGCGGCGGCCGAGCCGGCCGCGCTCGACTCGCTGGCGCAGGGGCTCGCCGCGGCGAAAAGCCCGCTCATCATCACCGAGGAAGCGGGGCGGGATCCCGCCGCGGTGGGCTCGCTCGTCGCGCTCGCCGAGGCGCTCGGCGCGCCGGTGGCGGAGGCTTGGCAGCCGTACTACCTCAACTTTCCGCGCGACCATCGGCTTTATGCCGGGGTGATTTCCGAAGGGGCGGGCGAGCTTCTCGCCAGGCATGACTCCATCCTCCTCGCCGATGCCGTCCTGCCGTGGCATCCGCCGTCGTCGCTGCCCGCGGGAAAGGCGGTCTACGTGATCGGGGAGGACCCGCTGCGCTCCAATCTGCCGTATTGGGGATTCCGGGCCGACATGGTGGTCCCGGGCGAGCTGCGAACCGCGCTGCAGGGTCTGCTGGAGCGGATCTCGCCGAAAGCATCGTCCATCAAAGTCCTCGCGAACCCGGCGCCCGCCGCGGAAGCCATGGGCGACGCCTGGATCGCGCAGGCCTTGAACGAAGCGCTGCCGGCGGACGCCATCGTGGTGAACGAGACCATCACGCACCGGCTGGAGCTCCTGCGCCGGCTGACCCGGCTGCAGCCGGGCGGCTTCTATGAGTCGAGCTTCGGCGGCCTGGGCGTGGGGTTGTCGACCGCGCTCGGTGTGAAGCACGCGCACAGCGGGCGAGTGGTCGCCGTGACGATCGGCGATGGCGCGTTCCACTACAACCCGGTGGCGGCGGCTTTCGGAGCGAGCCAGGAGCTCAACCTGCCGCTGCTCGTGGTGCTGTTCGACAACGCGGGCTATCTTTCGCAGAAGACCGACGTCAAGACCTATTACCCGGCGGGCGAAGCGGTGCGCAGCGGCAGGTTCGCAGGCACGGGGATCACGCCGCGCCCGGAATATGCGAAGCTCGCGCAGGCCTACGGCGGCTACGGCGAGCGCGTGGAACGGCCGCAGGATGTGCTGGCCGCCTTGCGCAGGGGACTCGAGCAGCAGGGAGCGGGGCGCCTCGCGCTCATTCATATGGTGCTGCCATGACCGAGATCGAAGTGAACGGCGTGCGCCGCAGCGTTGCAGCGGGTCCCGACACGCCCCTGCTGTACGTCCTGCGTAACGACCTCGGCCTGGTCGGCAGCCGCTACGGCTGCGGTACCGGCCAGTGCGGCGCGTGCTTCGTCATGGTCGACGGCAAGGCGATGCCTTCCTGCGACGCCCCGCTCTGGTCGGTTGCGGGAAAAAAGATCACCACCGTGGAGGGGCTGGGGCAGGGCGGCGAGCTGCATCCGGTGCAAAAGGCGCTGCTCGCCGAGCAGGCCGCGCAGTGCGCCTATTGCATAAGTGGAATTGCGGTTAGCGCTGCTGCGTTCCTTTCCCAGAACAAAGATCCCACCGAAGATCAGATAAGAACCATGCTCGATCGAAACCTTTGCCGCTGCGGCGCGCACAACCGCGTCGTTCGGGCGGTGATGCGGGCGGCCAAGGAGATGCGTTCATGAACGCGGTCTGCCGCCCCCCTGACAAGGGGGGAGCGAGCGATTTTGGCGAGCGGGGGGTTCTCCTTCAGCGAAAACCAACCCCCCGCTCGCCTTCGGCTCGCGACCCCCTTGTCAGGGGGTCAAACCCATGAACAAGCGCCTGCGCTTCGAGCGCGACCGCACGGTATGGATCGCGAGCGGCAAGGTGGAGCTCGGCCAGGGCATCAACACCGCGCTGGCGCAGATCGCGGCCGAGGAGCTCGACGTGGCGCTCGAGCGCATCCGCATCGTGCCGCCGAGCACCGCGCACAGCCCGGACGAGGGCTACACCTCGGGCAGCATGTCGGTGCAGGAAGGCGGCAAGAACCTGCGCGAGGCCTGCGTGCAGGCGCGCGCCATGCTGCTCGCGCACGCCGCCGAGCTGCTCGGCGCGCCGATCAACGAGCTCGCGGTCAACGACGGCACCATCAAGGCGAGCAACGGCAGCAGCGTCACTTACTGGGAATGCGCCGCCGAGGCGACCGAGGCGCCGCCCGCCGGCGCCGGCCTCAGGCCCTCCGGCCCTTCGCGCGTCGTCGGCAAGAGCGCCCCGCGCATCGACCTGCCGGCGAAAGTCGCCGGCAGGCCGGCCTACATCCAGGATATGACGCTGCCCGGGATGCTGTTTGGTCGGATCGTCAGACCGTCGCGGCCTTTCAGGAGACTCCTGAAGCTCGAAGAGATTGAAGGCGTCTCGATCGTCCGCGACGGGAGTTTCGTGGGCGTGCTCGCCGAGCGCGAAGAGGCGGCGATAGCGGCGGCAGCCAAGCTGCGCGCCGGGGCGGTCTGGGAAGACGCGCCGGTGCCCGAGGACTATCACGCCTGGCTGCGCACCAACGTGAGCGAGCGGGTCGTGCTGAAGGAAGTGGAGGGCGGCGCGCCCACGGGCCGCACGCTCAGGGCCTCGTACGCCAAGCAGTTCGTCGCGCACGCCTCGATCGGCCCGTCGTGCGCCGTTGCGCGGCTGCGCGAGGGCAAGCTCGAGGTGTGGACGCACAGCCAGGGCATCTTCGGCCTGCGGCATGAGCTGTCTTTAGTACTCAATATCTCTCAAAACGATATCGTCGTCACCCATGCCGAGGGTGCGGGGTGCTACGGGCACAACGGCGCCGACGACGCGGCGCTCGACGCGGCGCTGCTCGCGCGCGCGGCAGGCGGGCGCCCGGTGAAGCTGCAGTGGATGCGCGAGGACGAGTTCGCCTGGGAGCCTTACGGCCCGGCCATGGCCATCGACCTGGAGGCCACGCTGGACGCCGCAGGAAGCATCGCCTCCTGGAAGCACGAGCTGTGGAGCAACGGCCATACGCACCGGCCGGGCCGGTCTTCCAAGCCCGCGCTGATCGCCGCCGAGCACCTGGAGAAGCCCTTCGAGCGCACCCACGCCGTCGATCCCCCTTTGCCGGCCGGCGGCTCCGACCGCAATGCGATCCCGCTCTACGAGTTTCCCGCGCTGCAGGTGGTGAAGCACTACGTGCGCGAGACGCCGCGGCGCGCCTCGTCGCTGCGCGCGCTGGGCGCC
>DASUUN010000275.1:0-12668 GCA_036374055.1 Burkholderiales bacterium
GCCGCCGCCGCCGAACACCTGGATGTGGCCGCCGCCGCGGCTGCGCAGCAGGTCGAGCATGTACTTGAAGAACTCGAGGTGCCCGCCCTGGTAGGAGGACACGGCGATGCCCTGCACGTCCTCCTGCAGCGCCGCGCTCACGACCTCGTCGACCGAGCGGTTGTGGCCGAGGTGGATCACCTCGGCGCCCGAGGCCTGCAGGATGCGGCGCATGATGTTGATTGCCGCGTCGTGGCCGTCGAACAGGCTCGCCGCGGTGACGAAGCGGATCTTGTGCCTTGCCTTGTAGACCAGCTTCCCGGAGTCGGACAGGTCGGTCATGGAGCGGGAAGCCTAGTTTACGTTTACGTCAACGTCAATTACGGTAAGAAGGGTCGATCCTGTCGACCTTGCGCTGCAGGGCCGCGAACACGTCCTCGCAGGTGCGCTTCTCCGCCGGCCCCGATTCCCGCACCGTCTGCGGGAACACGTCGTCCCGGATCGGGTGGATCGCCCCGGCCTGGGCGGCGGTGATCTGCACGTCGCAGGCGCGCTGCACGGTCCACAGCCAGAGGAACGCCTCGGGCACGCTCGGGCCCCAGGCGAGCAGCCCGTGGTTGCGCAGGAGCATGACCGGCTTGTCGCCGAGATCGCGGACCAGCCGCTCCTTCTCGCCCGGGTCCACGGTCACGCCTTCGAACTCGTGGTAGCCCACCTTGCCGTGAAGCATCGCGCCGTAGAAGTTGTGCGGCGACAAGCCTTCCTCGAGGCAGGAGACGGCCACGCCGCTGGTCGTGTGCGTGTGCATCACGCAGTGCGCGTCCTTCACCGCCGCGTGGATCGCCGAGTGGATCACGAAGCCCGCGCGGTTCACCGGCCAGCTCGTCTCGCGCACCGGATTGCCGTCGACATCGATGAGGACGAGGTTGGACGCCGTGACTTCGCTGTAATGCAGGCCGAAGGGATTGATCAGGAACCGCACCTCGGGACCGGGCACCCGCACCGTGATGTGGTTGAAGATCATCTCGACCCAGCCGAGCATGTCGAAGATGCGGTAGCAGGCGGCGAGCTCCACGCGCGCCTTCCTCTCCGCCTCGGTCATCGGCAGGTCCTGGACCGGCCGCGCCGCCGTCTGCATGTAGATGGTCATGGGCTCAGTTTACCTCCAGCAAGCCGTTCGCCTCTCCCTTCGCGCGCAGCAGCCGGCACTGCGCCTCGGTCAGACGGGTATCGCCCGGCGAAGTTTCGGCGCGCATGAGATTGCCGGGCGCGTCGCTATGGGCGCCGCTGTCGGACAGCAGATGCACCAGCTCATGCGCCAGCACCAGCGGCAGGTCGCGCGCGCCGTACGCCACCCAGACGGTGTCGGCAAGCTCGGGCCGCCCCGGCGCGTTCGCCCGCCCGATCGCCTCGGCGTCGAAGGCGGGATCGTTGCGCGTATCGTCGACGAAGAACACCGCCGGCTTCGGCACCGGCATGCGGGCCAGCAGCTCGCGGGACACCGGCGTGAAATAGTCATGGAAGCGCCGCGGCGCCTGCACGACCCGCAGCTCGGCGGCAGATAGCGCGACGCCGCACTGGCGCAGCAGGCCGGCGGCTTCCAGCACCGCCTCCCCAACCTCCTCCGGCGTCCAGCGGCCGCCACGGAACACGTGAAGCGCAAGGCGAAGCGTGTGGGAGGCGCCGGCGACCACCTGGACGGCCGGCACCTGCCGGGTCTCGACCACGCGTAGCTCGCCTTCGCCGGATGACGTGGGGGCCGCGGTGAGCACAAAAAGGAAAACCCAGGCGCGCATGAGGCATTGTCTGCCCGTTGACAGGACGCCGGGCCCAGGCGCACTATTCAACTCATTAGTTGAATGGTTGAGGAAGCCATGGACGTGCTGGGCATCGAGCCGGTGTTGCGCCTTTCCGCTTTCTTCGGTGTGCTCTCGGTCATGGCCGCCTGGGAGTTCCTGGCGCCGCGCCGGGCGCTGTCGGTGCCGCGCCGCACGCGCTGGCCTGCCAACCTGGGCATCGTGGTGCTCAACACCGCGGTGGTCCGGCTCGTTTTCCCCGCCGCGGCAGTCGGCATGGCGCTCTTCGCCCAGGCGAACGGCTGGGGCGTCTTCAACCACTTCGGCCTGCCCGGTTGGGCAGCGCTCATTGCCGGCATCGTGCTGCTCGACCTCGCGATCTACCTGCAGCACGTGCTGTTCCATGCCGTGCCGGCCCTCTGGCGCTTGCACCGCATGCACCACGCCGACCTCGATATCGATGTCACCACGGGCGCCCGCTTCCATCCGGTCGAGATCGTGCTGTCCATGCTGATCAAGTTCGCGGTGATCGCCGCGCTCGGCGTGCCGCCGGAGGGCGTGCTGCTGTTCGAGGTGCTGCTCAACGCCACCTCCATGTTCAACCACGCCAACGTGCGCATGCCCGAGCGCTTGGACCGCGCGCTGCGCGCCTTCGTGGTTACCCCCGACATGCACCGCGTGCACCATTCCCTCGAGCGCGACGAGACCAACAGCAACTTCGGCTTCAACCTCTCGCTCTGGGATCGCCTGTTCGGCACCTACCGCGCGCAGCCGCGCGCCGGGCACGAGGCCATGCAGATCGGCATCCCCGAGTTCCGGGATCGGGCCGATTGCGCTGCCTTGCCGGGAATGCTGACCCTGCCCTTTCGCGGAAGATGGCTAAGACCCTCGTTATCCTGAACGATGCGCCCTACGGCACCGAGCGCAGCTACAACGGCCTGCGCTATGCCATCGCGCTTCTGAAGACGCAGACCGAGGAAGTGCACGTGTTCCTGATCGGCGACGCAGCGGCCTGCGCGAAGGCCGGCCAGAAGGTCGCGCAGGGCTACTACAACATCGCCGACATGCTCGGCATGGTGGCGCGGCGCGGCGGCAAGATCGGCGTCTGCGGGACCTGCATGGACGCCCGGGGCATCACCGACGGCGAGCTCCTGCAAGGCACGCACCGCAGCACCATGGTCGAGCTGGCCGAATGGCACCAGTGGGCGGACAAGGCACTCGCATTCTGAGGCTGGCCGCGGCGTTCTTCGCCGTGCTGGGCCTTGCTTTTTCAGAGCGCGCGTCGGCTAGAATCAAAGCATGAAGGCCGAGCTCTACCAGCAGCTCGCGCGCGTGGCGCAGGCGCTTGCCAGCGATGCCCGCCTGCATCTCCTTGAGTACCTGGCACAAACCGAGCGCAGCGTCGAAGAGCTCGCTGTGATGACCGGCCTTTCGATGGCGAACTGCTCGAAGCACCTCCAGGCGCTGCGCCAGGCGGGCCTGGTGGTCGCCCGCAAGGAGGGGTTGCGCGTTTACTACACGCTCGCCGGGGACGATGTCTCGCTGCTCCTCAACTCGCTGCGTGGCGTGGCGGAGCATCGCGTCGCCGAGGTGGACCGCCTGCTGCGCACCTGGCTCGCGCACCGCGACGAGATGGAGCCCGTTCCCGCCGCCGAGCTGCTCGAGCGCGCGAAGAAGGGGCTGGTCACCGTCCTCGACGTGCGCCCGGCGGAGGAGTACGCCGCGGGGCATCTTCCGGGTGCGATCAACGTGCCGATCGGCAAGCTGGAGAACTACCTGTCGAAGCTCCCCAGGCGAAAGGAAGTGGTCGCCTACTGCCGCGGGCCGTACTGCCTGATGTCGTTCGACGCGGTGGACACGCTGCGCAAGCGCGGCTGGAAAGCGCGCCGCCTGCAGGACGGCTTCCCCGAGTGGCGCGCCGCCGGGCTGCCGGTCGAGCGCTAGACGTAGCCCCGGCCCGCCCGCACCGCGGGCGTCGACACCATCAGGTTGTCCTCCAGGCGCTCGACCCCGGGGGTCGACTCGGCTGCCGCGTGCGCCGCCTGGCGCTGCACCTCGGCGTCGATCCAGCCCCACAGGCGCACGGTGCCATCGTTGACGGTGACGTTCACCTGATGCATCGGCAGGCCGGCCTCGTTGAGCGCCTTGTTGAGCGCGTCGCGAATCTGGCGGTCGTCCTGCAGCATCGTCCAGGTGGGCTCGCTCAGCGCGAAGCCCTGCAGCAGGTTGGCGCGGCTGACGATGCCCACCAGCCTGCCTTCGCGCAGCACCGGCACGCGCTTCACATGGTGCTTTTCCAGCAGCGCCGCGATTTCAGGCAGAGGAGCATCTTCCGAGGTCGCGACCACGTCGCGGCTCATGACGTCCTCGGCGCGCTGGCCATGCGCGCGCAGATACTCCCGCGACTGCTCCTCGGGCCCGTTCAGCATCTCCAGCCACCACGAGCGGCGGTGGCGCGTGCCGGCATCGGCCCGATTGATGAGGTCGCCTTCACTCACGATGCCTTGCACATGGCCACCTTCGTCCACCACCGGCACGGCACTGATGCGGCATTCGAGCAGCAGCGCGGCTATATCGTGCACCTCGGTATCCGGCCGCACGGCAAGCACCGGCGTGGTCATCACGTCTCTGGCGAGCATGGCCTGTCTCCTATGCCAGACCGCATCGCAAGATCCAGGCCTGGCCCCCGCCGGGCCTGGATGCGACACTGGCGCATGGCCTCGCCCCTGCTGGAAAGCATCCTTACCTGTCCCGCCTGCGGCCGCTCGAGCACGGAAGTCATGCCCACGGATGCGTGCCAATTCTTCTTCGAGTGCCGGCATTGCGGCACGCGCCTGAAGCCGAAGGCCGGGGACTGCTGCGTTTTCTGCAGCTACGGCAGCGTCCCCTGTCCGCCCGTACAGGCGGCGCGCCGCGGCGCTTAGCGGCCCCCCGGCGCCCGCGCTTCGCCGGAGTACGTATAGGTCATGGGACGCGGGCCTTTCAGATATTCATTCGTCATCTCGACGATGTCGAAGCCGGCTTCATGGATGAGGCGGTCGATCTTCCGATCGAGATGGCAGCCGCCGGCCATGCGCGTCCACAGCGGATCGAGCCGCCGCTGCCAGGCCTGCACGCCCGGGTCGGGCGCGAAGCCGTGCTCGGTGAACAGCAGCAGGCCGCCGGGCTTGAGAACGCGCCGCGCCTCGCGCAACGCCCGTGCGGCGTCCGGCACGCTGCACAGCGTCCAGGTGGAAACTACGGTGTCGATCGAGCGGCTGTCCAACGGAATCGCCTCGGCCGAAGCTTCCAGGTATTCGACCGGGAACGCCGCGGCCGGCTGCTTCCTGCGGGCCATCTGCAGCAAGCGCGCGGAGGGATCCAGCGCATAGAGCTGCTGCACCTGGCCGCCGTAGAACGGCAGATTGAGTCCGGAGCCGGCGCCGATCTCGAGGACGCGGCCGGCGGCGGCGGGTATCGTCCTGCCGCGGTAGCGCGTCACCTGCTTGTTGCGCATCGCGAGGTCGATGAGCCGGGGCAGCACCCATCGGTTGTATACGCCGCGCATCCTCATCGACGACGCGCGTTACGGACGATCTCGGCGCGCGCCTCGAGCAGCTCCCGGGTAGTCCAGCGGCTCTCGATGTACGCGAGCACCGCGCGAATCTGGTCGTCCGACAGGATGCTACCGAAGGCAGGCATGTCGCTCTGGTAGCCCGGCGGCGCGTAGGGCGGCACCATGCCGTGCTTGGTGATCCCGAACAGCACTTCATCCGGGTGGTGCCAAGTGTGGCCGCTCTCATCGTGCGGCGGCGCAGGCATTTTTCCGTTCGGCAGGCGTCGCTGCCAGTTCGGCTGCCCTTCGAGCTTTGCGCCGTGGCAGGCGGCGCAGTGCTGCGCGTAGATCTTCTGCCCTGCTGCAAGCTGCGCCGGATCCGGCGTCGACTCTGTACAACCAAGAATCATAGAAAGGAGAAGCAGGCCGCGCTTCATGCGACCCGCACCACCGCCATCATCCCCGTCGCCTGGTGCTCGAGCACGTGGCAATGGAGCATCCAGTCGCCGGGGTTGTCGGCGACGAAGGCGATCTCCGCGCGGCTGTCCGGGTCGAGCAGCACCGTGTCGCCGAGCTGCTCCGGCATCACCGGCTTGCCGTTTCGCGTCAGCACCCTGAAGACGTGGCCGTGAAGGTGGATCGGGTGATGCCACGAGGTGTCGTTGACCAGCTCGATGATGTATGGCTTCCCTTTACTGAGATTCAAAAGAGGCGGGTGCGCGTGGGCGCCCTCCGGCACCGGCTTGCCATTCACGGTCCAGAAAAGGCCGCGGTGCTCCCGCTGGCTCGGCATCGCGCCCATCATGCCGCCGCCGAACACGATGCGATGCCGCGCGGCCTTGTCCTGGTCGGCCTGCGGGATGTTGTTTGCAGCGAGGCGCGGCGCCGGCTCGAACGCCTCGCGCAGCGGCTTGTCGCTCGCATACTCGATGTTCAGAAGCCGGTAGGCGCGGCGCGCATAGAAGTCGTCGATGATGCGGTGCCGGCTGCCGGGCGCCGCGGCGCAGTCGAGGATCACGTCGGCGCGCATCGCCGGCCCGAGGACCACGCGTCCGTCCCAGTGCGGCGCAACCGGCTGGCCATCGAGCGCGACGATCCACGG
The DNA here is from genome assembly GCA_036374055.1 of Burkholderiales bacterium. GTDB lineage: Bacteria > Pseudomonadota > Gammaproteobacteria > Burkholderiales > SG8-39 > SCGC-AG-212-J23. Next base: position 6,413 of record DASUUN010000275.1, read on the forward strand.
CTGGTGGCCCTCGAAGTTCAGGCCGTAGATGCGCGCATTGGAGGCGTTGATGAGCCGCAGGCGGATGCGCTCGCCGGCACGCACCGAAAAGGTCTCGCGGATCGCGCCGTTCAGCGTGACCGTGTTGCCGATGCGCCCGGCGTGGCTCGAGTCCATGAAATTGCGGAAGTCCTCGACGTTCCTTGCCTGCCGGTCGAGCCGCCAGTCCGAGAGCACCCAGACGAGGTCGCGGTCGACCGCCGGCGGGTCGCGCTCCTCGACGATCAGGGCGCCGTACAGGCCGCGGCCCACCTGCTCCGGGCTGCCGAGATGCGGGTGGTACCAGTAGGTGCCGGCATCTGGGAGATCGAACTCGTAGACGAAGCGCCCGCCGTTGGCGGCGATGGGCGCCTGCGTGAGGTGCGGCACGCCGTCCATGGCATTCGGCAGCCGGATGCCGTGCCAGTGCACCGTGGTATCCACGGTAAGCGCGTTCTCCACGGGGATGACGAGCCGCTCGCCCTGCTTGAAGCGCAGCTCGGGCCCCGGCACTGTGCCGTTGTAGGCCCATACCTGGGTCGCCGGATTGGCCTCGCCGACCAGGGATTGACGCGCGGGCGCCAGGCGCAGCTTCTTCGTTTCTGCAAAAGAAATCCGCGGAGCCAGCGCCAGGGCAGCGGTACCCGCCAGGAATTCGCGGCGGTTCATAGCATGACCGCCTTGTTCGGCAGCTCGTTGCGGTCTCCCGGCCGCGGCGGATAGTGCCGCGCCAGCAGCGTCGATACTTCGTCGATGCCGGCCACGATGGCCTGCTCGTACGCGCCGCGGGCGAGCGCCTGCTCCATGTCGCGGCAGATTTTCTCCCACTCGGCCCTGGTCACCCGGGCGTTGAGGCCGCGGTCGGCCACGATTTCGATGTCGTGGTCGGCGAGCAGCAGGTAGATCAGCACGCCGTTGTTCTCCTCGGTATCCCAGACGTGAAGCTGCGCGAACACTTCGACGGCGCGCTCGCGCGCCGACTCGCCGGCGAGCAGCGCCGGGCCGTCCAGCGCATCCTCGGCGGCAAAGCGGATTTCACCGCGGTGCACGGTTTCGCCTTTGGCGATTGCCTGCTCGATCGCCGGTATCGCGCCCTTGGGAAAGCGACGCGGGAAAAACAGATGCTTCGCCAGGCGCTTGAAGTCCATCGCTACCAGCGCCCCGAGGCACCGCCGCCGCCGAAGCCCCCGCCGCCGCCGCGAAAGCCGCCGCCGCCCAGGCCGCCCCCGAAGCCGCCGGTGCGGCCGAACCCGCCGGGAAAGCCGCCGTAGTATCCGCGCCGGCCACCGCCGCCGACCAGGCTGAAGATGAACGCCAGGACGCCGGCGAACAGCGCCACGCCCAGCGCGCCGACCAGCAGCCAGGCCAACCCGCCCACCACGCCGCCCGCCGCCATGGAGCCGAACACGCGGCCGAGCATCCGGCGCAGAACGCCGCCCACCACCAGCGCGAGGACGAGGAGGATCGGCAGCGACTGACCGATGCCGCCGCCCACCTGCGGCCGCGGCGCGGCGGGCGCCGGCAGGGGCTCGCCATCGATCACCCGGATCATGCGGTCGACGCCGGCATTGATGCCGCCGTAGAAGTCGCCTTCGCGAAAGCGCGGCACGATGATGTCCTCGACGATGCGGTTCGCGGTCGCGTCGTTGAGCGCGCCTTCCAGGCCGTAGCCCACCTCGATGCGCAGCGCGCGGTCGTTCTTGGCGACTACCAGGATGGCGCCGTCATCCACCTTGCCGCGTCCGATCTGCCAGGCTTCGGCGACGCGCAGCGAGTACTGCTCGATCGCCTCGGGCTCGGTGGTCGGCAGCATGAGCACCGCGATCTGGCTGCCCTTGCGCGCCTCGAAGGATTGCAGCATCTGCTCGAGCGCGGCGCTCTGTTCCCGGGTAAGGGTGCCGGTGAGGTCGTTGACGCGGCCCTTGAGCGGCGGGACCGCGACCTGCGCCCAGGCGCTGAACGCGACGAGGAGGACGAGTAGCGCGCGAATCACTTCTTGGAGCCGAAATCGACCTTGGGCGCCTTCGAGATCTCGCGCTCGTTCTCCACGCTGAAATTCGGCTTGGGCTTGTAGCCGAAGGCCATGGCGGTGAGGTTGGAGGGGAATTGCCTCACCGTGACGTTATAAGCCTGCACCGACTTGATGTAGCGGTTGCGCGCCACGGCGATGCGGTTCTCCGTGCCCTCGAGCTGCGCCTGCAGGTCGCGGAAGTTGGCGTCCGACTTGAGCTGGGGATAGTTCTCCGCCACCACCAGCAGCCGGGACAGCGCGCCGGTGAGCTCGCCCTGCGCCTGTTGGAAGCGGGCGAAGGCCTCCGGGTTTTCCACCAGCTCGGGCGTGGCCTGGATCGACCCCACGCGCGAGCGCGCCTCGGTCACCTGCGTGAAGACTTCCTGCTCCTGCTTGGCGAAAGCCTTCACCGTCTCGACCAGGTTGGGCACCAGGTCCGCGCGGCGCTGGTACTGGTTGAGCACCTCGGACCACGCGGACTTCACCTGCTCGTCGGTGGTTTGCAGCGTGTTGTAGCCGCAGCCCGAAAGCAGCAGCGTGGCTGCCGCCAGCAAGGCCAGCCATGGAACCGGGATTCTTCGCAACATGGTCTCTCCTTGGGGAACGCCCATCATAGACCGCGCCGCTCCACGCCCGTTCACTTGGCGCGGCCGCGCTCCGCGATCGGCGACCAGCTCTGCCCGCCGTCCTTCGAAAGGTAGACGCTGCGCTTGAAGGTGGCGATGGCGTACTCGAGCCTGCGGGCCGGGTTCTGGGCAATGTAGGCCACCGCGTCCTCGGTGAGCGGCGGCAGGCCGACCTGCACCGGATGCGGGCTGGCGAGCGGAACGCGCGCGAGGCGCGCCCGGCCATCGTACGAGCCGTACCACAGGTGCTTGCCCTCGAGGTCGAAGAATGCGGACAACCCCTGGCCGCCGGATGCGATCTTCGTGAAGCGCTCGCCCGAGTCGCGGGAGAGGAACAGGCCTGCGGTCGTCGCCACGGCAACTGTGCTCGCCGTGTCCGGGTGCACCGCGATGGCATGCGGCTCTCCGCTGAGCCCATGCGCGGCCGCGCGCTTCCAGCCGAAGCCGTCGTTCACGGTGAAGTGCAGGCCGGGCGCCCTCATGCGCGAGCTGGGCGCCGGGTTCCAGACGTAGATCGCGTTGGTGTTCCAGCTCGTGGCAAGCAGATGGAAGTCGGTCTCGCCCTCCAGGCCGAGCTTCTCCCAGGTCTTGCCGCCGTCGCGGCTGCGGATCAGCCCGAACGGGTTCACCAGCCCCGCCCCCGGCGCCGGATGGCCGCTGCTGTAGAGATTCCTCGCCGTGGCCGAGAAGCCCATGTAGTCGTGCTCCGGTCCCGGCGCTTTCGACCACTTGCCGTTCTCATAGACCGCGAGGCCGTGGTGGCTCGGGATCATGAGCCGCTTGCCGTCGCTGCTGTAGGCAAGGCCGTGGACATGGGTCAGGGTAAGCGGGGCCTGGGCGTGCGCTGCGCCCGCGATCGCCACCAGAATGAAACACGCCAAGCGCATCTTCGTCTTTCTTGCCATCTCAGTGATCACCCCGCTCAATGGCGCTCGAATACCCGGCTGCCCGTTTCGTCGAAAGCAATCGTGGCATAGGGCTGCGCGCGCCCCTGCTCCATGCCCGGCGCGCCGGCCGGCATGCCTGGAACGGCCAGCCCTCTCGCCTTGGTCCGTTCTCTGAGCAGGCGCTTGACGTCGCCCGCGGGCACGTGGCCCTCGAGCACATAGTCGCCGAAGGTCGCGGTATGGCACGAGCGCAGCGCCTCGGGCACGCCGAGCCGGCTCTTCATCGCGGCAACATCGGAGAGGTTGCGCGTCTCGAGCCGGAAACCGGCGGCGCGCATGTGCTTCTCCCACTCCCCGCAGCAGCCGCAGGCGGGACTCTTGTAGACGACGACTTTCGGCAGCGCATATTGCGCGAACGCGGCCGGCAGCACGCCGAGCGTCATCGCTGCACTCCCAGCCAGGACAAAAGAACGGCGAGTTGTCTTCATAGTTTTCCCTTTTTTCATTGGGCCATGATGAGCGCCGGCGTGCAGAGACCCTTGACGTACGTCAAAGGCCGGCGCGCCGCCATCACCCCGTCAGATCGCGCTTGCGCGCCTCGAACTCCGTCTTGTCGATCTCGCCGCGCGCGTAGCGCTCGCGCAGGATGGCAAGCGCGCGGTCCTCGGTGCCGATACTGCTGCCGCCGCCGCTGCTGCTGCTGCCGAACAACCACTTCGCAAGCACCACGATGCCGAGGATGATCAGGAGCCACCACAGCACCATATGGACGAGGCCGAAGATGCTCCATCCCCAGCCGCCGCCCCAGCCCATCATGTCACCGCCCCACATGCAGCCTCCCTAGCGCCGCGACCAGCGGCCGCTGAAGTTGCGCTTCATCTGCTCGCGCTGCTCTGGAGTGAGTACGGCGTCCATGCGCTTGCGCGCATCCAGCCACGACTCGAACATCTGCTTGTGGGCGCCGGCCATCGCGTCGTACGCCTTGCGCGCAGCCTGCTCGTCAAACGTGCCCGAGCCGAACGCTTCGTACATCGGCCCGCCCTGCGCATGGAGCTTCTCCATGAGTTCCCACCGCTGGCGCGCCATGTCCTGCTGGATGTCGGCGATCTTCGAGCGCTGCTCCTGGCTGAGGTCGAGGCCGTAGCCGTAGCCCCAGCCGCCGCCGTAACCGCCCATCATCCCCGGCCCCATCATGCCGGGAGCCATGCCGTAGCCGGGACCGTAACCGCCCATCATTCCCGGCCCCATCATGCCCGGCCCCATGCCGTAGCCCGGGCCGTAGCCGCCCATCATCCCCGGCCCCATCATGCCGGGGCCCATGCCGTAGCCCGGACCATAGCCGCCGTACGGCTGCGAAATGACCGACGCGGATGCTGCGAGCACCGCGACTGCGGCGATGGCAATCAATGTGCGTTTCATGTCGATAACCTCTCTTTCAAAAGTACGATCAGCGGAGCTGCCAGCGGAATAGGCGAGGCGAGGACGCGGATTGATCGCCTCACGCCGGCAGCGCTGCAGCCCGCGCTGGCGATAGCGAGTTTGACGCCCGTCAAATGCGCTCCTGTTACTTCGCCAGCTCGATACGGGTCACCACGTACTGCCCGCCCACTTTCTCGGCGCCGAACTTTATCTTGTCGCCCTGCTTCACCTGGCCGAGCATCGCGGGGTCCTTGACGCGGTAGACCATCGTCATGGGCGGCATGTCCATGCTAGGGATAGGGCCATGCTTGATGGTCAGCTTCTGCGCGTCCTGATCCACTTTGCGGACTTCTCCGTCCGCCAGAGTTCCGGATTGCTCCTTCATCATGCTGCCGTGATCCATGGAGCCCTGGGCGAGGGCGGGCGGCAACGGAAAGAGCGCCATGAGCGCGGCGAATGCGAAGATCGATTTGCGATTCATGAGGCAGACTCCTTTCAGGGGGTAACGGTAATCTTGCCGACCATGCCGGCTTCGAAGTGGCCCGGGATCAGGCAGCCGTAATAAAACTCGCCGGCTTTGCTGAACTGCCAGCCCATCTCGCCCGACTTGCCCGGCGCGACGTGCACCATGTGCGGCTCGTCGTGCTCCATGCCGGGGTGCTTCTTCATGAGCTCGGCGTGCGCCTCGAGGTCCTCCTTTCGGCCGAGCACCATCTCGTGCAGCACCTGCCCTTTGTTCACCGGCACGAAGCGCACCACCTCATCGCGCTTGACAGTGAGCTGCGCGGGGCTGAAGCGCATCTGGTCGGTCATCTCGACACGCACGGTGCGCTTGGCCTTCCTTGGATCGGCGGCGCGCCCGAACGGCATTTCTTCGGCTTTCGAATAGTCGCTGCCTTTCGATTGCTCGCCGTGGGCGTGAGCGAGCGGGGTAGCGACGACGGCGATGGCGAACACCAGAGCTCTCACGTGGTTCTCCTCAATGACCGGAATGGCCGGAAGGTTTTCGAGCGTTCAATTCCATGCCGCCGGGCGGCGCCGCGGGCTGGCGCTGCGCGCGCGGCGCCTCGCCCTTCCATTCGTAGGCGACCGTGCCGGACGGGTGCTTGTACCAGCCGGGATCCTTGTAGTCGTCGCGCCCGAGGCCTTCGCGCACCTTGACGACGCTGAACATGCCGCCCATCTCGATCGGGCCGAACGGGCCGGCGCCGGTCATCATCGGCAGCGTGTTGTCCGGCAGGGGCATTTCCATCTCGCCCATGTCGGCCATGCCGCGCTCGCCCATCACCATGTAG
>DASUUN010000276.1:0-3029 GCA_036374055.1 Burkholderiales bacterium
TACGGGCTGAACCTGCTCAGGAAGGACATCAGCGGACTGAAGATCAGCCCGCTCGGCAACCCCGGGATGCCGATGAAGATGCCGTTCGGGCCGGAGTGGTTCAAGGGCATCAACTGGAACATTCCGAACGCGGTGCAGGGCGTCATCCCCGGCTTCGAGACCATGGCCACCGCGCTCATGAAGAAAACCATCAGCAACAAGGGCGTGGCCCCGGTCGAGGAGCTGCGCACCGCGTGCGTGGAGGGCGGCGTGAACCTGATCGGCTGCCAGATGACCGTGGATCTGTTCGGCTACACGCACGACGATTTCATTCCGGAAGTGAAGGAGTACTGCGGCGCCGCGACCTTTCTGCCCATGGCGCGGGACGCGGATGTGAGCCTTTTCATTTGATCTGAAAACCCAGGGGGAAGGGAAATGAGAAAGACCATACTGGCAGCGGCTCTGGCCGCTGCCCTGGTGCCGCTCGCGGCGCACGCCACCACCGGCTATTTTTCGCACGGCTACGGCCTCAAGGCGAAGGGCATGGGCGGCGTCGGCATCGCTCTGCCGCAGGACGCGCTCGCCGCAGCGACCAATCCCGCCGGCATGGCGCTGATCGGTAACCGCATGGACGTCGGCGTCGACTGGTTCGCGCCTGACCGCGGCGCCGAGATCCGCGGCAACATTTTTCCGGGCGTCGACGGCAGCTACGACGGCAACGACACCGCGAGCTTCCTCATCCCCGAGTTCGGCTACAACCGCATGATCAGCCCGAGCCTGGCGCTCGGCGTTTCGGTCTACGGCAACGGCGGGATGAACACCGACTACAAGAGGAGCCCCTTCACCGGCTTTGGCGGCGGCAGCCCGGCGGGCGTGGACCTGATGCAGCTGTTCGTCGCGCCGACGGTCGCGTACAAGACCGGCGCGCACGCCTTCGGCGTCTCGCTCAACCTCGCCTATCAGCGCTTCGAGGCGAACGGGCTGCAGCCCTTCGCCTTCTTCTCCTCGGATCCGACCAACCTGACCAACCGCGGCTACGACGACGCCACGGGCTGGGGCGTGCGCGTGGGATGGACCGGGCAGATCACGCCGGCGCTCACCCTCGGCGCGACCTACCAGACCGAAACGCGCATGAGCAAGTTCGACAAGTACCGCGGCCTGTTCGCCGACGGCGGGGAATTCAACATCCCGGAGAACTACGGCGTCGGCATCGCGGTGAAGGCTTCGCCGAGGCTCACCGTCGCCGCCGACGTCCTGCGCATCAACTATGGGGACATCCCGGCGGTCGGCAACCCGATCGACTGCCTGTTCACCGGCTGCCAGCTCGGCGGACCCAACGGCGCCGGCTTCGGCTGGCGCAACACCACGGTCTACAAGCTGGGCGTGTCCTACGCGTGGAGCCCGCAGCTCACTTTGCGCGGCGGCTTCGTGACGCTGAAGCAGCCGATCCCGTCGAGCCAGACGCTGTTCAACATCCTGGCCCCCGGCGTGGTCGAGAACCATCTCACCCTGGGCGCGACCTGGCAGCTTTCGCCGCAAAGCGAGCTGACCGTCGGCTACATGCACGCCTTCGAGAAGGACGTGAACGGCGCCGGGTCGATCCCGCCCGGCCCGCCCCCGGGCTTCGGCGGCGGAGAAGCCAACCTGAACATGAGCCAGAACTCCCTGGGCGTCGCCTGGGGCTGGAAGTACTGAGACCGAGGTCAGACATGAGATTCCTGAACCTGGCGATGGCGCTGCTCGTCGCGCTTGCGCCGGCCTCCTACGCGCAGGCGCAGAAAGCCGAGCGCTACAAGATCGTCCTGCAGGTGAGCGACAACGATCCGGCGAAGTGGAACCTGGCGCTCAACAACGCGCGCAACATCCAGCAGGACCTGGGCAAGGACAACGTCGACGTCGAGATCGTGGCCTACGGACCGGGCCTTGGCATGCTGAAGGCCGAATCCAAGGTGGCCGGCCGCCTCGCCCAGGCGCTCGACAACAAGGTGGGGCTCATGGCCTGCGAGAACACGATGCGCAACACCAAGGTGAAGCGCGACGACATGTACGGCGGCGTGAGCTACGTGGACGCCGGCGTGGTGCACATCATGAAGCGCCAGCGCGAGGGCTGGGCGTACGTGCGGCCCTGAGCTGAAGCGCCTGCACCCTGCCCTGCAGGCGCTCGCGGCGGCAGCGACCGAGACCCAGGTCCAGGCCGAGCAGGCGCGACGCGTTACCGAGGAGGCGCAGAAGCGCGCCGGGCGCGGGGCGGAAGTGGCGAGCCGCAGCATCGGCGCCATGGACGAGATCAGCGCCGCGAGCCGCAAGATCGCCAACATCATCGCCGTCATCGACTCGGTCGCGGCGCAGACCAACCTGCTCGCCCTCAACGCCGCGGTCGAGGCGGCGCGCGCCGGCGAGCACGGCCGAGGCTTCGCCGTGGTGGCGGCCGAGGTGCGCAACCTCGCGATCCGCAGCGCCTCCGCCGCGAAAGAGATCAAGGACCTGGTGGAGAGCAGCCTGCGCCACGTGAAGGAGGGCGAAGCGCTGGTCGAGGCCTCGGGCGAAGCGCTGGCGGCGCTCATGGACGCGGTGAAGCAGGTCGACGGCCTGGTCGGCCGGATCGCCACCGCCTCGCAAGCGCAGGCGAGCGGCCTGGCGGACCTGGGCAAGACGCTCGGGCGCCTCTAAGCCTGCGGCAGCGTCAGCGGGTGACGGGCGCGGACGCGCCGAACTGCTGAGCGAGCAGCGCCTCGCCCTGATCGAGCACGAAGTAGCGGAACGCCTCGGCCGCGGGCGACAGCGGCTTCGCCTGGATGTTGACGATGTACCAGCGGCGCAGGAGCGGCAGGCCGGCCACGTCGAGCACCACGAGCTGGCCGGCGGAGAGCTCGAGCGCCACGGTGTGCAGCGACAGGAATGCGAGCCCCATGTTGGCGATCACCGCCTGCTTGATGGTCTCGTTGCTCGACATCTGCATGGTCTGGGCCGGCGCGATTTTCTGGTCGCGGAAGTAGTGCTCCATGGCCGCGCGCGTGCCCGAGCCGGGCTCGCGCACGATGAACTCCTCG
>DASUUN010000277.1:0-12541 GCA_036374055.1 Burkholderiales bacterium
TAAGGCTGCCCAGGAGGTGAAGCCCGGGAGCGAGATTCTGCTCAGGAAGGGCGATGTGCAGTGGGAGGTCATCGTCGTCGCGCTCTCCGAGCGCCGCGGCCCGGCGGACGAAGCGCAGAAGCTCTACGAGGAAACCGCGGCAAGCCGCGCCGAGCGCGAGCGGCGCATGGACTTGCGCCGCTGGGGGGCGGAGCCAGCGCGAGCGCTAAGGGGCCGGCCGACCAAGCGCGACCGCCGGCTACTGGAGAACCTGCCAGTCGCCGACGCCCATTCGCCCGAGGACGGCGAAGCCTGAGCCCTGCGGCTTGACGATCGCCATCTCGCCTTCGGCAAGATACGGCGGGCCAGCGAGCGCGTAGAACGGGTTGCCGTGGCTGGAGATGATGCGGTTTGCGCCCTTCGCGACGGGCGTGGAGAGCAGCTTCTTCAAAGCCTCGTAACGGTCCGCCTGGACAGGCCCGCCCCTGACCTCGCCGGACGCCTGCGCTCGCCCGAAGGCCAGTCGCGCAGTCTCCATGGTGCGGCAGAAGGGGCTCGCGAGCACTTCGCCGACAGGTATCCTCAGCCGCCGGACATGCTCTCCGATGGCCAGCGCTTCGGCGCGGCCCTTGTCGGTGAGGTTGCGCTGGCCGGCGCAGTCCTCGTAGCTCTTCATTCTCGCGTCGTTCTGGCTCATGTCGGTGGACGCGTGCCGGAAGTACAGAACGTAGCCACCCGCGCGCAGCTGGTGAAGCAGGGCAGGGTCGGCTTGCGCGAACGTCAGGGACGAGACCGAGACAAGCAACAGGGCAAGGCAGACTGCCGCGCGCATTCCCTGTAGCTTATCTGAAATGAAGAAAATTACGCCGGCACTAGTGGCCGTGCTGGCCGTGGCATCGGCGCTTGCTCAGGAAGACGCGGTAGTCGTGACCGCGACGCGGCAGCCGCAGCCGAGCCTGGAGGTCCCGGCATCGGTCGATCGCATCTATGGCGAGGAGATCCGCGCCGGGCGGCCGCAGGTCAATCTCTCCGAAAGCCTCGGGCGGGTGCCTGGCATCGTGGTGCAGAACCGCCAGAACTACGCGCAGGACCTGCAGATCTCCTCGCGCGGCTTCGGCGCCCGCTCGACCTTCGGCGTGCGAGGCATCCGCCTCATCGCCGACGGCATCCCGGCCACGATGCCCGACGGGCAGGGACAGGCCTCGACCTTCGCGCTCGGCTCGGCGGAGCGCATCGAGGTGCTGCGCGGGCCGTTCTCGGCCCTCTACGGCAATGCGGCCGGAGGCGTCATAGCGATCGACACGGAGGACCCGTCGACCGACCCGGTGGTCGAGCCCAGCGTCTTCGTGGGCCGCTACGATACGTGGAAGGCGGCGCTCAAGTTCGGCGGCCGCAATGCGCTGGGCGAGATCTCGCGCTTCGACACCGGGGGCTACCGCGAGCACAGCGCTGCAATGCGTGATCAGCTGAACGCAAAGCTGAGAATCGCGGACCTGACCATCGTTGCCAACGCGCTGCGCCAGCCCGATTCGCAGGATCCCGGCGGGCTGACCGACGCCCAGTTCGAGGCGGATCCGCGGCAGGCGAGCCCGACCGCGGAGCCCTTCAATACGCGCAAGACGGTGAACCAGGACCAGGCCGGGCTGCGCTTCCGGCATTCGCTCGGCGGCTCCAGAGCCTTCGAAGCCACGGCCTACGTCGGGCAGCGCGAGGTGCGGCAGTTCCTCGGCTTCGCCGGCGATTTCGGCCTGTCTTCCGGGGGCGTGGTCGATCTCGATCGAAACTATGGCGGGGGAGCAGTGAGATTTTTTCTCAATCCCACTGATCGTTGGCGCTTCTCCTTCGGCGCCGAATACGAGCGGATGGACGAGCGCCGCCGGGGCTTCGTCAACGACGGCGGCGTCGCCGGGGCGCTGCGGCGCGACGAGGACGACGTCGTAGACAGCACCGACCTCTTCGCCCAGGCTGAATGGCGCTTCGCCGAGCGATGGAGCGCGCACGGTGGCCTGCGCACGAGCCGCGTCGAGTTCCGCGTCAGCGACTATTTCATCGGTGGCGCGAACCCCGACGACAGCGGCTCGAGAAGCTATTCGGCGACGACGCCCGTGGCAGGATTGCTTTTCAGGCTTTCGCAAAACACAAGCTTCTACGGCAACCTCGGCCGCGGCTTCGAGACGCCGACTTTTGCCGAGCTCGCGCACCAGAACACCGGCAGCGGGCTGAACTTCGCGCTGCAGCCGGCCAGGAGCCGGCACGCGGAAATCGGCGCGAAGGCCGTGGTCTCGAAACGGGCAAGGGCGAACATTGCGCTGTTCGACATCGAGGTCATCGACGAGATCGTCGTCGACGTCAATGCCGGCGGCCGCACGACCTTCCGGAACGCCGGCCGCACCGAGCGCCGCGGCCTGGAAATCGCCGGCGAAACGCTGCTCGCCGCACCCTGGCACGCGGAACTCGCGTTTACTCGGCTGGACGCGGTTTTTGAAGATTCAGGAAATCTGCTTCCCGGCGTGCCGCGTACGCAGGCCTACGCCAGCCTGCGCTACCGGCGCGATTCATACTACGCGCAGCTCGAGGCGGTGCGCCGCTCGCGCGTCGCGGTGAACGACGCCAACGCGCAGTTCACAGACGCGTATGCCGTGGCCAGCTTCGTAGCCGGGCTGGTGCAGCGCGGCGAGCGCTGGCGCGTGACGGAGTTCGTCAGGATCGACAACATCGCCGACCGCAACTATGCGGGCTCGGTCATCGTCAACGAGGGAAACAGCCGCTTCTACGAGCCCGCGCCGGGGCGCAACTATCTGATCGGCGTGCAGGCGGCGCTGCAGTTCTAGGTGCCGGCGATATAGCCCTGGAAGAGGAGCGTGACGCCGAAGCCGGCGAGGGCGGCGAGCGCGAGTCCCGGCAGGCCGCTCGCGGCGATGAGCAGCGCATCGAGGAGCGAGATGCCGGCGATCAGGCTGACCACGGCGCGCGGGATGTCGCCGCGCTGGCGGCGGCGCAGGAACCACAGCGCGACCGCCATCCAGCCGCAGAAGAGCACCCAGAAGGGCGCGACGAGCGGCGCCAGGGCGATGAGCCAGGCACCGTACAGCACCGGCACCGCGAGAAAGGCGAGCGGCCAGAGGTTCTCGACCCGCGCCAGGGTTTCCTGCTTGGCGATGTAGGTCAGGCCGATGAGGTAGCAGAGCAGCGCTGCAGCACCAAGCCAAAGTTGCCCGGGAAGGAATGTGCTGTAGCAGAGCGCCGCGCCGATGTAGATCAGCACGCGGCACAGCCCCATGACCACCGGGCTCAGTGGATTCGCCTTGTGGTTCCAGTCGTAGAAGGTGATGACCCCGGCGAGCGCCATGCCGGCCATGGCGGCTTCGCGGCCGAACAGCACGAGCAGCAACACGCCCGCGGCGAGCAGGCCGAAGCCCCAGAGGAACACTTCGCGCGCCCCCGCGGCGCCCGAAGGGATGGGGCGCTCGGGCCGCTCGCGAGCATCCCAGGGCGAGTCGAACGCGTCGTTGAGGAACATGCCGCCCGTATAGAAGAGCGAGAAGGCGAGCAGGACCAGCCCGAACTCGGGCCGCGGGTGCGCGCCCACGAGCAGCGCACCGGCGAGCGTGTTGGTCCAGACGGTCGGAAGGTTGGACACGCGCCCGAGGGTGAGCGCGGTACGAAATTTCACTGCCCGAGCTGGGTCTTGACCCAGTTCAGTTCGCGGGCAATCGCGGCGGCGAGCTCGACGTTGCGGTAGGCGGCGGGAAGCACGTCCCAGGTATACGTCTCGACCTCGAGGTGTGCGCTGATCGGCGCGGCGCGGTGCAGCCGCAGGATCTCGGCGAGGAACGACTGCGTGGTGCCGAAATGCTCCATCTTCTCCAGGAACACCGGCACGTGGAAATGCACGCGCCACTCGGCGCCGGCGGCGCGCGGCGCCTCTGCGAGCGCCTGCGGCAGGTCGACGAAGCGGCGCAGGCTGCCGCCCGACTTCTGCACCACTTGATGCAGGTAGACCGGCTCGGCGAAGGCCGCGAGCTGCTTCGCGCTGGCGGCGTCGATGCGCTCGACCTTGAGCGCCGAGCTCAGCTGGATCTTGGGAATGGAAATGCCGTTGCCGCGCAGCCGGTCCACGCTTGCCTTCGGGTCCTCGAACTCCACCGCCGCGTGGCACACGTCGTAGCACACGCCGATATGCCTGCGCATGGCGCTTTCGGCCTCGGCCACGGACAGTCTGCCGACCGCGGCGAGCCTGGCGACGCCGGCACGGCTGAACAGGTGCTCCTGGAAGAAGCTCACCGTCTCCTCGATGGTCTCGAGGAGGCAGTAAGGCTCGGGCTCGAGCGCGAGGGAAACGAGCTGACCGGACCGGCGGTGAATGCTGACCAGGTGAGACACATGCCGGATCAGGTTCTCGACGATGGCGCCGAGCCGGCCTTCGGCCCAGGGCTTGAAGGTGCAAGGCACGGTACTGACGCTGCCTTCCTGGCCGGGCGGGAGCAGCTCGGCCATCAGGTCGGCGAGATGGTCGGTATAGGCGAGGCGGTGCGGGTCGCTCCAGTCCGGCTTGTAGGCATCCTCCTTTACCGTGCGGCCGTGGAAGGCGCCGTAGGGAAAACCGTTGATGGTGAAGACGTAGTAGTTGCCTTCGGCGAGGAAGCGCTTCAGCGCGGCGAGCGCCTTGGCGTCGCGCAGCGCTTCAGCGGCGGCATGGCCCAGGCGCAGGCCGACGCCGAAGGGTCCGTTGCCGCCGGCGCCGGCGCGCACGCCGGGCAGGTGCCGCGCGAGGCTCGCCATCACCTCATCGAGCGGCTCGCCGGCGTGGATGTTGGTGCAGTAGGTGAGGAAGCCGAGCTGCCCGAGCTGCATTACGCGCCCGCGCGTTCCTTCAGCCACAGCATCGCCTGGCGCACGCGCCCGGTGTCCATCTCGTGCACCTCGACGCCGGTGCCGATGCCGGAGAGTAGCGTGATGGTGAGCTCGCCGCCGAGGTGCTCGCGGAACTCGTCGAGCCCTTCGAGGATCACCCACTTGCCGGCCGGGCTCGTCTTCGCGAGCGCCGGGTGCCACAGCTCGAAGCCGAGGTACTCGAGCAGCGCGCAGATGCGCTCCTCTTCGCCCGGCGCGAGCAGGCCGGCGAGCACCGAGTAGCGCGCATCGAGCGCCATGCCGATCGCCACTGCCTCGCCGTGGCGCACGTGGTGGCGCGTCAGGCTCTCCAGCTTGTGCGCCGACCAGTGGCCGTAGTCGAGCGGGCGCGCGCTGCCGGTCTCGAACGGGTCGCCGCCCTGGCCGATCTGGCGCATGTGCAGCTCGGCGCAGCGCCGGATCATGTAAGCCATCGCCGAGCGCTCGAAGGTGGCGAGGTCGTCCATGTGGCGCTCGATCCAGCCGAAGAACTCCGCGTCGCGGATGAGCGAGACCTTCACCGCCTCGGCCATGCCGGCGATCTTGTCGCGCTCGGGCAGCGTCAGGATGAAGCGCAGGTCGTTCAGCACGGCGAAGGGCGGGGCGAAGGTGCCGACGAAGTTCTTCACCCCGCGCAGGTTGACGCCGTTCTTCACGCCGACGCCGGAGTCGTTCTGCGCGAGCACCGTGGTCGGGATGCGGACGTGGCGCACGCCGCGGTGCGTGGTGGCCGCCACCAGGCCGATGGCGTCGAGCAGCGCGCCGCCGCCCACCGCGACCACGAACGAATGGCGGTCGATGTGCAGGTCGAAGAGCATCTGCTGCGCGCTCTCGACGAAATGCAACTCCGACTTGATCTTCTCGCCGCCGGGCATGGCGATCGGCGGGCAGGCGAGCTCGATCACGTCGCGGTGGTGCGCTGCGTATTCCTCGATCTTTCCCAGATGTCCGGAAAGCGAATCGTCGACGAACACCACCACCCGATGGCGCTTGTGCGACTCCAGGCGGCACAGGACCTCGCGGAGCGCCGGGTTCCCGGGGTCGAAGACGCCCTCGGTGAAAACCACGGGGAATTCATAGGGAACGGCGAACCGCTGCCAATGCGTGGCCGTCTCGGCCTTTTTGGATCGCGCGTCCGCGGTCATGGGTAAGCTAGAGTGTACGGAAATCAGGGGGACATGGACATGCGTTACGTGAACATCGTGCTCGGCCTGCTGATGGTGGCGTTCGCGGCGGTGCAGTACAACGACCCGGACCCGCACGTTTGGGTACCGGTCTACCTTGTTCCGGCTGCCTGGGCATTTGCTGCCGCGTGGCGGCTGCCGCGCGTCGCCGCCGCCCCCGCCGCGGTGCTGCTGGTCGCGTGCCTGGTCGCGTACCTTGCCCTAGTCGTCTATTACTGGCCGCAGGCGCCGGGCTTCTGGCATAAGGACGTGTGGTGGGTGGTCGAGGAGGCGCGCGAGGGCATGGGCATGATGATCGCCTTCGCGGTGCTGCTGTTCGTTTCGCTGACCGCCTTCATGGCCAGAACTCGGCGCTCTTGATGTACGCGACGACCGCCATCCGCTGCTTGAGCGAGAAGACCTCCTTCCACGCCGGCATCTTGCCGAAGCCGTAGGTGACGCGGTGGAAGATGAAGTCCGGCTCGAGTTGCGCGGGATTGAGCTTCGGCGCCTTGCCGGGGTAGGCCTTCGCGCCGTGGCAGTGCGTGCATTGCCCGTCCCAGACCGCCTTGCCGGCCTCGATCACCACCGGATCCGCCAGGAATTTCTTGTCGAATTCCGGCATCTTCTCCTCAACAGCCTTCTGCTGCGCCGCGGTTGGCAGGCCGAGCAAAAGGAGGAAAAGAAGCGCTGCAGTCCGCATCCTCGGGTCTCCAGAAATAGACCAGCCACCCCGAGCTTAACGCTCGAAGGTGGCTGGAGGTGTACCGCAACTACTGTGCCGGAACAATACGGTAGATCGTGTCCAGAGAGCCGTTCGGACCGGTGGTGACCGAGGTCAGCGCATAGACCTCGCCGTTCTCATCCTGCGCGAAAGCGAGCACATAGGGCTTCTTGCCCGTCATGTTGACGACCTCGGCGACGTCCATGCTCCACTTGTCGCCGGATTTCGTGGCGATGAAGATCTGGCCGTCCATCTCGGCGAAGGACTTGCTCCAGTCGCCGAAGATGTACTTGCCTTTCCACGGCGCGTGCTTGCCCTGGTAGACGTAGCCGCCCGTCACCGAGATGCCCCTGCAGCCCTGCGGCTTCGCGGTGCAGTTGTTGTACTCCAGGATGGCCGGGGTGATGCCGGACTTGTCGCAGCTCGCCGGGTGGTCGTCGGGTTTGGTGTAGTCGAAGCAGCGCATGATGCCTTCGACCCGGCGCCAGCCCATGTTCTGGCCCTTGCCGACGATTTTGATCGCCTCGTAGCTGTTCTGCTGCACGTCGCCACAGAAGAGCTGCTTCGTGCCGCCCATGTCGAACGAGCAGCGCCACGGGTTGCGCAGGCCGAGCGCCCAGATCTCGGGCTTCGCGCTCTTGTCGTTGACGAACGGGTTGTCCGACGGAATGCCGTACGCCTTGTTGCCGGTTCGCGCGTCGACGTCGATGCGCAGGATCTTGCCGAGCGTCGTCGACATGTCCTGCCCGTTGCCAATCGTCACGTTGTGGCCGATGCCCCAGTCGTTGGCATAGCCGCCGTCGCCCATCGAAATGTAGAGCTTGCCGTCGGGCCCGAAGCCGATCCAGTGGCCGTTGTGGTTGAACTGCGGCCAGGGGTCGGACATGATGCGGCGCGCGCTCGACGGGTCGGCGCTGTTCGCGTCGCCTTTCATCATCGTGTATTCCTCGACGACGTTGCTGTGCGAGTACCACAGCATCTGGCCGAGGTCCTGCTGGAAGTCGAGGTGCGCGCTGTAGGCGACGTAGAACTTGCCGTTCGACTTGAAGTTCGGGTGCAGCGCGATGCCGAGCAGCCCGCGCTCGTCGAAGTCGTGGTGCAGGTTCGGGATCTTGGTGCGGATGTCGAGCAGCGGCGCGGGGCGCAGCTTGCCGTTGTCGATGACGCGCACGCGTCCGAACTGCTCGAGGACGAAGAAGCGGTTCTCGCCGGGGACCTGCACCATGGCGAGCGGTGTGTTGATGCCGGTGACGAAGGGCTCGAGCCTGATCTTGGTCTGTGCATGCGCGGGTTCGCCGGCAAGGGCGAGCACCAGCACGGCGGACAGCGCGCCTCCTATCTGTGCGAGCTTCATGTTGCGGACCTCCTCCCAGATACCCCGGAAGTGGGGGAGGCCAGTATACGACCGCGATTCGCTACTCGATGATCAGATCGTCCATGCTGCGCCGCGGTTGTTTCGCATCCTCGACGCGAGGCTCCCGCCCACCGCGCAGGATGGAATTGCCCTCGTAGAGCGTGCGCTGGTCGACCGCGGGCGGGTTGAGCCAGTCCGACTCCTTTATCTGGCCGCTTTGGCCGTACGCCTGCAGGGCGTTGGCGTAGCAGGCGAGGCGCACCTGCTCCTCGGAAATTCCCTTCTGCAGTGCGAGCTTAGCAGTCTTGGCGACGCCGAGCGGCTCGGAGATTCCCCAGTCGCACGCGGAGTCGACGATCACCTGCCTTGCACCAAACTGACGCAGGATCTCGACCATCCGCTCGTTGCCCATCTTCGTGCTGGGATAGATGGAGAAAGCCGCCCAATAGCCCCGCTCGAGGGTCTCGCGCACCGTCTCCTCGTTGTTATGGTCGACCACCACCTTGCCCGGGGCGAGGCCGTGCTCGTCGCAGACGTCCATCGAGCGCGAGGTGCCGCGCTTCTTGTCGCGGTGGGGCGTGTGGATCATGATCGGGAGGTCGAGCTTCTTGGCCAGTTCGAGCTGCAGGCGGAAGTACTTGTCCTCGAGCGCGGTCTGCTCGTCGTAGCCGATCTCGCCGATCGCCACCACGCCTTCCTTCAGCGCGAAGCGCGGGATGAGTTCCATGACGCCCTCGGCAAGCTCCTCGTTGTTCGCCTCCTTCGAGTTGAGCCCGATGGTGCAGTAGTGGCGGATGCCGAACTGGCCGGCGCGGAAGCGCTCGAAGCCGACGATGTGCGACAGGTAGTCGAGGTAGGAGCCGACGTTGGTGCGCGGCTGGCCGATCCAGAACGCCGGCTCGATGAGTGCGACGATGCCCGCGGCGGCCATCGCCTCGTAGTCGTCCGTAGTGCGGGAAATCATGTGCGCGTGGGGATCGATCAGCATCATGGCGACCTCGGTGTCGTGGCCAGGAGTTGCGCCGCGCGCGGATCGGGCGAGGCGGCAAGGGCGGCGGCGGCGGCCCGCTGCTCCTCGACATTTCCACTCTTCAATGCCCGGGAGAGATCATCGATCGCCCCGCCCTCGGCGAAGCGCCCGACGCAGCGCCACAGCTCGGCGGGCACCGGCCGGCCCGCCGCCCAGCGCTCGTGCGCGAAATCGCAGAGGATGCGCGCGAGCTCCGGATTGGCGCGCTCGTCCAGCCCCTGGATCGGCGCGAGCGGGGCGCCGATGAACAGCGCCTTCAGCACCATGTGGTTCCAGCGGTGGTCGTCGAAATGGGCGCGCGGATAGGGATTGCGGTGCGCGATTGCCTCGAACACCGAGCGCATGTTGCTGCGCAGGCCTTCGCCGACCTGCGGCTCGAGCGACGCGGGCTCAGGATAGAGCGGCAGGCCGCGGTAGAGGGCGACGAGCTCGGCGACGTCGGCGGTGCTGCACAATCCCCGGAAGCGTTGGGCGAAGCCATTCGATAAGGAAGGTGCTGTCAGCATCAGGACGCGCGCGGCCTCCACCGCGCTCCAGCCGTGCGGGTCCCAGCCCTTCAGCGCCTCGTCGGCGGCGGCGTAGTCGGTGGGCTCGAGCGTGAGGTCGGCCTTGCCCAGGCGCCGGGGAGCCATGCCGAGCGCAATGGCGAGCGTGCTGTCGGACGGATTGTCTTCCAGGTTCGTGAGCTGGTCGTCGAGCCATCCCCGCTGCGCGTCGTCGAGCTGCCGGCCCAGCCAACCGCGCAGCAGCTGCCTTGCCGCCTTGCTCATGACGCTATAGTAGCCGAATGACTCCGGTCCTCGTGATCCTGGCGGTGGGACTTTCCCCCGCGCTCGTGGGCGAGCACACGCCGAACCTGAAGCGCCTCGCTGCACGCGGCGCGTTGCGGCCGCTGCGCACCGTGACGCCCGCCGTCACCTGCACCGTGCAATCGACGCTCTTGACCGGCCTCATGCCGAGCGGACACGGCGCGGTGGCGAACGGCTGGTACTTCCGCGACCTCTCCGAAGTGTGGCTGTGGCGGCAGTCGAACCGCCTCGTCGCGGGCGAGAAGATCTGGGAGGCGGGGAGGAAGCGCGACCCGGCCTTCACCTGCGCCAAGATGTTCTGGTGGTACAACATGTACTCGAGCGCGGACTGGAGCGCCACGCCGCGCCCGATGTATCCCGCCGACGGGCGCAAGATCCCCGACCACTACGCGCATCCCCACGAGCTGCACGACGAGCTCGATGCGAAGCTCGGCACGTTCCCGCTGTTCAAGTTCTGGGGCCCGCTCACCGACATCTCCTCGACCGACTGGATCGCGCGGGCGACGCTGCACGTGATGCAGACGCGCAACCCGACACTCACGCTTACCTACCTGCCGCACCTCGACTACAACCTGCAGCGCCTCGGGCCGGACCTTGCGCACCCGCGCGTGCAGCAGGACCTGAAAGAGCTCGACGCGGCCTGCGGCACGCTCATCGACTACGCATCTTCAAGCCGCCGTGAGGTCATCGTCGTGTCCGAGTACGGCATCACGCCGGTCAGCGACGCGGTGCACGTCAACCGCGCGCTGCGCCAGGCAGGCCTTATCCGCGTGCGTCCGGAAGAGCGCGGGCGCGAGATCCTCGACCCCGGCGCGAGCGCCGCGTTTGCGCTCGCCGACCACCAGGTCGCGCACGTGTATGTCAACGACAGAAACCGAATCAGCGAGGTTCGGGAACTGCTGGAACGCGTCGACGGAATAGAGCAAGTCCTCGATGAGGCCGGAAAGCGCGCGATGGGGCTCGACCACGAGCGCTCGGGGGAGCTGGTGGCGATCTCCAAGCCCGACCGTTGGTTCAGCTACTACTACTGGCTGGACGAGCGGCGCGCGCCGGACTTCGCCCGCACCGTCGACATCCACCGCAAGCCGGGCTACGACCCGGTGGAGCTCTTCGTCGACCCGGAGATCCGCTTCCCCATGCTCGCGACCGGCTGGCGGCTCGCCAAGCGCAAGCTCGGGCTGCGTTCGCTCCTCGACGTCATCTCGCTCAAGGACACCCGGCTGGTGAAGGGCTCGCACGGGCGCCTCACCGACGCCCCCGAGCACGGCCCGCTCGTCATCAGCTCGCGCGCCGACCGCCTTTCGGCGGGGCCGGTTGAGGCGGCGAGCTTCAAGCAACTCGTGCTCGATCACGTTTTTTCCGGATAATAGAGCCAGCCAAGAGGAGGCTTTCACCATGAGGTTCGCACTCGCTGTAGCTGTTTCCGCCACATTCGCGCTTTCCGCACAGGCCCAGGACAAGCCCGCGCCGCCGCCGGCGTGGAAGCAGGGCATGCCCGACAAGATGAAGGACTCCAAGCTCGCGCCGCACGCGGGGAAGATGACCGAGACCCCGGCGGGCGACATCCCGATCAGCAAGGCGAGGCTGCCCAAGGGCTTCAAGGCCGAGGTGTGGGCGAGCGGGCTGCCCGGCGGCCGCGCCATGGCGCTGTCGTCCGACGGCAAGAAGGTCTACGTCGGCACGCGCGCCATCGGCCGCGTGTACGAGGTGAGCGACGAGGGCGACAAGCGCAACGTGCGCGTGGTGGTCGACAAGCTCACCCAGCCGGCCGGCGTCGCCTTCCACAAGGACGCGCTCTACGTGTTCGCTATCGACAAGGTGTTGCGCTTTGACGGCATCGCCGGCAACCCGGGCGCGCAGCCGGTGGACCTGACCGAGAAGTTCGACCTGCCGAAGGAGCAGCACCACAACTGGAAGTACGTCGCCTTCGGGCCCGACGGCAAGCTCTACGTGCCCTTCGGCGCGCCGTGCAATATCTGCGAGCCGCCCAAGGAATACGCGCAGATCCGCCGCTACAACGCCGACGGCTCCGGGATGGAAGTGATCGCGCGCGGCGTGCGCAACTCCGTGGGCTTCGACTGGCACCCGAAGACGCGCCAGCTCTGGTTCACCGACCACGGCCGCGACTGGATGGGCGACAACGGGCCGCAGGACGAGCTGAACCGCATCACCAAGGTCGGGCAGAACTTCGGCTTCCCGTACTGCCACGCCAACGGCATCGTCGACGCCGATTTCAAGAAGAAGGACGCCTGCAAGGGCGTGACGCGCCCGGTGGCGCTGATGGGCCCGCACGCCGCGAACATGGGCGTGAAGTTCTACACCGGCAAGATGTTCCCGGCCGAGTACCGCAACACCATGTTCATCGCGCGCAAGGGCTCGTGGAACCGCACCAAGCCTTCCGGGTTTGACGTGGTCAACGTGCGCGTCGGCGAGGACGGCAAGGCGGCGATCCGGCCGTTCATGACCGGCTTCAACGAGTCCAAGGACGGCTACAAGTTCTGGGGCCGGCCTGCCTACGTGCAGCAGATGCCCGACGGGGCGCTGCTGGTGAGCGACGAGCAGCTCGGCGCCATCTACCGCATCAGCTAT
>DASUUN010000278.1:0-11857 GCA_036374055.1 Burkholderiales bacterium
CGCCGTCGACGCCGCGGTCGCCATGACGCTGGTCGAGGGGCTGGTCAACCCGCAGATGAACACGCTGGGCGGCGAGTGCCCGATCCTCATCCGCCCCGCGGGCGAGTCGCGCGTCATCGCGCTGAACGGCAACATGGCGGCGCCGGCCGCGGCGACCCCGGAAGCCTTCACCAAGCGTGGCTTGACGGACGTGCCGGACGAGGACGTGCTCGCCGCGGGCGTGCCCGCCACGCTGTCCGCCTTGATCACTGCGCTCACACGCTGGGGCACGATGAGCTTTCGCGACGTCTCGGCGGCGGCGCGCGAGCTCGCGGCCAACGGCTTTCCGGTCTCCGCCGGGCTGCGGCAGCAGCACAAGTTCGGCCTGGCCGCCCTGCAGGACAAGTTCCGCACGAAGTGGCCCGCCAGCGCGAAGCTCTACCTTCCGGGCGGCAAGGTCCCCGAAGTGGGGCAGCTGCTGAAGAACGACGCGCTCGCCCGCACGCTCGAGCACCTCGCGCACGCGAAGGACCCGCACGAGGCGTTCTACCGCGGCGACATCGCCGCCGAGATCGTCAAGTTCGTGAAGGAGCGCGACGGCCTGCTCGCACGCGGCGACCTGGAGGCGTTCGAGACGCGCATCGAGGCCCCGGTTTCGCTGCGCTTCGGCGAGGTCGAGCTATTCAAGTGCGGCTTCTGGACGCAGGGCCCCGCCGAGCTGCAGACCCTCGCGCTCATGTGGCCGCAGCTCAAGGCCATGCAGCCCGGCAGCGCCGACTACTGCCACCTCCTCATCGAGGCGATGAAGCTCGCCTTTGCCGACCGCGAGCAGTACTACGGCGATCCTTCCAAGGTCCTGATCCCGGCGGACGTATTGCTTTCGGAGGCGTACACGCGTGAAAGAGCGAAGCTCATAGATTCCCGGAAAAGCAGCGGCGAGCTGCGACCGGGCGACGCCCGGCGCAACGCGGCGCTGCTGCCGGCGGACGAGCGCTTCACGCCGAAGGACTGGGGCGCGGGCACGGTGCACGTCGACGCGATCGACGCGAAGGGCAACATGGCCTCCTTCACGCCGAGCGGCGCGTGGATCAAGTCCGCCGAGGTGATCGGGCCGCTCGGCTTCCCCCTGTCTTCCCGCATGATGACGTTCTATCTCGCGCCGGCGCACCACCCGAACATCGTCGCGCCGGGCAAGCGGCCGCGCACCACGCTCACGCCTTCGCTCGCTTTCAAGGGCGGCAAGCCGTGGATGACTTTCGGCACCATGGGGGGCGACAACCAGGGGCAGTGGCTGCTGCAGTTCTTCCTCTACCGCGCGGCCTTCGGCCTGCCGCTGCAGGACGCGATCGAGGCGCCGCGCCTGTCGACCGAGCATTTTCCGGGCTTCTTCTCCCCGCACCAGGGCGAGCCCAACCGCGTGCGCATCGAGGCGCGCTTCGGCGCCAAGGTGATCGACGAGCTGCGCCGGCGCGGCCACGACATCGACGTCGCGCCCGACTGGACCGAGGGCTTCGTCTCCGGCGCGCAGCTCGACGAGGGCGCCGGCCTGCTGGAAGCCGCCTGCGACCCGCGCGGCTCGAAGTCCGACTGCTTCCCCGCCTTCGCCTTCGCCTGGTGAGGTCAGATGCCGGCCCACCACTCGTAGCCCTGGTCCTCCCAGTAGCCCCCCTTGCCGCCGCGGATCCCCGCGAAGCTTTCGACCAGTTCCATGCGCATGATGTATTTGGCGTGCTTGTAGCCGAGCTGGCGCTCGACGCGCAGGCGCACCGGCGCGCCGTTCGGTATCGGCAGCGTCCGGTCGTTGAGCTCGTAGGCGAGGAGGGTCTGCGGATGCAGCGCATCCTCCATGTCGATGCTCTCGTAGTACGGGCTCGCGCCGTCGCTGTCCATCGGGTCGGCGCAATGAAAGACCACGAACCGCGCCCGGGGCTGCGGCCGCACGGCAGCGAGCACGGCCGCGAGGCGAGCGCCTTTCCATTTGCCGATCGCGCTCCAGCCCTCCACGCAGTCGTGGCGGGTAATCTGGGTGCGGCTGGGGAAGGCGCGCAGCTCCGACAGCGAGAGGCTGGCCGGCGCTTCGACCAGCCCGCCGATCTCGAGCCGATAGGCCGCGAAGTCGCCGGCGGCGAGCGCCGCATAGCGCGGGTCCGCCGGCATCGCCGTGCCGTTGCTGCGGAACGTGGGCGACAAGTCGGCCTCCGAAAACTCCTGCGCCATCGCCAGGCGCGGCACGAGCAGGTGGTGAGCCGCCTCGGTAAGCTTCTCCGCGCTTTCCAGCACGCCCGGGAACCATTGCGTGCGTGAGAGGGCGTCGCAGCCGGCGAGCGCCATGGCGCTTGCCGTGCCGAGCGCCCGCGCGAGGAAGCGCCGCCGCGAGAGATCAGCGCGCTTGTTCATCGGATGCCTCCATGCGGATGCGATAGCGACCGCTGATCATGGAGCGCAGGTGGTTCCAGAAGCCGCCGGCGATCACTTGGAAGACGTGTACGAACACGAACCCGAGCAGGAGCCAGGCGACGACAAAGTGGAGCGTCCTTGCCGACTGCCGGCCGCCTAGCAGGTCCACCCAGCCGGGGATGGCGGCGTTGAGCCATGGCGACATCGCCAGGCCGGTCAGCACGATCAGCGGTAAGAGCAGGAAGATGACGCCGGAATACGCGAGCTTCTGCAGCACGTTGTAGCGCTTGGCAGCCTCGCCCACCGGATGCCGAAAGCGCAGATGGTCGACTACCGAGCGTCCGATCGAGCGCCAGTCGTCCTTCGTCGGCACCAGGTCGCGCGCCAGGTGCCGGCTGCCGATCGAGTAGCCGAGGTAGCACAGGCCATTGATCACCAGCACCCAGGCGAAAAACAAATGCCAGCGCCGTGCCATGGCGAGCCAGCGGTTCGCGGGGAGCATGAGCCAGCTCGGGAAGGTGCGCTCGATGACCTGTCCGCGGGGTCCCGCTGCGCTGCCCAGCACGCCGGTGGTCACGAATTCACGGCCGAGGACGCGCGTGATCCCGACGGCCCCGCCACTCGACTCGCGGGCCGTAATCTCGAGCACGGGCCCGCGCCCGGTGTAGGACGACTTGCCCCAGTACAGCGCCGGATGCGCGCTGAAGATGTTCAGCCCGCTCATGAACAGGATCGCGAGCGCGGCTGCGTTCACCCAATGGGCGATGCGAACGGGTAGCGTGTGCCGGTAGTAGAGGTGGCTGGCGGGCATGGCGGTGAACCTGTCTTCTCGGCAGGCAAGGCGCCGGAGCCTCCGGAAGGAGGAGATCCGCGAGGCGTCCGGCGCTTGCTACCTCATTTCTTTTTCATGCCGTCGCTGGGCATGGAACGCCTAGGGAGCCGGTTCCGCGCCGGGTCCGCGGCCATGGCGTCCTCGTGCATCGCGTCCTTGCCCATGGCGTCCCCGAGCATCGCGTCCCTGCCGTTCCTGCCGTCACTGCCCATCGACTCCTTGTTCATGGAATCGTGGCGCATCGCGTCGGTGCCCATCGCATCCTTGCCCATGGAATCCTGGGCAAGCGCACTCGAGGCGCCGATCGTCATGCTTCCCGCAATCAACAACCAAAGCAGATGTTTCATCATAGCTCCTTGTGTATTGGTCAGAGGGCTGCGGGGTTTGGTCGGCGGGCGACGCAAGTCCTTACAGCGGCGGCCCGGGCCATAGCGCCTCACCGGTTTGCGACATTGCTCCACTCCGCTTGCTGCAAGACGATGCGATAGCCATCCGGATCCTCGAAGGTCCGGCCTCGAACTCCCCAATATGGGTTGAACGGCGCGACCGGTCTGAATCCGGCAGCCAGCATGCTGTCGCAAGCGGCCTGCCATTCCGCGGCTGCCGGAATGAAGAAAACCAGCAGGTCCTCGGGCGTGGGCGCCGGTGCGACAGGATGGGTGCGACAGTGCGTGAACTCGAAGTGATAGCTCGACCCCTCGACCCCGAGCATCAAGCCATCGAAACCGTCGTGGTTCTCGAAGCTTCCGACAACGCGAAAGCCCAGGCCACGGCAGTACATGGCGGCGATTCCTGCGAGATCACTGACGGGCCTGGCAATCCGGAGGTGGGGCGACATGGCGATTTAATGGAAACGAACGCGCCTATCGGGCGCGGTTCTGGAGCGCTTCGGCGTTTACCGCGCTGGCGTAGTTGCCGTCGAGATAGGACTCGACGATCACCACGACCGCCTGCGCCATCGTGCGGTAGGTCAGGTCGGCCGGCCAGCCGAGGTGCGAAGTCAGCACCACGTTGTCCAGGCTTCGCAGCGGCGAGTCCGCGGCGAGCGGCTCTTCGGCGAAAACGTCCAGCCCCGCGGCGCCCAGCGCCCGCTCCGCGAGCACGCGGGCGAGCGCCTTCTCGTCCACGATGGCGCCGCGCGCCGTGTTGACCAGCACGCCGTCCGGCCCGATGAGGCGCAGCCTGCGCTCGTCAAGCAGGCCGCGGCTGTCCTCGGACAGCTTGAGGTGCACGGTGACGATGTCGGCCTGCTCGAGAAGCGCATCGAGCTCCATGAAGACGACGTCGGAGCGTGCCGCGCGCTCGGCGTTGAGCGTCGGTCCCCAGGCCAGGATCCGCATGCCGAACGCCTGCCCAAGGCGCGCGACTTCCCGCCCGATGCGTCCGAGGCCCAGAATGCCGAGATTCTTTCCCGCCAGCGTGCGGCCGGCGAGGGACGGCCACTCGCCGCGGTGCATGGCCCGGTCGGTCTGCGGTATGCGTCGCAGCACGCCGAGCATGAGGCCGAAGGTGAGCTCTATGGTGGAACGCGCTATGGTGCCCATCGCCTGCGCGTCGGACGTCGACATTCCCACCAGCACCCCGGCCTTCGTCGCCGCCGCCAGGTCGACGTGATAGGCGTGATTGCCGGTCTGCGCGATCAGCTCCAGGCCCGGCAACGCCTCGAAGAACGCCGCGTCGAAACGCGTGCGCTCGCGCAGCGCGATCAGGATCGGGTAGGGGCGCAGGCGCTCCGGCGGGACCTTCTCGGCATACACGTCCACCGGCAGCCGGCGGCGCAGGCGCTGGATCGCCGGATCGGCCTCGAAGACGCGATGATAGTCATCCAGCACCGCGACGCGCATGGCAGCTAGCGGCGCTTCCTCGTTGCCTTATTGGCGAGCTTCTTGCGGGCGAGGGCGGCGCCCTGGGCGAGGGCCTTGAGCTTGGCGAGGGCGATGTCGCGGTCCATCGGCGCCATGCCGCAGTTGGTGCAGGGGAAGAGGTGCCCCTTCGGCACGTAGCGCGAGGCTTCTTGAATCACATTTGCGACTTCCTGCGGCGTTTCGACGCGGTCGCTCGCGACGTCGATGACGCCCACCAGCACGTCCTTGCCCTTCAGCAGCCGCAGCAGCTCGATAGGGACTTTCGAGTTGATGCACTCGAGCGAGATCTGGTCGATCCTGCTTTTCGCGAGCGCCGGGAAGATCTCCTCGTACTGGCGCCACTCGCCGCCGAGCGTGTTCTTCCAGTCGATGTTGGCCTGGATGCCGTAGCCGTAGCAGATGTGCACCACGGTCGTGCACCTGAGGCCCTGCGCGGCGCGCTCCAGGGCCTTGATGCCCCAGCGCTTCACGTCGTCCATGTAGACGTTGAACGCCGGCTCGTCGAACTGGATCACGTCGACGCCGTCCTTCTCGAGGGCGCGCGCCTCCTGGTTGAGCAGCTCGGCGAACGCCATGGCGAGCTTCACCTTGTCGCCGTAATGCTCGTCGGCGATGGTGTCCACGATGGTCATCGGCCCCGGCAGGGTGATCTTCAGCTGCCGCTGCGTATGGCGCCTGGCGAAGCGCGCTTCGGCCTGGTGCACGCGGCCTTTCAGCCTGAGCGGGCCGGTGACCACCGGGACCATCGCGTCGTAGCGGTTGTTGCGGATGCCCATCTTCACCTTGCGGCTGAAGTCGATGCCCTCGACGAACTCGAGGAAGCCGTGCACGAAGTGCTGGCGCGACTGCTCGCCCTCGGTGACGATGTCCACGCCCGCGTCCTCCTGCTCCTTCAGCCACAGCAGCGTGGCGTCGCGCTTGGCGCGCTCCAACTCCGCCCCGGAGGCGCGCCATGCGGGCCACAGCTTGCCGGTTTCCGCCAGCCAGCCCGGCTTGGGAAGGCTGCCGGCGATCGTCGTTTTGAACATTTTTCCTACCTCCTGTCGCGTTTTCTGGACATCGTCGGGATTGCGATAGCTGAATATAATCCTTCGCTACAACCAGCGGCTCTTCGGGAGGGGGTTTCGTGGCTTTGGGCGTCATCGTGGGAACGTTCTTCTCGTTCCTGCTCGGCATTTTCAATCCTTACGTGGTGAACAAGGCGGGTCCCGACTGGCTGTGGGGCGGCGGCCGGCAGGACCTGATCCGCAACCTCTACTTCAGGCCCAACGGCAGCTTTCGCCGCTACGGCCGCATCGGCCTGGTCGTGACAATTTCCGCGGGCGTCCTGGCCCTGTACTGGCTGCTGCAGCGCGTCCAGTAGTAAAGTGCTCCCACGGCGACACAGCCGAAAAGGGAGAAAAAAATGATCGTCAGACTGCTCGTAGCGATGCTGGTGCTGGGTCTTTCGGGTTCCGTCTGGGCGCAGCAGAGAAAGCCCTGCGAGGAGCTGAAGGCCGAGATCGACGCCAAGATCCGCAAGAACGGCGTCGAGATGTTCACGCTCGACATCGTCGAGATGGACGCGCAAGTCGAGGGCAAGGTGGTCGGCACCTGCGACGGCCAGACGAAGAAGATCGTCTACAAGCGCAGCTAGCCGCGTTCCTTCATCGGCAACAGCCAGGCGAGCGCTGCGATCTGCAGCGCCGCCAGGCTGAACAGCGCCGCGCTGTAGCCGTACGGCAGCAGCGCTCCGATGGTCCACTGGAAGAGGAAGGCCACGGCGAACATCAGCACGTTCGAGGCGGTATTCACCCGGCCGGTCATCTCCGGCGGGAACAACACCGTCAGCAGCGGGTAGGCCAGGGCGGCCGAGATGGTGGTGAAGCCGTACACCGCCAGGATCGCCGCTAGCCCGGCCGTGGTCCCGGCCGCGATCAGGCAGTACATCGCGAGCGATATTCCCAGCCCGAGCTTGAACATGGTCATGCGAGACACCCCGGCGCGCGCCAGGCGGTCGCTCGTCACGCCGAAGAACACCGAGCCCACGGTGTAGGCGAAGGCGGTGATCAGCAGGTAGCGTCCGACCGAGGCGCGCGGCAGCCCCGCGACGTCGTAGAGCCAGGGCCCCAGCCACAGGCCCTGCAGCGCGAGGTAGGCGCCGTGGCAGATCACCAGCGCAAGCGCGATGCGCCAGAACGCCCCCGAGGCGAAGATGCGCTTGAACCCCGCGATCTGCGCGCGCAGCGTCTGGCCGTGGCCGGGCAGCGGCTTCTCGGGAACTACGAAAAACACCAAGGCAGAGGACATCAAAGAGAGAAAGAAAAGACCGAAGAACAGCGCGCGCCAGCCGAAGGGGCCGATCAGCGCCTCGGCCGGCGCGGTGGCCGACAGCCCGCCGATGCCGCCGGCGGCGAGGTACAGCCCGTTCAGCGTGGCGAGGCGCGACAGCGGAAACCACAGCGTGAACGCCTTGATGGCCCCCATGAGGCCGGCCGACACGCCCAGCCCGAGCAGCGCGCGCCCCACCGACAGCATGGTGAAGTCGCGCGCCAGGGCGAAGATGAGGGCGCCGGCCGCCGCCACGCACAGCAGCGCAGCCACCACGCGGCGCGGGCCGTAGCGGTCGAGCAGCACGCCCAGGGGCAGCTGGAACGCGGCGAAGGCGAGCAGGTACATCGAGGTGAGGAAGCCGAGGTCCGAGGGCGTGAGCGCGAATTCCTGCGCCAGGTCCTTCGAGATCACGGCGTTGACGTTGCGGAAGAAGAACGACAGGAAGTAGCCCGCGGCGAACGGCCCGAACACCACGAGCAGGAGCTTCCCGGGTAACCTATCCGCCATGAAGAAGCGCCTGATCGTCGGCATTACCGGGGCCACCGGGGCGATCTACGGGGTCGAGATACTCAGATCTCTCCGGGGAATGGAGGACTGGGAAACCCACCTGGTGCTCTCGGAAGCCGGTGCGCTCAACCTCTGGCACGAGCTGAAGATGCGCAGGAAAGAGCTCGAGAAGCTGGCCGACGCCGCCTACCATCCGAACGACATCGCCGCCGCCCTCGCCAGCGGCTCGTTCCTGACCGAGGGCATGGTGATCGCGCCCTGCTCGATGAAGACGCTCGCCGCGGTGGCGCACGCGCACGCCGACGACCTGGTGTCGCGCGCCGCCGACGTGGTGCTGAAGGAGCGCCGGCGCCTCGTGCTGCTGCCGCGCGAGACGCCGCTCAACCTCGCCCACCTGCGCAACATGACGGCGGTGAGCGAGATGGGCGGCATCATCTTCCCGCCGGTGCCCGCGTTCTATGCCATGCCGAAGAGCATCGACGAGCTGGTCGCGCATACCGTGGCGCGCGTGCTCGATCTGTTCGGCGTGCACTCCCCTAAGCTCGAGCGCTGGCAGGGCCTGAAAGGAACTCCGCAAGCGCCCGATTGAAGGCCGCGGGCTGCTCGATGTTGGAGAGATGCGCGGCCTGCGGGATCAGCACCAGCTTCGAGCCCGGCAGGTTGTCGTGGATCTCGCGCGCCATGGCCGGCGGCGTGCCCGGGTCGTCCTCGCCGCAGATCACCAGCGCCGGGCACTTGATCTCCTTCAGCCGCGCGGTGACGTCGATCTTCGGGATGGCGTGGCAGCAGCCGGCGTAGCCGGGCACCGGGGTCTTCTCGATCTGCGACGCGATGCTTTTCACCTCGTCGGGATTGCTCTTCCTGAAAGCTTCGGTGAACCAGCGCTCCAGGGTGGGCTGCACCAGGGGCTTCAGGCCCTGGCTCTCGGCGATGCGGATGCGCTCCTGCCACATCGGCGCCGCCGCCGCGGGGTAGCGGCTGGTGGTGTCGCACAACGTGAGCGACTGGAAGATGCCGGGGTACTTGAGCGCAAAGGTCTGGCCGATCATGCCGCCCATCGACAGGCCGCAATAGTGGGCCTTGCTTATCTGAAGATGTCCCAGGAGGGAATGCAGATCGTCTGCCAACCCCTCCAGGGTGTAGGCGCCTGTCGGCGCGGCGCTCTGGCCATGGCCGCGCGTGTCGTATGCGAGGATGCGGAAGCGGTCCTTGAAGGCGTCGATCTGCCCGTCCCACATGCGCACGCTGCATGCGAGGGAATGGCTGAACACCAGCCAGGGGGCGCCTTCCTTGCCGTGGATTTCGTAGTACGTCTCGATGCCGTTGACCGTAGCTTTCATGCGCTCTCCACTATGAGGGGGATCATCATTTCGTCGTCGCTGGTGCCGCCGTGGTTGCCGATGTGCAGGTGGCGCGGCTCGCCGGGCGTCCAGTCCTTCACCGTCCATCGCCCGCGCATCACCAGCGCCACGTCGCCGACCCGCTCGGCGAAGCGCGGATGCGCCGCCCCCGGCCCGAACCAGCCTTCTTCCACCAGGGTCCGGCTGGGCGTCACGTCGGCGCGCTCGCCCAGCCAGTTTTCTGCTTCCTTCAAAAAAGATTCTGGGTCGTGCACGTGGCAGTAAACCACGCGGCGCTCGCCGCAAAGCGGAAATCTCAGCTGCGAGCAGAGGGAGGCAGGCAGCTCGAGCGACTCGTCCGGCGAAACGTCGATAAAGCCATGGTCGGCGCTCGCCAGGATCAGGGACTCGGTGCCCGACAGCCGCGCGACGAGCCGGCCGAAGGCGGCATCGATCTTCTCCAGCTCGGCGAATGCCTCGGCGCCCTGCGAGCCGTGGCGGTGCGATATCGCGTCGTACTCCGGCCAGTAGGCGTAGACGAACTTGCGTTCGGGGCCGGACTTCACCGCCGCCTCCACCTGCGCGACGAGCTCGTCCAGGGTGGCGTAGGCGCGCCGTTCGGCGCCGGCGCAGTGGCGCAGGTTGTAGTCGGAATCGACGATGTCCCGGGACGTCACCACCACCGAGCGCGCCGGCAGCGACTCGAACAGCGACGGCGCCGGAAAAGCGCGCTCGGGCGTGAAGCCTTTCGCACGCAGCGGCAGGTTGTCGCCCCGCGTGCGAAACGGCAAGGGCGCGGCGACGTAGCCGGCTTCGCCGAAGTAGGTGAACCAGCCGGTGAGCCCGTGCTCCAGCGGCGTGCAGCCGGTGTAGCTCGTGGTGATGGCCGAGGCGGTGGTGGAGGGGAACACCGACGTGATGGCCGCCTTGCGCCGGCGCGCGAGCTCGCCGCCCGCGCCCCTGCGCGCGAGGTAGTTGTCCCCCAGTCCGTCCACCAGCACCAGCACGATGTTGCGCGCGTCCGCAAGCTGCGCTGCGGAAAGGGTTTTCAACCGGGGGTGGCGCCGCGGGCCGCCGCGCGCCTCGACGATCGAAGCAACGAGGTTCACCAGGCTGCCGCCGCCATAGTCAGGCCTCATGAGAAGGGCGGAATTTTACGGGTAGAATTCGGCCATCCCCTGAAGAGGTTCACCCATGCGGCTCGAAGTCCACGTGCATGCCGACATTCCCATTCTCGAAGGCGTCTCCAAGCGGCAGCTGGAGCAGGCGTTCGCGCCGCTGCTCGAGTACCTGGACGCCGACAACCTCTCGGACGTGAAGAGCCTCGAGCCCGACGAGCCCGGCATCAAGTTCGACGAGAAGGAGCTGATCCTCTACGTCTGCTGGACCGGCGAGGTCGGCCGCAGCTTCCACGGCGCGCTGGAAGCGGTGCTCGACAACCTCGGGCCCTACTGCTACGAGGCGGTGGAAATCGACGTCACCCTGTACCTCGAGAACGGCGAGCAGGAATCGCGCCTCATGTTCGTCGGCCCCACGGCGCAGGCGATCCACGAGGCGCAGCGCCGCTGCATGATCGAGGACGTCGCCGCGATCCTCGGCCGCCAGTTCGAGAAGAACGAGGTGGCCCAGGTCACCGCGCTGGTGAACGAGATGTTCGACCGCGACTGGAAGGAAAAGGCCTCGAAGCAGAAGAAAAGCGAGCGCGCGTTCGAGACCTACACCCGCCCCTCGCGCAAAAACCTGCACTGAACCAAAAATGGGGACGTACCCTATTTCTGAGTCCAAATAGGGTACGTCCCCATTTTTTATGGCTGGCCCCAAGTATCCCGGCTTTGACACCCTAGCCCTGCACGCGGGGCAATCGCCCGACCCGGCGACCGGCAGCCGCGCGGTGCCGGTCTACCAGACCACCTCGTACGTGTTCCGCGACAGCGACCACGCGGCGTCGCTGTTCAACATGGAGCGCGCGGGACACGTCTATTCGCGCATCTCCAATCCGACCGTCGCGGTGCTCGAGGAGCGGATCGCCGCGCTCGAGGGCGGCGTCGGCGCCATCGCCACCGCCTCGGGGCAGGCGGCGCTGCACCTCGCCGTCGCCACGCTGATGGGCGCGGGCGAGCACATCGTCGCCTCGGGCTCGCTCTACGGCGGCTCGCACAACCTGCTCGGCTACACGCTCAAGCGCTTCGGCATCGACACGACGTTCGTCAATCCGAGAAGCATGGACGAGTGGCGGCGCGCGATCCGGCCGGCGACGAAGCTCCTGTTCGCCGAAACCCTCGGCAACCCCGGGCTCGACGTGCTCGACATCCCCTCGGTGGCGGCGATCGCGCACGAGGCCAAGCTGCCGCTGCTGGTGGACGCCACGTTCACCACGCCCTACCTGATGCGCCACTTCGACCTGGGCGCGGATCTGCTCTATCACTCGGCCACCAAGTTCCTCGGCGGTCACGGCGTGGCGATCGGCGGCGTGCTGGTCGACGCCGGGCGCTTCGACTGGGAAGCCTCCGGCAAGTTCGCCACGCTCACCGCGCCGTACGAGGGCTTCCACGGCATGGACTTCGAGGAGGAGTCGGGCACGCGCGCCTTCCTGCTGCGCGCGCGGCGCGAGGGCCTGCGCGACT
>DASUUN010000279.1:0-4439 GCA_036374055.1 Burkholderiales bacterium
GAACAGCGCCATGCCGTCCATGCCCTGCATCCTCAGGTCCGTCACCACCACCTGCGGGCGCGACACCGCCAGCGCCGCCAGCGCCGCCTCCCCGGACTCCACCGCCGTCACCGCATAGCCCGCCGCCGTCAGCCGCATCGCGATCAGCTGCAGCAGATCCTTGTCGTCGTCAACCAGCAGGACCTTGTCGGCGCTCATGGCTTCACCCCGGGCTTCTTTCGCAGCCGCTCCTCGCGCTCGAGGATGCCCCGCTCGATGGCGCGCAGCGC
Organism: Burkholderiales bacterium; assembly: GCA_036374055.1. Classification (GTDB taxonomy): domain Bacteria; phylum Pseudomonadota; class Gammaproteobacteria; order Burkholderiales; family SG8-39; genus SCGC-AG-212-J23. Next base: position 270 of record DASUUN010000279.1, read on the forward strand.
CTCCAGCTGCTGGCGCAGCGCCTCTTCGCGCTTGTCGCGCTCCTTTTCGGCGCTCTGGTATTCCCGCTCCGCACTCGCCTTTTCCTTCGCCAAACGATCGACCTCCCGGACAAGCCGCTGCCGCTCCGCGATATGCGCGGTGAGGAAGGCGGCAAAGCGGCCGGCGGGCGAGGCCGACTCGACCACCGGCTCGAGTAGCTCGAGGGCTCGGGCATCGTCGTGCAGCGGCTCCGGCAGCGTGGCGAGCAACGCAGCCAGGCGCAGCCTCGACAGGGGTGCCGGATCGGCGGCGAAGTCCCGCTGGGCACGGCCAAGGGCCGCCTTCTGCTGCGGCGCGGGCGCGCGGGCAATCTCCACCACTTCGCTGATGACGCCGTCGACGCCCGGCTGCAGCTGCAGGGGCAGGTCCGCGCACCCGGCCAGAAGGAGGCAGGCGGCGGCAAGCAGGCGCCTCATGCGGCCACCGCCATCGGCCGGCGGACCTTGCGCGGCAGCACGATCCGGAAGTGGCCGCCGTTCGCCCGCGTGATGACGCTGATGCCGCCGCCGTGCGCCTCGGCGAACTCGCGGGCGATGGCCAGCCCCAGGCCGGTGCCCGCAATGCGCCCGCCTGCCGGGGCGCGGCCCCGGAAAAAGGACTGGAAAATCGAATCGCGCTCTTCGGGCGGCACGCCCGGCCCGGTATCTACCACATCGATCGTTGCGTCGGCGCCGTCGGACCTCGCCGTGACGCCGATCGAGCCTCCGGGCGGCGTGAACTTCACCGCGTTTCCGACGACGTTGTCGAGGATCGAGCGCAGCTTTTCCGCGTCGGCCTCGACGGTCAGTTTTTCCAGCTCGAGCGACAGGCTCTGCCGCTTGGCGCGCATGGCGAGCTCGTGCGAGCGGGCGACCTCCCGGATCAGGCCGTCGAGCGGCACCGCGCGGGGCAGGAGCGAAGCCGCGGCGTGCAGCGCGCGCTGGTAGTCGAGCAGGTCCTCGATCAGGCGCTGCAGCTTGACGCTGTTGTCACGCATGATGGAAACCACCTGGCGCTGCGGCGGCGCGAGCGGCCCCCCGACCTGGTCGTTGAGCAGCTCCGCGCCTTCGCGCAGCGCGGTCAGCGGGGTCTTGAGCTCGTGTGAAAGGTGGCGCAGGAAGCGGTTCTTCTCCGCCTCGTGCTCCTGCAGGCGGCGGCGCAGCCAGTCCAGGCGTTCCCCCAGGGTCTGGAGGTCCTCGGGACCGCGCACCGTGATGGCGCGCGAGAAATCCGCGTCGCCCAGCTGCCGGATCGAGGCGTCCAGCTCGACGATGGGGCGAGAGATGTAGCGCGTCAGCCCGAGCGCGATGCCGAGCACGACCGCGGTGCTGAAAATGACCAGCAGGATCAGCCGTTGCTGCACCGTCTCGGCGTTGGCGCGCAGGCGCACCACCTCGCGGTCGGCCACCTGGTAGCTGATCGACAGCACCTCGTAGGCGTTCTCGGCGAGCTCCCCGGTGATCCGGCCGACGCGCCGCGGGTCGATCTTGCGGCGCGGCGCTTCGGTCAGCAAGTCATAGAGGCCTTGCTCCTGCGCCACGGTTTTCTTTAGGGCGGCGAGCTGGTCGCCCTCCAGCGGCAGCAGCAGGAGCTCGCCCGAAACCAGCTTGAAGCTCTGGTGCACGCGGGCATAGTCGGCCGCGAGCCCCGGGTCCTGGACCACGGCCATCTGCTGCGCCAGGCGCTCGATAGAGCCGATGCGGTTCACGAGCGAGCGGCTGGCACGGGCGGCCTGGGCTGCGCTGTACACGGCATTGCGGCTCTGCTCGGCCAGCTGCTCGGTGTGCCAGGCGGAGTAGGCAAGCGCCCCCACCAGCGGCAGCGCGACCAGCGTGAACCCCGCCAGCAGCAGCCCGAGGAAGGACCGCGGGTAGCCCATGTCCTTATAATTTCACGCGAAAATCGTTCGTTAGAGGAGTTATGTCACAGCTTTCCGGTCCCCGCATCTATCTGGTCGCCGCGGTCGCCTCGAATGGAATCATAGGCGCGAACGGGAAGCTACCGTGGTCTTTGCCGGAGGATTTGCAGCACTTCAAGCGCCTGACCCTCGGCCACCCGGTCATCATGGGGCGGTATACGTGGGAATCGCTCAAGGGGCCGCTCCCTGGCCGGGACAACATCGTGGTGAGCGCCACCCCGGGCTACGAGGCCCCGGGCGCGGCAGTGGCAAGCTCCTTGGAGGCGGCGCTCGCCTTGTGCGCGGGGGAGCCGGTGGCCTTCGTCATCGGCGGCAGCCGCCTGTTCGCCGAATCGCTGCCAGTCGCCGACGGTCTGGTGCTCACGGAAATCGACAAGGCATACGAAGGCGACACCTCGTTCCCGCAATACGACCGCTCGCGCTGGAAAGAGTCCCAGCGCGAGCGGCACGTGACGGCGGAGGGGACGAAGTTCGACTTCGTCCTGTACGAGAAAGCCTAGTTTTTCGACTCGAAAACCCGCACTTCGGGCAACGGAAAGCCGTTGAACTGGCTTGCGTAGGCCGTGGTGTAGGCGCCGGCGTTCTTGACGTAGATGAAATCGCCTTCCTGCAGGTCCGAGGGTAGCGGCTCGTCGCGCATGACGATGTCGACCGAGTCGCAGGTCGGGCCGCCGACGGTCCACGGCACGTCCGGCCCCGAGCGGTCGCTGCGGACGCGGTACTTGAGCCCCTCGCTGGACTCGATCACGCCGCCAAAAAGGCCCGCGTCCCAGTGCATCCAGCGCTTGCCGGCGCGCGTCGCCGTGCCGAGCACGCGGCATACGAAATAGCCGGCATCGGAGACGAGGTAGCGGCCGGGCTCGGCGATGACCTGCACGTCCTCGGGGAAGGCCTTGAGGCCCTCGTTGACCACCCCGCCGATGGTTTCGATCGACGGAATCGGCTTGACGTGGCGCACGGGGTAGCCGCCGCCGATGTTGAGCAGGCGAGGCCGCAGGCCGGCCTTGGCCATGACGTCGAACAGGGCGCGCGCCTTCTCCAGCGCCACCCGCCAGTTCTCCGGGTTGCGGCACTGCGAGCCGACGTGGAAGGTCACGCCGGCAAGGTCGGCGCCCAGGCGGGCGGCGAGCGCGACGATCTCGCGCGCGTCGGCCGCGCCCGCGCCGAACTTGCCCGAAAGCGGCCAGTCGCTGCCGATATTGGGGGTCGCGATGCGCAGGTAGAGCCGCGCGTCGGGCTTGATCTCGTGCACGCGCCGCAGCTCGTCGGGGCTGTCGACGACGAACCACTCCACGCCCTTGGCGGCGGCATAGGCGATCGAGTCGCGCGACTTGACGGGGTTGGAGTAGAACACCTCGGCGGCGGGCACGCCCAGGCCGAGCAGCAGGTCGAGCTCGGCGGTAGAGGCGATCTCGAAGCCCGCGCCCTCCTGGGCCAGCACCTTGAGCACCCGCCGGTCAGGGTTCGCCTTGACCGCGTAGTGCGGCCGCACGCGGGGCATGGCCGCGCGGAAGCGCCTGACCTTGCCGCGCACGATGGCGGTGTCGACGATCAGGAAAGGCCGGGAGTATTTTTGCCGTGCTGCCTGGCGCACGATCTCGATGTCGAGGCTGACCTCGGGATGCGTGTCGAAGAGTTGCTCTTGCGGCTGCTGCTTTGGAAGCGCGCTCTTGCGCGCGATGCTGCTGCGGTCCCCCATCAACGTTCTCCTGGCGGTATCTAGGTTTCGGGAATGTCCCGGACGCACACGTCGCAACGCATCATTTGTCTCCTGGTGCTTCTCATGATGACCTCCTTTTCCCCTCTGAATGCAAAAGGAAAAAAACTTGAGCGGATTATAGGGACATGACCCCCCGCGTCAAGACTTTTTTTCAGGTTTTACAGTGTGGTGGCTTCCCCGACGACCACAAGATATAGGGCGCATTTCGGGATTGCCTACCGCATCTTGTGGCTAGATGCGAGGGAGCGTCACGCCTTTCTGGCCCTGGTACTTTCCGCCGCGGTCGCGATAGGAGGTTTCGCACACTTCGTCGGACTCGAGGAAGATCACCTGCGCGACGCCCTCGTTGGCGTAGATGCGCGCCGGCAACGGCGTGGTGTTGGAGAACTCCAGCGTGACGTGGCCCTCCCACTCGGGCTCGAGCGGCGTCACGTTGACGATGATGCCGCAGCGCGCGTAGGTCGACTTGCCCAGGCAGATGGTGAGCACGTTGCGCGGGATGCGGAAGTACTC
>DASUUN010000280.1:0-2252 GCA_036374055.1 Burkholderiales bacterium
CCGGGACACCTACCGCATGATCCTCGCCGACACCCCGAAATACGCCGGCGCGCACTTCGCCGCCCTCAAGCGCATCCTCGAACGAGAGGAGCCGGACTATTCCCGCTGAGCGGGTGCAGGCGCAGGTGCGCCCCGCGGCGCCGGACGATATTCCGGCGGTCCACGCCATTTACTCGCACCACGTGCTCCAGGGCCTGGCTTCCTTCGAGGAGCAGCCGCCCTCCGCCGCCGAGCTGCGGCGGCGCTACGATGAAGTGGTTTCGCGAAAGCTGCCCTACCTGGTGGCCGATTTCGGCGGCACGGTCGCGGGCTACGGGTACTGCGCGCCCTACCGCACGCGCTCGGCCTACCGCTACGCCCTCGAAGACTCGATCTACGTGCATCCCGATGCGCAGGGCCGCGGCGTGGGCCGCGCGCTGCTCGCCGAGCTCATCCGCCACTGCGAGGCCCTCGGCTACCGCCAGCTCATCGCCGTCATCGGCGACAGCGCGCACGCCGCCTCGATCGGCCTGCACGAGGCCCAGGGCTTCCTGCGCGTGGGCACCCTGCGTTCGGTGGGCTTCAAGTTCGGCCGCTGGGTCGACAGCGTCATCATGCAGCGCCCCCTGGGTAGCGGCGACGCCACCAAGCCCGATTAAGGGGTCAGAACAATTTTTCCCTTTACCTGGCGCGCCGCCATGAGCTTGAGCGCGTCGGCGGCGCGCGCGAGCGGCAGGGTCTGCGAGACGTGCGGGCGCAGCTTGCCCTCCGCGTACCAGCGGCCGAGCTGGCGCACGCTCTCGGCGAACGCGCGCGGCTCGCGCCGGGCGAAGTCGCCCCAGAACACGCCGACCACCGAGGCGCCCTTGAGCAGCGGCAAATTAAGCGGCAGCTTCGGGATGTCGCCGGCGGCGAAGCCGACCACCAGCAGGCGGCCGCGCCAGGCGAGCGAGCGGAACGCCGGCTCGCTGTAGGCCCCGCCCACCGGGTCGTACACCACGTCCGCGCCGCGCCCGTCGGTGAGCGCCTTGATGCGCTCGCGCAGGTCCTCCCTGCCGTAGTCGATCCCTTCGTCGGCGCCATGCTCGCGGCACACCGCGAGCTTGTCGGCGCTCGAGGCGCAGGCGATGACGCGCGCGCCGAGCGCCTTGCCGATCTCGACCGCAGCGAGCCCGACCCCGCCCGCCGCGCCGAGCACCAGCAGCGTCTCGCCCGGCTGCAGGGCGCCCCGGTCGCGCAGCGCGTGGTCCGAGGTCGCGTAGGTGAGCAGGAAGGCCGCGGCGCTCGCGAAATCCATCCCCTCGGGCATGGGCAGCAGGCGGCCGGCCTCGGTCTTCGCCTCCTCGGCGAAGGCGCCATAGGTGGTGAAGGCGATCACCCGGTCGCCCGGCTTGAAGGCGGTGACGCCAGCGCCGACCTCCTTCACCACCCCGGCCAGCTCGCTGCCCGGCGAGAACGGCAGCGGCGCCTTGAACTGATATTTGTTCTGGATGATGAGCACGTCGGGGAAGTTGACGCTCGCCGCCTTCACCGTCACCACCGCCTCGCCCGGGCCGGGCCGGGGCGAAGGCCACTCTTCGAACGTGAGCGATTCCGGGGGGCCGTACTGCTTGCAGAGAACGGCTTTCATCGCCATAGAATGCCATATGCCAACGCTCACTACCGACGACGGCGTCAAGCTGTTTTACGAGGAGGCCGGCACGGGAACGCCGGTCGTGTTCGTGCACGAGTTCGCCGGCGATCACCGCAGCTGGGAGCCGCAGGTGCGCTACTTCTCGCGCAACTACCGCTGTATTGCGTACAACGCGCGCGGCTATCCGCCTTCCGATGTGCCCGAGGACTGGCAGGGCTATTCGCAGGCGCGCGTGCGCGACGACGTGCGGGCGGTGCTCGATGCGCTGAAAATCCAGCGCGCGCACATCGTCGGCCTGTCGATGGGGGCGTTCGCCACCCTGCACTTCGGCTTTGCCTACCCGGAAAGGGCGCTGTCGCTGACGGTGGCCGGCGGCGGCACCGGCGCGCACCCGGCGGACTACCGCAGGTTCCAGGAGGATGCGCGCAGGAATGCCGAGCTCATGCGGCGCGAAGGCATGGCCGGCTTCGCCGCCACCTACGGGCATGGGCCGTCGCGCCTGCAGCTGCAGCGCAAGGACCCGCGCGGCTTCGCTGAGTTCGTGCGCCAGCTCACGGAGCACTCGGCCGCGGGCTCGGCGAACACCATGCAGGGCTACCAGGGACGGCGGCCTTCCCTGTACGAGCTCACCGCCGAGATG
>DASUUN010000281.1:0-6815 GCA_036374055.1 Burkholderiales bacterium
CGGCCTGTACCTGGCGGGCTACGGCGGCCTGGGCTACGTGCTCGGCTGGACCGGCGGCTACGTGCTGGTGGCGGTGCTGCTCGCGCCCTACCTGCGCAAGTTCGGCCAGTTCACGGTGCCCGACTTCCTGGGCGTGCGCTATGAGGGCAACACCGCGCGCGTCTGCGGCGTGATCGTGCTGTTCAGCGCCTCGTTTACTTACATCGTGGCGCAAACCTTCGGCATCGGCATCATCACCTCGCGCTTCCTCGGCATCCCGTTCGAAATCGCGATCTTCGTCGGCCTGCTCGGCATCCTGGTGTGCTCGATGCTCGGCGGCATGCGTGCGGTCACCTGGACGCAGGTGGCGCAGTACATCATCCTGATCATCGCCTACCTAGTGCCCGTGGTCTGGCTGTCCACCACGCTCTACGGCCTGCCGATTCCCGAGCTCACCTACGGCCAGGCGCTGCAGGACATCGCGGCCCTCGAGCAGAAGCTGGGCATCGCCAAGCCGCACGTGGCCGCGTACGTCGACGCCAAGGGCCAGTTCAGCTGGGTGGAGTTCCACAACTTCTGGGCGCTGGTGCTGTGCCTGATGGTGGGAACCGCCTCGCTGCCGCACATCCTGATGCGCTACTTCACCACGCCCAACGTGCGCGACGCGCGCAAGTCCGTGGCCTGGAGCATCTTCTTCATCTTCCTGCTGTACTTCACCGCGCCGGCGTACGCGGCGTTCGCCAAGCGCGAGGTGTACCGCGACGTGATCGGCCAGCAGATCTCGGCGCTGCCCGCCTGGGTGCAGAACTGGTCGCAGGTCGGTGGCCTGCTCACCATCAAGGACGGCAACAACGACGGCATCCTGCAGCTCTCCGAGTTCATCATCAACCAGGACATCATCGTTCTGTCGATGCCGGAGATCGCCGGCCTGCCGTACGTGGTGTCGGGCCTGGTCGCCGCCGGCGGCCTGGCGGCGGCGCTGTCCACCGCCGACGGCCTGCTGCTCGCCATCGCCAACGCGCTGAGCCACGACATCTACTACAAGATGATCGACCCGAAGGCGACCACCTTCCGGCGCCTGGTGGTAGCTCGCGTGCTGCTCGTGGCCGTGGCCCTGATCGCGGCGGCGGTCGCCGGCACCCGTCCCGCGGGCATCATCCAGATGGTGGCCTGGGCCTTCTCGCTCGCGGCGGCAGGCTTGTTCGCGCCCCTTGTGCTCGGCATATGGTGGAAGCGAACCACCGCGGCGGGGGCGATCGTCGGCATGATGGCGGGCTTCGGCGTGTGCCTGTTCTATCTCATCGGCACGCGCTATTTCGACATGCCGCTGTGGTTCGGCATCCGCAACATCTCGAGCGCGCTGTTCGGCATGCCGGTGGCGTTCATCGTCACCTGGGCAGTCAGCATGATGACCGCGCCGCCGTCCAGGGAGATGCAGGACTTCGTGGATTCGATCCGCACGCCCAAGGGCGACCTCGCCTGGACCCGGGGCTCGGCGCACGAATAGCCGTAGCCGCGGTTGCGTCGCGAGAGGCCCGCCTGGTGCGGGCCTCTCGCTTTTTCAGGGGACGAGCTGCCCGACCAGTTCGGCGGCGGCGAGGCGCCGCTGCAGCTCCTGGTTGACGGCGACCATGCGAAACCGCACGGCGCCGTAGACCACCTCCTCATCGAGGTCTCGATAGCTGGAGTGGATCGGCAGGGTGTCGTACAGGCGCTTGGCCGAATGATCCGCCACGTCGAGCGCCTTCGGCGCCTCTGCTGCGGCCGCGCTGGCAAACCGCAGGCCGAAGCTCGCCAGCGTGTCGCCCCAGCCCTCGGGCCGGTGCGCCGGCGCCGGCAGGGCGCCGAGGATCTCCGCGTGCAGCCTCACCAGCGCCTCGGCGAGCAGCGGGCGCTGCCCGGCCGCGGCATGCCCCCTCAGGTGCGCCTCGGTCAGGATGAAGAGGTCGCCGAGCACCGCGGCGAAGGCCTCCCAGCGGCACACGTCGAGCGCGTCGAGGAACGACTTCTCGGTGAACAGCGCGTAGCTCGCGAGCCCGGTCTTGCCGCGGCAGTAGTCGATGGCGCACTTCTGCGCGATGAGCGAGGCGCGCTCCTGGAGGAAGGCCTTGAGCGCGTCCGTCGTGGCGACCGGGGCGGGGCGCAGCTTCGACATGACGCGCTGCAGGACCGGAAGAGGCATGGGTCTCATGGTAGCGTATGAGAATGGCGGCCGAGAACATCTGGTGGTCCTACCTCTACTTCCATCTGCCGAACTACGCGCTCGCGCTGCTGTTCTGGACGCTGATCGGGCGCTTCATGTTCTCGCTGTTCCTGCGGCCGGATTCGCCCAACTACATCTACCGCTGGTTCAGGCGCCTCACGGACTGGCTGATGCGGCCGGTGGCGTTCATCACGCCGTCGGTGGTCCCGGGCCTGGCGCTGGCGCCGGTCGCGGCCTTCTGGGTGGCGATGGCGCGCATCGGGTTCTTCATGGCGCTCTACGCGGCCGGGCTGGCGCCGCGCATCGCGCAGTAACGGCGCGCATGCCCGAGCGCCAGACGCTGATGGCCGTGATCCTCGTCGTATGCATGGTGAACGGCATCTTCTCGCCCTACCTGAAGATCGCGCTGCCGGTGGCGCTGGCCCTGATGCCGGAGCTCTTCCCGCGCACCATCGAGTGGGTGCTGTTCTGGAGCTCGATCCTCCTGGCGAGCGCCACGCTGCTGTTCAGCGGGGTGCCGGCGGCGCTCTACGAGCGCCTGGTGGAAAACGAAAGCATCGCGTCCATGTGGATCTGGCTGGCCGGCGCGGGCCTGCTCTCGCTGCCGGTGATCGTCAGGTTCGCCTAAAAGAAACGCCCGGCGCGGGCGCCGGGCGGTGAAGCCATCGCGCGCCTAACGACCGCGATGGAGGAGGATGCAGCCTTGCGACCATAGCGCGCCGCGCCATCGTGCCGCTTGCGGCAAGCTGACGACGGACTTGCAGCGGCCGGCGTTTCGCAAGGTAGGGATGACTTACAATTGGAGCCGGCGGGCCTCCCCGCATTGCAGTCTGGTGAACCTGGTCAGGTCCGGAAGGAAGCAGCCACAGCCGGTCCCTGCAAGTGCCGGGGATCAGGCTCGCCACGAATTTGACTAAACGATGAGCTATCAAGTACTTGCCCGCAAGTGGCGGCCGCGGGATTTTGGCAGCCTGGTGGGGCAAGAGCACGTCGTGCGCGCGCTGCGGCACGCCCTGGAGCAAAAGCGGCTGCATCACGCCTATCTGTTCACGGGCACCCGCGGCGTGGGCAAGACCACGCTGGCGCGCATCCTGGCGAAGTGCCTGAATTGCGAGGCCGGCATCACGCCGCAGCCCTGCGGCGGATGCTCCGCCTGCCGCGAAATCGACGGCGGGCGCTTCGTCGACCTGCTCGAGGTGGATGCGGCGACCAACACCAAGGTCGACGAGATGCGCCAGCTCCTCGAGACGGCGCAGTACGCCCCGACCCGCGGGCGCTTCAAGGTCTACGTGATCGACGAGGTGCACATGCTGTCCACCTCGGCGTTCAACGCCATGCTGAAGACGCTGGAGGAGCCGCCGGAGCACATGAAGTTCATCCTGGCGACGACCGACCCGCAGAAGATCCCGGTGACGGTGCTCAGCCGCTGCATCCAGTTCAACCTCAAGCAGATGCCGCCGGCGGCGATCACGCGGCACATGTCCGGAATTCTCGAGCAGGAGAACATTCCCTTCGAGGCTGACGCGCTGCCGCTGATCGCCCGGGGTGCCGCCGGCAGCATGCGCGACGCGCTGTCGCTGCTCGACCAGGCGATCGCGCACGGCGGCGGCAAGGTGGCGGCGCAAGGCGTGGGCGAGATGCTCGGCGCCATCGACCAGGGATACCTGATACGGCTGGTGGAGTGCGTCGCCGCGGAAGATGCGCCGGGCGCGGTGGCGATCGCGGGCGAAATGCAGGCGCGCAGCCTGTCGTTCGATGCCGCGCTCGCGGACCTCGGTTCGCTGCTGCTGCGCATGGCGCTCGCCCAGGCGGTGCCCGACGCGCTCGCCGACCTGCCGGAACGTGCGCGCGTCGAAGCGCTCGCCGCCCGCCTGGACGCGGAATCGGTGCAGCTGTATTACCAGATCGCGCTGCAGGGGCGGGAGGACCTGCCGCTCGCGCCGGACGAGCACGCCGGGTTCACCATGACCGTGCTGCGCATGCTCGCGTTTCGCCCGGAGGGCACCGGCAGGCTGGATAAGATCGACATCGCCGCGAAAAAGCCGCCTTCTGCGCCGGCCGGCGACTGGCCGCAGCTCGTACAGGCGCTGCAGGTGACCGGCGCTGCCCGCGAGCTCGCGCGCAACGCGGAGCTGCAGCGCCGGGACAACGGCGTGTTCGAGCTCGTGGTACCCAAGGCGAAGTCCTATCTTGCGGAGCGCAGCTACGTCGAGAAGCTCAAGGCGGCGCTCGACCAGCACCTCGGCAGTCCAGTGCGCGTGAACGTCTCGGTCGGGGAAATCGCCGGCGCGACCGCCGCCTCGCGGGAGGCCGGCGAGCGCGAGGCGCGCCGCGCCGAGGCGGTCAAGGCGGTCCAGAGCGACGGCTTCGTGCAGGACCTCGTCAACCTGTTCGACGCCAAGGTCGTCGACTCCACCATCCGGGAAAATGGCAAATGAAAGGCAATATCGGACAGCTCATGAAGCAGGCGCAGCAAATGCAGGAGAACATGCGCCGCATGCAGGAAAGCCTCGCCTCGCTCGAGGTCGAGGGTCAGTCGGGCGCGGGCATGGTCAAGGTGCAGATGACCTGCAAGCACGAGGTCAAGCGGGTCACGATAGACCCTTCGCTGGTGGGCGATGACCGCGAGATGCTCGAGGATCTGGTGGCCGCCGCGTTCAACGACGCCGCGCACAAGGCGGAGGCGACCATCCAGGAGAAGATGAGCGGCATGACCGCCGGCCTGGGGCTGCCGCCGGGCTTCAAGCTGCCTTTTTGAAGAACGACGCCGTTCCTTCGGCGAAAGGCCTGGACGCGCTGGTCCAGGCGCTGCGCGCGCTGCCGGGGGTCGGGCCGCGCTCCGCGCAGCGCATGGCCTACCACCTCCTGCAGCACGATCGCGCCGGCGCCGAGCAGCTGGCGGGCGCGCTATCCGCGGCCTTGGCGGGCGTCAGGCGCTGCGCCAAATGCAACAACTTCACCGAAGAGGACGTATGCGCCCTGTGCCGCTCGCCGCGGCGCGATGCCTCGCTGCTGTGCGTCGTGGAGACCCCGGCGGACCTGGCGATGGTCGAGCAGACCCTCAGCTATTCCGGCATGTATTTCGTGTTGATGGGGCGCCTGTCGCCGCTCGACGGGGTCGGGCCGCGCGATATCGGGCTGGACCGGCTGCTGGCGCGGGCGGCCGAAGGCGTGCAGGAAGTGATCCTCGCCACCAACTTCACGAACGAGGGCGAGGCGACCGCGCACTACATCGCCGAGATGCTGCGCTCGCGCGACATCAAGGTGAGCCGCATCGCGCGCGGCGTGCCGCTGGGCGGGGAGCTCGAGTATGTCGACGCCGGCACCATCTCGCAGGCGCTGCTCGACCGGCGCGGCATCTAGGAGTATTTTTCCCATGATGAAAAGCCTACTTGCCGCGATCCTCGCCGCGCCGCTGCTCGCCATTGCGCAGGCCTATCCCTCCAAGCCGGTCAGGGTGGTGGTCACGTTCCCGCCCGGGTCGACCCCCGACATCGTCGGCCGCGCGCTCGCCAGCCGCCTGCAGGAGGCGATGGGCCAGCCCTTCGTGGTCGAGAACCGCGCCGGCGCCGGCGGCAACATCGGCGCGGACGCGGTGGCGAAGGCGCCGGCCGACGGCTACACGCTGCTCGTCAGCACCAACGGCGTGTTCGCCATCAACAAGTTGCTCTACAAGAGTCTGCCCTTCGATCCGGACCGGGACCTGGTGCCGGTTTCGCTGCTCGCCACGGCCCCGCAGATGCTGGTGGTCAACCCGTCGCTCGGCTTGCGCAGCTTCGCGGATTTCCTGCAGCACGTGCGCAGCCGTCCCGGCAAGCTGTCCTACGGCTCCGTGGGGGCGGGCAGCGCTTCGCACCTCACCATGGAGCTGCTGAAAAACGACGCCGGCGTGTTCATCGTGCACATCCCCTACAAGGGGTTCCCGCCGGCCGTGACCGACATGCTCGGCGGCAACATCCACACCATGTTCGCCATCGTTCCCGGCGTGCTGCCGCATGTGAAGGCCGGCAAGATGACTGGCCTGGCGGTCACCGCCCTCAAACGCAGCCCGCTCGCGCCCGAGGTGCCCAGCGTGGCCGAGCTGGGCTACCCGCAGCTCGAGTCGCTCGCGTGGATCGGCCTTGCGGCGCCTGCCGGCACCCCGGCCGAGGTCGTCGCGCGCCTCGGAGCGGAGACTACCCGCGGCATGCGCTCCCAGGAAGTCCGTGATCTCCTGGGCAAGCAGGGATTCGACGTGGTCGCCGGCACTACTCAGGAGTTTTCCAGCTGGATTCGCGCCGAGGCGGTAAAATGGGGCCGCGTCATCAAGGCAAGCGGCGCCGCGGTCGACTGAGGGCGCGAAATTCCCAGAGGTTTTGGTCGTAAATCGTTGACACCCCTTCCCGGCGCTCGCTATAATCTTTGGCTCAGTTAGGTGATGTTCTCGGGCGCGGGGTGGAGCAGTCTGGCAGCTCGTCGGGCTCATAACCCGAAGGTCAGAGGTTCAAATCCTCTCCCCGCAACCAACGCTCTTTAAAAATTCGCAGCCGATAAGTGTGGGCGCTTGAGCTGATGGCGCCGCGCGCGAAGAACACTTGCAAGATCTTTTGCAGGAGTCGTTCCCGCAAGCGGCAAAGCATCTAGCAAGTGCTCA
>DASUUN010000282.1:0-5651 GCA_036374055.1 Burkholderiales bacterium
GCAAAGCCCGCCCGACTCGAGCGCACAGCGCCCGGCGCCCTGGCGCTCGGCGCCGACCGCGAGGGCCGACACGGCGAGCATGACGGCGGCAGCAGGAAGTCTCATGCCCTGCGTCCGAGCACGGCGCGTGCCCGCTCGCCCGCTTCTTGCAACGGCCTGTGCATTTGCCGCAGCCCGGCACCGCCGCCGGCGGCTCGCAGCCGGAGCTGGTGAGCTCGAGCGCGCAGCACGCCTTTCGCAAGCATCGGATCCTCCGAACAGGAACGCTCGCCGGGCATCGACTCTTGAGCTCCTAGCGACCCGGGCGCACGCGCAAGACACGTTCCAGGGCGCGGGATCCGCACGATGATTGCGCGATGCCCGGGAGGCGGCCGCGCGTCGGGTGCGCCGCTTGCTGTACGCCAGCCATGAAGGCTCATATCCTGGCTATCGCGCTCTTGCTGGCCACCGCGCGGGCCGGCGCGTTCCAGGCCACCCCCGAGAGCGAGCCGCCCCGCGTCTGGCTGGACGCGCGCGCGAGCGCAGTCATCGGCGCGAAGGTGCAGAACCCCTGGGGCAAGCGCCTCGGCGAAGTCGAGGAGCTCATCGTCCAGACGAACGGCCATATCCGCTACGCGGTGCTTTCCTTCGACGAGGTGTTCGGCTTCGGCGGCAAGCTCTTCCCCTTCAACCCGAGCAGCTTCCGCCCGGTGATCGGCACCGACAGGCTGCAGCTCAACGTGGCCCGCGAGGACCTGGCGAAGCGGCCCGGCTTCGAGGCCGACCGCTGGCCGGACTTCCACGACGACTATTGGCTGGGCATCGACCGCTGGTACGGGCGCGAGGCGCGCGCCGGACAGCCCGAGATGCGCGAGTTCGCGCGCGCGAGCGTGCTCATCGGCCGCGACGTGGTCGACCGCACCGGCGACGAGCTCGGCGAAGTGGAGGACCTGATCGTGAACTTCGGCACCGGCCGGGTGCGCTACGTCGTCGTGGAGCACGAGGACGACGATGCCGCCACGGCGTACCTTCCGCGCGAGCTCACCATCTCGGGTAGCGGCGAGCACCTTGTCCTCAGCGTCCCGCGCTAGCGCGCTGCTGCTCATCGCGCTCTCGGCTTGCGCGTCGGAGCCGCAGCGCCGCGACGTGTTCGTTCCGCCCTACGCGGAGAAAGGCTGCTGGGCGCGCCTCTACGGCGAGCCCGGGTACGCCTACGCCGGTGCATTTCGCTGAAGTGCTGGCGCCGCGGGCACCGGGCTTGCGGCAGGCTCCCTGAACAAGCCGCAGCCGCCGCCTGCCGTCCGGATCGCCCCGACGGTAGTGCAGCTTTTCCAACCCCCGCTGAAGAGATTGCGGGTTTCAAACGGAAGGAGGGACTTAATGACCATCGTCAAGCCTTTGGTACTCAGCTTCTCGCTGCTGGCCTATGCCGGCGCCAACGCCTACGCGAACGAGCCGTCGAAAAATCAGTCGGGCACGGGCGCGCCGGCAAGCGCCAAGCAGGGCTTCGCCGCCCTCGACACCAACAACGACGGGGCGCTGAGCCGCATAGAGGCGGCCGCTGACGCGAACCTCAAGTCGCGCTTCGAGAAGCTCGACCAGAACCAGGACCAGAAGCTCAGCCGTTCCGAGCATGAAAGCGCGCAGCGACAGAGCCCTGCCTCGGGCGGGAGCGAAGCGCGCGACCAGCAGCGTGACGCGCAGGCGCAGCAACGCACGCCATCGCGGCAACCGACACAGCGCCAGGCCGACATGCCGTGGGAGCGCGACCGCGCCACCGCAGGCGGCGGCGCGCAGGCCGCACTGAAACCAGGCGAGCTGCGCGCAAGCAATCTGAAGGGCATGCAGGTGGTGAACGGCAAAGGCGAGGAGGTCGGCGACATCGGCGACCTCGTCATCGACCTGCACAGCGGCCGCGTGCATGCCGCAGTGCTCGAGTTCGGCGGCTTCCTGGGCGTGGGCGAGGAGAACTATGCCTTCCCGATCAGCGAACTCAAGCGTGGCAAGCAGGCGAACCAGCTGGTGATGAACATCGAGAAGCAGGCGCTGGAGAGCCACGACGGCTTCGCGAAGAACCAGTGGCCCGGGATGAACGACGAATACTGGGGACGCATCGGCGGCAAGCAGGCCGGCGCCGGAAGCGGCGCCCAGTCCGGCAAGATGAACCTGGTCCGCTCGAGCGAGCTGATCGGCAAGGTCGTGCAGGACAAGAGCGGCAAGCAGGTCGGCGAGGTCCAAGACGTCATTGTCGGACTCGACAAAGGCGAGCTGCAGAACATCGTCATCAGCGTCGACGACGGCGGCCGCGTCAGCGTGCCCGCGAAGTCGATCAAGGCGAGCGGCACCGAGAACCGGCTGGTACTGAACATGGATGCTCAGAAGCTGAAGCAGCAGGCGCAGAGCTCCGGCCAGCAGCAATCGGGCAGCAGCGGGAAGTAAGCCTTGCAGGCGAAACTGCTGAATGGCAGCGGCGAGCGGGTCTTCGCAGTGGTCTTCGAGACCATGGCGGGCGAGGCGTGGGTCGTACGGGAGTAGTTGAGCCTCGACGGGTTGCCCTGCCGAGGCCCCCGCCATGGTGACCTTGCGGTTCGGCTGCGTCTCGCACGTCCAGGTCTATGTACCGCTATCGCGGGGGAATGCGACCCGGGCCACGGAGCGATGACCCCTCGGCGGATCTGGTCCATGGGCGCAGTCGCCGCCGGCGGTTTCATCGTCGCCCTGATCGTCACATAGCAGACAGCAGCGTCCGCGTGCGCGCATCGGGTTCCCCCGTGGGCTCGAGGCCGCGAGCTTCCTGGAAGGCGCGCAGCGCCCTGCGCGTGCGCGGCCCGAGGATGCCGTCGGCCGGGCCGGCGTCGAAGCCGGCCGCATTCAGCCTGCGCTGCGCCTCCCGCAGGTTCATCTCGGCACTCGCGCCTGCCGCCGACGCTGCAATGCCGGCGACCAGCGCGAGCTCGGTGGCGATGCCGTCTTTCCCGGCAGGATTCGCCCGGGGCGGCTCGATGCGCACGCGCTGCGGGTCCACGCCTTGCGCGAGCAGTCCGGCGCGCACCGTCTCCGCCCGCGCCCGCGC
Source organism: Burkholderiales bacterium (assembly GCA_036374055.1). Taxonomy (GTDB): domain Bacteria; phylum Pseudomonadota; class Gammaproteobacteria; order Burkholderiales; family SG8-39; genus SCGC-AG-212-J23. Next base: position 3,053 of record DASUUN010000282.1, read on the forward strand.
GAGAACATCGACGGCCGCCTCGCCGATCGGCAGCGCTGCGGCAAGCCGCCGCACCAGGGCGCGGCCGTACTGCGGCTCGGTTTCGCGCAACTTATGCAGTTCCTGCCGGTCGCCGACGCGCTTCAGGTAGAGCCGCTCGGCGGCTCGCAGCACCTTGGGATCGCCGAAGTCCAGGGCCTTTGCCGGATCGATCCCGGCCTGCGCCGCGATCTCCTGGCGTGCAGCGCGCAGACGCAGCGCATCCAGGTCGCGCTCGGGATCGTAGCCGCCGTGTACCAAGACGCCTAGCCGCGGACGCTCCTCCAGCGCTTTCGCCACCTGGGCCACGTCCTCCTCCGCCGGCGGCGAGAGGACCGCCGCGCCCGCGGCGAACGCGATCTGGCCGAGGTCGCGGTCCTTCGCGCCGAGCAGGCCGGCGAGCGCTCGGAAGGGCGCCGTCACGATCTTCCTGAGCACGTTGCCGACCGCCCTCGCCACGATCGCACCGAAGTCGAACTGCGGGTCGCGCAGATTGCCGCTGACAGGGACGTCGAGGCTGATGCGGCCTTCGGCGTCGGCAAGGAGGGCGACCGCGAGCTCGAGAGGCAAGTCGAGCGCGCTCGCGCTCTCGACTTTCTCGCCCAGGCGCATTTCCTCGAACACCAGCTCGTTGTCACCGACGAGGCGCCCGTCCTTCAGCACGTAGCGCAGCTCGGCCGAGACCCGACCAGAGGCGATGCGGTAGCCCGCGAACTTCGCCACGTAGGGATTGAAGGCCTCGAGGCGCAGATTGCGCAGCCGCGCCCTGATGTCTGCAAGCGAGGTCGGAGCACCGAGGTCGATGGTGCCGCGGATGCGCGCGTCGCCGTAGGGCTGCACACGGCCGTTCAGCTGCACGCGCGCGGGCTCGCCGGCGCCAGTGCTGAAGCCCGTCACGACGCCGGCAAGCGCGACCACGGTGACCTCGAAGGGATTCTCGAGCGAGCGGTCGGCGAAGTGCAGCGTGCCGCCGGTGAGTTGCAGCCGCTCGACCGCGGCGCGGAAAGAGCCTTCGTCGCCGGCATCCTCGCCGCCGCCGAACGCCTCGGCAAAGTTGAACTTGCCGCCCTCTTGGACGACGAGACGCGCTTCGGGCGCCTGAAGGACAACCTCGCCCAGCTCGAGCGCTTCCCGGGAGACGCTAAGGCGCTGCGTCTCGCCGAGGCGCCATGCCAGGAGCAGACGTCCGGATTCGCGCTCCTCCAGGAGCAGGTCACGGACGCGCAGCGAGCCGGCATAGCGAAGCTGCGGCGCGATCTCGAGGGTGCCTTGCGAGGAAGCGGTGCCCGAGGCGAACTTCACTGCGACGGCGCTGGGCAGGAAGCGCGGCAGGAGAGAAACGGGCAGCGCCTCCGCGCGCAGCGCCAGCTCGCCGTGTCCGTCCGATACGTCGTAGGCGCCGGCGACCGTGACGCTGCCCCCCGCCTTCGGCTCGGCGCGTAGCGAGATGTCGCTTAACGAGAGGCGGCCCTCGTCGTAGGCATATGCCGCCCTGCCGTCGATGGCGCCAGCGACTAGCTCCTTCGCCGGCGCGACGAGCTGCCACACCTTGGCGAGCGCCAGCGCCTCCGCGGCGATCGTGCCGTGCGCGGCCAGCGGCTCGAGCGTGAGCGTGCCCTGCGAGCGCAGGTTACCGCCGGCGGCGAGCGCGGCGCTGAGCTCGTACTGCGCCGGGTCGGCCTGCGCAGTGGACAGCCCTTGCACCGCAGCGCGGATCTGCTGCAGCGTCGCCTCGACCGGCGCCGCGCGCGAGCCGGCGGCGAACTGCAATACGCCGTCCGAAACGAGGAGCTGCTGCACCAGCACGGGCCTGCCCTGCCCGGTCTGCCCTTCCGGCGCGTCCTGCGATGTGAAGGAGGTCGCGGCGGCGAAATCCAGGAAGGGCTGGCGCAGCTCGGTGCGCTGCACGATCCACGCCCCGCGCCACAGCGACGCCCACGCGAGATCCGCAGAAAGCGCCGCCGCCGCGGCGAGGCGCTGCCCGCCCTCACCGATGAGCTCCATGCCTTCGAGCTCGACGGAAAGAGCGAAGGGATGCGTGCGCACCGCGCCCAACTGCAGCTCGAGCCCGCGCGCCGCCGCCCGCTCTACCAGGGCGTCGCGCACGAAGCGCGGCGCGAACCACCAGCCCGTCGCAGCGTAGAGGACGAGCAGCACGGCCGCTGCAGCGGCGATCCGCAATGGCCAGCGCCTCATTACTTGCGCGCAACGCTCATGCCAGGAGCAAGCAAGCGCTGCGCCCGGCGCTCATGGCTGCGCGCGCGCCCTCTCGAGCGCAAGGCATCCTCAAGTGGAAGCTGCCGCGGCGGACGGCACGGCGCGTGATGCCCCGAAACGAAAGAAAAGGGAGACTTACCGGGGCATCACGCGCGCGCCGGTCCTCCTACACCCCAACCGCCTCCAGCATGCCCGTCGGCGACTTAAGGCACGCTTAAGAGCCGCGCGCGCGGTTCTCCTCGCTCACCTGCGAGTTGAGCGTCCAGAAGTCGTAGAGGATTCCCACCAGGAAAAGGCCGCCGGTGAGCAGGTACAGGATGCCGGTCAGCCACTTGCCCATGTAGAAGCGGTGGATGCCGAACAG
>DASUUN010000283.1:0-3405 GCA_036374055.1 Burkholderiales bacterium
TCTCGGCGCTGCGCATCGGCAAGCGCATCGTGCTCGACGTGCAGGCGAACTGGAAGGCGCTCGCGGAGAACTTCTCCGAGTGCTTCCACTGCCCCCCGGTGCACCCGGAGTTCTGCCGCATCGTCACGGCCTACCGGGACGCCGGCGCCTGGGGCCTGCGCGGCGTCGCGGAAACACGGCCCGAATACAAGCCGGGCGCGCAGACCCTGACCCTGGACGGCACGTCGAGAATCCCCCCGATCGAGGGGCTGCGGGAGGAAGAGCGGAAAACCCTGTATGCCGCCGGCATGGTGCTGCCGAACCTGTTCCTGAACGTGCACCCGGACTACGTCAACTCGCAGCTCATGTTCCCGACCGGGCCGGAAAGCGTGCGCATGGTCTACGACTGGCTGTTCGAGCCGCGCCACCTGCCGCTGGCGGAGGAGGACCTGCAGCACTACGTCGCGCTATGGGACCTCACCAACCGGCAGGACGCGCGCAATTGCGAGTGGCAGCAGCAGGGCATGCAGTCCAGGGTGTTCGGGCATGGCGTGTACGTGCCCCAGGAGTTCGACGCCCACCGCTTCGCGCAGTGGGTGCGCGCCGGGCTAGCGGGTGAGAAGGAACCCGATCAGCCCTAGGGCGGCGAGCAGTCCGACGACCGCGCCGAGAATCACCTGGTAGCCGGACACGCGCTGCTGCTCCGGGGCGGGCAGGCTGTCCTGCTCGCTCGGCTGGAAGCGCGGGTAGCTCTTACCGATCCGGGCCATGCCCCATCATGCGCGCAACGCAAGCGCACGGAGGCCCCTGAAAACACTTTGACATCTATTCCTCGGGAAGCACCGGGCGCGCACGATGCCCCATCGCCCACATGACATACCCTGACACGGCGTACGACATGAACAGCGCCCACAGCACGAGCGAGGGGCGCGAGGCGACGACCGAGATGCCGATCACGCAGGCGAGGATCACCCACAGCGGCACGCGCTTCTTCCAGTTGACCTCCTTGAAGCTCCAGAAGGGCACGTTGGACACCATCGTGATGCCGGCGAACACCGCCACCGCCCAGACGAGGTAGGCCATCCAGTCGCTCGGCCGGATGCCGAAGTCGACCAGGAACCACACCAGGCCGGTGAGCACCGCGGCCCCCGAAGGGCTGGGCAGGCCTTGGAAGTAGCGCTTGTCCACCACGGTGATGTTGGCGTTGAAGCGCGCCAGGCGGATGCCGGCGCCGGCGCAGTAGATGAAGGCGCCGGTCCAGCCGAGCGTGCCCAGGTCCTTCAGCACCCAGACGTACGACACCAGCGCCGGCGCCGCGCCGAAGGCCACCATGTCGGCGATGCTGTCGTACTGGGCGCCGAACTCGCTCTGCGTGTTGGTCCAGCGCGCCACGCGCCCGTCCATGCCGTCGAGCACCATGGCGACGAAGATGGCGATGGCGCCCACGTCGAAGCGGCCGTTCATCGCCTGCACGATGGCGAAGAACCCGCAGAACAGCACCCCGGTGGTGAACAGGTTGGGCAGCAGATAGATCCCGCGGCGGCGCAGGCCGCCGAGGCCCGCGCGCGGCGGCGCTATTTCGGTGTCGAACTCGGACTCGTCAGCCATGCGAGCACGGTCTCCGCGGCGTATGCCTTCTCGCCGATGGCCGCCCTGACTTGCGCATCCGGCGGCAGATAGACGTCCACGCGCGAGCCGAAGCGGATGAAGCCGAAGCGCTGGCCGCGCGAAAGCTCGGCGCCCGCCCCAACATAGCACAGGATGCGCCGCGCGATCAGCCCGGCGACCTGCACGCAGGTCACGTCGCTGCCGTCGCCGGTCTGCAGCCACAGGGCGTTGCGCTCGTTCTCGAGCGAGGCCTTGTCCAGCGCCGCGTTGACGAAGGCCCCCGGGAAGTACCAGCGCTCCTTCACCACGCCGTCCACCGGCGAGCGGTTGGAATGCACGTTGAACACGTTCATGAACACGCTCACCTTGAGCGCGTCGCGCTTCAGGTAGGGGTCCTGCGCGCGGCTCACCTCGACGATGCGGCCGTCGGCGGGCGATACCACCGCACCGGGCTCCTGCGGCACCGCGCGCGGCGGATCGCGGAAAAACTGCAGGATGAACAGGGCCAGCAGCCAGAACGGCACCGACCAGCCCCAGCCGAGGAAAAACCCGATTCCCAGCGAAAGCACCACTGCAGCCGCGAGGAACGGCCAGCCCTCGCGGGCGATGATCGGATGCGGATAGCTAGTTCTTGCTGGTGTCGACAAGGCGGTTCTTGCGGATCCAGGGCATCATCTCGCGCAGGCGCGCGCCGACTTTCTCGATCGGCAGCTCGGCCGTCATGCGCCGGCGCGACAGCAGTACCGGCGCGCCGGCCCGGTTCTCCAGCACGAACTCCTTCGCGTACTCGCCCGACTGGATGCGGTACAGGATCTCCTTCATGCGCTGGCGCGTGCCCGCGTCGATCACCTTCGGGCCCGACACGTACTCGCCGTACTCGGCGTTGTTGGAGATCGAGTAGTTCATGGTGCCGATGCCGCCCTCGTACATGAGGTCGACGATCAGCTTGAGCTCGTGCAGGCACTCGAAGTACGCCATCTCGGGGGCGTAGCCCGCCTCCACCAGCGTGTCGAAGCCCGCCTTCACCAGCTCCACGCAGCCGCCGCACAGGACGGTCTGCTCGCCAAAGAGGTCGGTCTCGGTCTCCTCCTTGAAGTTGGTCTCGATGACGCCGGCCTTGCCGCCGCCGATCGCCGCGGCGTAGGACAGGGCGAGATCGCGCGCCTTCTTGGACTGGTCCCGGTGAACTGCGATGAGCATCGGGACTCCCCCGCCTGCGCTGTAGGTGGAGCGCACCGTGTGGCCCGGCGCCTTGGGCGCCACCATCCACACGTCGAGGTCCTCGCGCGGCTGGATCAGGCCGTAGTGGATGTTGAAGCCATGGGCGAAGGCGAGCGAGGCGCCCTTCTTGATGCTGGGCTCGATGTGGTCCTTGTAGATCTGCGCGTGGTGCTCGTCGGGCAGCAGCACCATCACGATGTCCGCGCCCTTGATGGCCTCGTCGAGCTCCGCCACGTCGATGCCGCCCTTCTTCGCCTTGTCCCATGAGGCGCCGCTCTTGCGCAGCCCCACGGTGACCTTGACGCCGGAGTCCTGCAGGTTCTGCGCGTGCGCGTGGCCCTGCGAGCCGTAGCCGATGATGGTGACCTTCTTCCCCTTGACGAGCGAAAGGTCGGCGTCTTTGTCGTAATAGACCTTCATGGTGTCCCCTGAAAAAAACGAAAAGCGAGTCTAGACCCGCAAAACCCGATTGCCTCGGCCAATGCCGCTCGCACCCGTGCGCACCGTCTCGATGATGCTGCCCGGGTCGAGCGCCTGGATGAAGGCGTCGAGCTTGCGCGTGTCGCCGGTAAGCTCGATGGTGTAGGTGTTGTCGGA
>DASUUN010000284.1:0-5114 GCA_036374055.1 Burkholderiales bacterium
GGCGACCCACGGCGCGCCCTCCGAGCGCAACGCCCACCCGCACGTGAGCGGCGGCGTGTCGCTGGTGCACAACGGCATCATCGAGAACCACGACGAGGTGCGCGCGCGCCTGCGCGCCCTGGGCTACGAGTTCTCCTCGGACACCGACACCGAGGTCATCGCGCACCTGGTGCATTCGAAGCTGTGTCTTGGGCTGTTCGAGGCCGTTCACCAGGCGGCGAAGGAACTCAAAGGCGCCTATGCGATCGCGGTCATCGCGGCCGAGGAGCCCTCGCGCCTGGTGGTGGCGCGCATGGGCGCGCCGCTGCTGCTGGGCGTGGGCGAGGGCGAGCACTTCGCCGCCTCCGACAGCTCCGCGCTGCTGCAGGTGACGCGCAACATGATCTACCTGGAGGAAGGCGACTGCGCCGAGGTCACGCTGCAGGCGGTGCGCATCGTCGACGCGCGCGGCCACCGGGTCGAGCGCCCCTTGAGCGTGAGCCGGATCGCCGCGGAGGCCATCGAGCTCGGCAACTACCGGCATTACATGCAGAAGGAGATCTTCGAGCAGCCGGCGGCGGTCGCCGCCACCCTGGAGAGCGCCGCCGGCGGCCACCTGCTGGCGCCGCAGCTTTTCGGCAGCCGGGCGCAGGACATCTTTCCGCAGCTCGAGGCGTGTCTGATCCTCGCGTGCGGCACCAGCTACCACGCCGGCCTGGTCGCGCGCTACTGGATCGAAAGCTTCGCCGGCATCCCGTGCACCGTGGAGATCGCGAGCGAGTACCGCTACCGCGAGTCGGTGCCCAATCCGCTCGCGCTGGTGGTGGCGATTTCCCAGTCGGGCGAGACCGCCGACACCCTGGCGGCGCTGCACCATGCCCACGCCCTCGGGCAGCGGCATTCCCTGGCGATATGCAATGTGCCGGAGTCCGCGCTCACGCGAAGCTGCGGCATGAAGTTCCTGACCCGCGCCGGCCCGGAAATCGGCGTCGCTTCCACCAAGGCCTTCACCGCGCAGCTCACCGCCCTGCTGGTCCTGGCGCTGACGCTGGCGAAGGCGCGCGGCCGGCTGACGCGGGAAAACGAGGCCGGGATGCTCGAAGCGCTGCGCGCGCTGCCCGGGGCGCTCGCCAACGCGCTGCGCGCGGAGCCCGAAATGGCCGCGTGGGCGGCGAAGTTCGCCGGCTGCGAGCACGCGCTGTTCCTCGGCCGCGGGGTGCACTACGCCATCGCGCTCGAGGGCGCGCTCAAGCTGAAGGAGATTTCCTACATCCATGCCGAGGCCTACGCGGCGGGCGAGCTGAAGCACGGGCCGCTGGCGCTGGTCGACCGCAGCATGCCGGTGGTCGCCATCGCGCCGAAGGACGCGCTGCTCGACAAGCTCAAGTCCAACCTCCAGGAAGTGCGGGCGCGCGGCGGGGAGCTGTACGTGCTCGCCGCGGAGGATTTTCCCGAGGGCGACGGGATTCACGTGGTCCGCATGCACGACGCGCCCGGAATCCTTTCTCCCATCGTCAGCACCGTGCCGCTCCAGCTACTTGCCTATCACGCGGCGCTGTTGCGGGGCAATGATGTCGACAAGCCCCGCAACCTCGCCAAGTCCGTGACCGTCGAGTAGCCTAGGCGGCCAGGTTCGCGGTGGTCAGGTCGGGCTTGAAGCGGTAGCCGGTGCCGCGCACGGTCTCGATCAGCTTGTCGTGGCCGCTGGGCGCGAGCGCCTGGCGCAGGCGCCGGATGTGCACGTCCACCGTGCGCTCCTCCACGAACACGTGCTCGCCCCACACCTCGTCCAGCAGCCGGGCTCTCGAGAACACGCGGCCGGGGTGCGTCATGAAGAAATGCAGCAGCCTGAGCTCGGTGGTCCACAGGTCGATCGCCTTGTCGCCGGCGCTCACCTGGTGCGCCGCCGGATCGATGCGCAGCCCGGCGATCTCGACCACGTCGTCGGCGAGCTGCGGCGCGCGCCGCCGCATCACGGCCTTGATCCTGGCGAGCAGCTCGCGCGCCGAGAACGGCTTGGTCACGTAGTCGTCGGCGCCGCTTTCGAGCGCGGTCACCTTGTCCTGCTCCTCGGCGCGTGCGCTGAGCAGCACGATGGAGATGTCCTTGGTGCGCTGGTCGGAGCGCAGCCGCCGGGCGAAGGTGAGTCCCGGGATGCCGGGCAGCATCCAGTCGAGCAGCACGAGGTCGGGGCGCGTGTCGCGCACCAGGGCCTCGGCCTGCGGCACGTCGCCCGCGCACATCACCTTGTACCCGGCGCGCTGCAGGTTGGCGGCCAGCAGGTCGCGGATTGCCGCTTCGTCTTCGACTACCAGTATGGAACCGCCCATGGCCTCTCCTAGTTTGTTGGGGGCAAGCGGGAGCCATGCTAGGCGGCACGGGTTCGCAGGACTATAGCCGGGCCCTTATTTAACAGTCGCGTCATATTGGCCGCCTGTCGTTGCGCACCGACAGGGCATGGCTCTTGCGGGGGTCCCGGCATGGCGCTGCCCAAGGCAAAGATCCTGCTGGTCGACGACAAGCGCGCCAACCTGATCGCGCTCGAGGCGGTGCTCGGCGACGAGCACGAGCTGCTGTTCGCCGAGTCGGGCGAGCAGGCGCTCGCCACGCTGCAGAGCCGGCGCGACATCGACCTCATCCTGATGGACGTGCAGATGCCGGGGCTGGACGGCTTCGAGACGGCGCAGCTCATCAAGCGCATCGAGGCCTGCGCCGGCATCCCGATCATCTTCGTCACCGCGATCTTCACCGAGGACCCGTGGATCCGCAAAGGCTACGAGGTCGGCGGCATCGACTACTTCAGCAAGCCCTTCGACCCCGAGATCCTGAGGCTGAAGGTGGCGGTGTACGCAAGCTTCCGCCAGAAGGAGAACTTCCTGCGCGAGCGCGAGCTGCACATCCGCGAGTCCGAGGAGCTGCTGCGCGCCGGCCGGAAGCTCTCGGCGCTGCTCGAGAGCCTGCCGGTGGGCGTGCTGATCGCCGACGCCGAGGGCCGCATCGGCCAGTCGACCGAGGAGGTGGCGCGCATCCTGAACACCGGCACGGCGGCGCCGGACTGCTACGGCGAGCTGCTGGGCTGGTGGGACAGCGCCGGCAAGACGCTCAAGGCGGGGCCGCTGGCGCGCGCGCTGCACGAGGGCGAAAGCTCGAAGAGCGAGCGCATCGAGGTGCGTCGGTTCAACGGCAAGCCCATCACCGTGGTGGCGTCGGCCTCGCCGCTGCGCGGCCTAGACGGGCGCATCGTCGGCGCGGTGATCCTGATCCAGGACCTCACCGCGACCAGCGAGATCGAGGCCGACCTGCAGAGCCGCGTCACGCGGCTGGTGTCGCTCGGCATCGAGCTCGAGGAGAGCGCCGCGCCCTAGGCCTGCACCAGCTTTCTCAGGTGCTGCCGGATCACGTCCGGCTCGACCGGCTTGCGCACGAACCTGCACAGCGGGTCGCGCGGCACGGCGCGCCGGTCGTCGTGCGCGCTCAGGAAAATGATCGGGGTCTGGCGAAAGCGCTCGAGGCTGCGGATCGCGGCGGCCGTCTCGAAGCCGTCGATGCCCGGCATGCGCACGTCGAGCAGGATGGCGGCGAACTCCTGCTTCAGCACCTCGCGCAGCGCCTCCTCGCCCGAGCGCGCGCAGTGCGGCCGGGCGCCGAGGTCCTCGAGCAGCGCGCTCAGCGCGAACAGGTTGCGCGGCTCGTCGTCGACCAGCAGCAGCTTCATGACGGCGCCTTGCCCAGCGTGGCGAGGATCGGGTGCAGCGCGAGGCGCAGGTCGCGCTTGCACACGAACGCCTCGGCGCCGGCGGAAAGCGCCGCGATCCTCAGCGACATGGACTCGTTCACCGACATCACCACCACGCGGCAGCCGGGATGGCGCTTGCGCATGAGGCGCGTGGCCTCGATGCCGTTGGGGCCGGGCAGCTCCAGGTTGATCAGCGCGAGGTCGAGCGCCGCCTGCTCGGCGAGGCGCAGGGCCTCGTCCATGCTGCGCGCCTCGCGCAGCTTCAGAGGCGGGAAGGAGGTGAGAAGCCAGTCCCGAAGCGCGCTGCGCATCTCGTCGTGCTCCTCGACCAGCAGCACCGTAGGGAGCGCCGGGGCGAGAGGAACGGCCAGCGGGGGAAGGAGTGGGCTCAACGGTCGCTCGGGCAGGCAGACTCGACCACTGCATGCTAAGGGCCCGCCCGGGCGCCGTCAGTCGGGAGGTTGGGACAACGGCCGTCGGGGGAACCCCGACAGTCAGTCGAGCGAGACGATGCCGCGCTGGATGGCGAAGCGCACCAGCCCCGCCACGTCGCGGATGCCGAGCTTCTCCACCAGGCGGGCGCGGTAGGTCTCGACGGTCTTCTGCGACAGCGACAGGCGCTCGGCGATTTGCGCGCCGGTGTGGCCCTCGGCGAGCAGCTGCAGCACCTCGCGCTCGCGCTGCGACAGCTTGGAGAGCAGGTCCTCGGCGCCGTCGCCGGCGTAGTCGTCGAGCACCACGTCGGCGACGCGCGGGCTGAGGTAGCGCTGCCCGGCGTGCACCGCGCGGATGGCGTCGACCACCTCCTTCGCCGCGGAGCGCTTCACCACGTAGCCGGCGGCGCCCGCCTTGAGCGCGCGGCGCACGTACTCGCGCTCGGAGTACATGGACAGCACGATGACGCGGCATTTCGGGTCGCGCTCGAGGATCGCGCGCGTGGCGTCGGCGCCGTTCAGCTCGGGCATGGAGAGATCCATCAGCACCACGTCGGGCTGCAGGTCGCGCGCCTGGCGCACCGCCTCGCGGCCGTCGACGGCGAGCGACACGACCTGCATGTCGGGCTGCACCTCGACCACGTGCTTGAGGCCCTCGGCGACCACGCCGTGGTCGTCGGCGATGATGATGCGGATCGTCATAGCGGCACCGAGGCGCGCACCACCGTGCCTTTTCCTGATGAAGATTGTATGGAAAGCCACCCGCCGGCCGCTTCCGCGCGCTCGCGCATGGTGGTCATGCCCCAGCGCCCGCGCGGCGCCTGCGCCGGGTCGAATCCCCGGCCGTCGTCCTCGATGCACAGCGTCATTTCTTCCCCTTCGAGCGACAGCCCGATGCGCGCGAGCTTAGCACCCGCGTGTTTCGCCACGTTGTTGAGCGCCTCCTGCGCTATCCGGAACAGGGC
>DASUUN010000285.1:0-16002 GCA_036374055.1 Burkholderiales bacterium
CCGCGACTACATCCTCAACCGCATCCCGCACATCTCGCGCCTGATGGTGCCCACCGTGCAGGACGTGCTCGACCACGCGCAGACCATCGTCATCGGCAACGCCGCGCCGGAGTTCGCCGACGTGCCCAGGCGCCTGATGGAGGGCCAGACCGTCATCGACTTCGTGCGCGTGTGCAACTCGCGCACCATCCTCGGCGTGTACGAAGGGATATGCTGGTAGGCGGCCAGTCGCGGCTCTCGCCGCGCACGGTGTTCATGCAGCTCGGCGGGCGGGACTGGCGCCTCGCGCTGCGCGCGGCGAGCTATGCCGAGCGCGTCTACGTGCTCGACTGGGCCGGCCCGCCGCGCGGCGTGCGCCTGCCGGTCAACCTGCGCCGGGTGCGGTCCGACGAGTTCGGGATCAGCGTCCCCGAGGGCAGCGTCGACGTCGCCTTCACCGACGAGCCCCTCGAGCGGCGCGCCTTCCTGCGCGACGTGCGCCATGCCCTCGCCGAGCGCGGCGTGCTGGTGTGCGCCGCGGCGAGCGCCACGGCGCGTGAGCTGCGCAAGCTGCTGCTCGACGCCGGCTTTCGGCGGCTGCGCTTCTACGCCGGTACGGTGCGCCTGCCCTACTGGCTCGCCTGCCTCGCGGCGCCGCTGCGGCTGCACGTCGCGGCGCTCAAGTGAAGCGGGTCCTCGTCCTCGTCGAGAACCTGCCCAGCCCCTTCGACCGGCGCGTGTGGCAGGAAGCGACGACGCTGCGCGAGGCGGGCTACGCGGTCTCGATCATCTGCCCGACCGGGAAGGGCTGCGAGCGCAAGTTCGAGGCGGTCGACGGCATCGACATCTGGCGCTACGACCTGCCTGTCGAGGGCTCAGGCGTCTTGGGCTACTTCACCGAGTACGCCTTTGCTCTCACGAAGAGCTTTCTTCTCTCATTGAGGATCGCGTTTGGCCGCGGCTTCGACATCGTGCACGCGTGCAATCCGCCGGACCTGTTCTTCCTCATCGGCGGCTTCTACAAGCTCTTCGGCAAGAAGTTCGTCTTCGATCACCACGACGCCAATCCCGAGCTGTACGAAGCGAAGTTCGGCAAGAGGGGGTTTCTGTGGAGAGCGATGGTGTGGCTGGAGAAGCTGACCTTCCGCGCCGCGGACATCGCCATCGCGACCAACGAGTCCTACCGCCGCATCGCGGTCGAGCGCGGCGGCATGGCGCCCGAGAAGGTATTCGTGGTGCGCAGCGGCCCGAGCCTGGAGCGCCTGAAGATCCAGCCGCCGGACGAGAGGCTGAAAAAGGGCAGGAAGTTCCTCGTGGGCTACGTCGGCGTGATGGGCCCCCAGGAAGGCATCGATTACCTGCTGCGCGCCGCCGCGCACCTTGTGCACGACCTGGGACACAGGGACGTGCACTTCGGCCTGGTGGGCGGCGGCACCTCGCTCGAGGAGATGCGCCGCCTCGCGCAGGAGCTGGACATCGCCGGGTACGTCACCTTCACCGGGCGGGTGAGCGACGCCGAGATGCTGGCGATGCTCAACACGGCGGACGTCTGCGTCAACCCCGATGTGGCCAACGAGATGAACGACATATCCACCATGAACAAGGTCATGGAGTACATGGCGCTCGGCAAGCCGATCGTGCAGTTCGACCTCGCCGAGGGCCGCTTCTCCGCGCGCGAGGCCTCGCTCTACGCGCGGCGCAATAACGCCTTCGATCTCGCATCGAAAATTCTCGAGCTGCTGCAAAACCCGGCGAAAAGGCGTGCCATGGGCGAATTCGGCCGCCGGCGGGTGCTCGAGGAGCTCGAGTGGCGCCACGAGGCGCCCAAGCTGCTCGCCGCCTACGACGCGCTGCACGGCGTAGTCCGCACGGACCTGCGACGCCTCGCTGCAACGTCAACTCGATCGGCCATCCTACCTCCCCGATGAACAACACCCTCCATCTCCCGTCCAACCGCTCCTTCGGCTGGACCTTCACGGTCTTCTTTGCCCTGATCGCGCTGTTCTTTTACCCGTGGCTGCTCGCGCTCGCGGCGCTCTTTGCCGCGGTGACGGTGGTGCGCGACCAGTGGCTTGAGCCGCTCAACCGCGCTTGGATGCGCTTCGGCGCGGCTCTCAACCTCATCGTCAGCCCGGTCGTGCTGGGACTGATCTACTTCGCCGTTTTCACGCCGGTGGCGCTGGTCATGCGCCTTGCCGGGCGCGACGCCATGGCGCGGCGCTTCGAGCCGGGCCGGCCGAGCTACTGGCTTCCGCGCGACCCGCCGGGGCCGCGCGAAGACAGCTTCAAGGACATGTTCTAGCTAGGAGGGTTGGCAATGGATTTCGTCGTCCAGATGTGGCGCTTCCTGGAGGCGCGCCGCAAGTTCTGGCTGCTTCCGATCATCGTCGTGAGCGTGCTGCTCGGCGGGCTGCTAATCCTCGCCCAGGGCTCCGCGGTCGCGCCCTTCATCTACACGCTGTTCTAGCCGATGCCGCATTCCTCATGAGAGTCCTCGGCATCTCGGCCTACTACCACGACAGCGCTGCGGCGCTGCTGCGCGACGGCAGGGTCGTCGCCGCGGCGCAGGAGGAGCGCTTCACGCGCAAGAAGCACGACTCGGGTTTCCCGCACGAGGCGATCCGCGCCTGCCTGCAGGCGGGCGCCACGGCGCCGGGGGAGATCGACCTGGTCGCCTTCTACGACAAGCCGTTCCTCAAGTTCGAGCGGCTGCTAGAGACCTACCTCGCCTTCGCGCCGCGCGGCTTCGCCTCCTTCCGCCAGGCGCTTCCGGTGTGGGTGAAGGACAAGCTATTCCAGCGCACGGAGATCCTCAAGCAGCTGAGGATCCTCGACCCGAACGTGGCCTGGGACCAGCGGCTGCTCTTCTCCGAGCACCACCTGAGCCACGCCGCGAGCGCGTTCTACCCTTCGCCGTTCCGCAGCGCCGCGGTGCTGACCATGGACGGGGTGGGCGAGTGGACCACCACCTCGCTCGCGCTGGGCGAGGGCCGCCGGCTCAAGGTGATGAAGGAGATCCACTTCCCGCACTCGCTGGGGCTGCTCTATTCCGCCTTCACCTACTACACCGGCTTCAAGGTCAATTCCGGCGAGTACAAGGTGATGGGGCTGGCGCCGTATGGCGAGCCGCGTTTCGTCGATGCGATCAGGGACAACCTGATCGACATCAAGGACGACGGCAGCTTCCGCCTCAACCTCGAGTACTTCGAGTACTGCACCGGCCTCACCATGACGAACGGCAAGTTCGACGCGCTGTTCGGCGGGCCGCGGCGCAAGCCCGAGCAGCGTCTCACGCAGCGCGAGATGGACCTCGCGGCGTCGATCCAGGCCATCACCGAGGAGGTGGTGCTCAAGCTGGCCGATGGAATCGCCACGGAAACGGGTGAAAAGAACCTCTGCCTCGCCGGCGGGGTGGCGCTCAACTGCGTCGCCAACGGCAAGCTGCTGCGCAAGCGCTTCTTCGACCGGCTGTGGCTACAGCCCGCGGCCGGCGACGCCGGCGGCGCGCTCGGCGCCGCCTATGTCGCGCACCATCTCTACCGCGGACAGGAGAGGACCGTCGCCGGCGGGCTCGACGCCATGTCCGGCGGCTATCTCGGGCCGCAGTTCTCCACTGTCGAAATCGAGCACCGTTTGCGCAATGCGGGCGCGGTATTCGAGGTTCTCCAGGACCATGAGCTGGTGGAAAAATGCGCGGCCGCGCTCGCGGACGGCAACGCGCTCGGCTGGTTCCAGGGCCGCATGGAGTTCGGCCCGCGCGCGCTCGGCGCGCGCTCGATCCTCGGCGATGCGCGCTCGCCCAGCATGCAGAAGACGCTCAACCTCAAGGTCAAGTACCGCGAATCCTTCCGGCCGTTCGCGCCGGCGGTGCTGGCGGAGGACGCGTCGCAGTACTTCGAGATCGATTGCGAAAGCCCCTACATGCTGCTGGTGGCCGAGGTCGCTGAGCGCGAGCGCATCGCTATGACCGAGGAGCAGAAGGCTCTCTTCGGCATCGACAAGCTGAACGTGCCGCGCTCCTCGATTCCGGCGGTCACGCATGTGGACTACTCGGCGCGTGTGCAGACGGTGCACAAGGAGACGAATCCGCGGTTTCACCAGCTGATTTCTTCCTTCAAGAGCCGCACCGGCTGTCCCGTCGTCGTGAACACCAGCTTCAACGTGCGCGGCGAACCGATCGTCGGCAGCCCCGAAGACGCCTTCCGCTGCTTCATGGGCACCGAGATCGAGACGCTCGCCGTGGGCAACTGCTTCCTGCGCAAGCAGCACCAGGACCCGGCGCTGAAGAAGAGCTACGCCGAAGCCTTCGAGCTCGATTGAAGCAAGGCGCGCAGATGCCCCCGGTCGTGCTGCTTCTCGGGCCGCTGCGCAGCGCCGTGAGCGGCGTCAGCACGCACCTGAACTTGCTGTTCGGCTCGGCGCTCGCCGGGCGCTTCCGCATGGTGCAGTTCCAGGTCGGCAGCGCCGGGCGCTTGGAGACGCCCCCGGGCCGGCTGGCGCGCCTGCTCGCCAGCCCGTTCCAGCTCGCCGCCTCCATCGTGCGCCACGGCGTCACCCTCGTGCACATCAACACCTCGCTCGACGCCAAGGCGTACTGGCGCGACCTCGTGTACGTGCTGGTGGCGAAGGCCTGCGGCGCGCGCGTGCTCTACCAGGTGCACGGCGGCGCGGTCGCCGCCTTCTGCGGGCGTCACCCCATCCTCGCAGCGGCGACGCGCCTCGCGTTGCGCACCACGTTCCGCTGGCCCGACGTGGTCGTGGTCATCTCGCAGATCGAGTACGAGGCGGTGACGGCGCTCGCGCCGCGCCAGCGCGTCGTGCTGCTGCCCAACGGCACCGACGTCGAGGCGCTCGCCACTCGCCGCAAGGCGCACGCCGCGCCTGACGGGCCGCTGCGCATGCTCTACATCGGGCGCCTGGTGCGCACCAAGGGTCTGTACGAGAGCCTGCAGGCGATCGCGCGGCTTCGCACGCAGGGCATCGACACGCAGCTCGTCATCGCAGGCAGCGGGGTGGAGGAGGGGGGTCTGCGAAGCGAAGTTGAACGATTGAAGCTTCAAGAAGCAGTCAGCTTCGCCGGCCCGGCCTTCGGCGAACGCAAGCGCGCGCTCTTCGAGGAGGCGCAGGTGCTGCTGCTGCCCACCTACCACCGCGAGGGGCTGCCGTACGCGCTGCTCGAAGGTATGGCGGCGGGCCTGGTGCCGGTGGTGACGCGCATCGGCGCGATCCCCGACGTGGTCGAGCCCGACGTGCACGGGCTGTTCGTGCCGCCGCGCGATCCCGAGGCGCTCGCGCTCGCGCTCGGCGCCCTCGCGGCGGACCGCGCGCTGCTCGCGCGCATGAGCGGGGCCTCGCGCGAACGCGTCGCCACTTCGTATTCGGTGGAGCGGCTGGCGGGCGATTTCACCGCGCTCTATCGGGTACTGGTCGGACCATGGCCCGCCTCGAAGGCAGCGTAAGAAACCGATGGCAAAAGGAGGCACAACTATGCGCTGGCTCGCCAACCTGGCGGTGATGCTGGTGGCCGCGGCCGTGCCGTGCTTGATCGCCGAGGCGGCGCTGCAGATCGCCGCGCCCCCCGCCGACACGCCGGAGCTGTTCCGCAAGCTCGGCTCGCCGGTCGAATGGACCGGGCGCCCGAACGCGCGCGGCCTGCACACCGGCGTGCCCGTGTCGTTCAACGCGCTCGGCCTGCGCGACATCGAGCGATCGGCGAAGCCCGCGTCCGGCACGGTGCGCGTGCTGGCGCTGGGCGACTCGGTGACCTTCGGCATGGGGGTGGCGCAGCACCAGACCTTCCCCCGCCAGACTGAGGCGCTGCTCAACGCCGGCCGCATCGGCGGCCCCCGGGTCGAGGTCCTGAATATGGGCATGCCTGGGTACAACACCCTGCACCAGCTCGCGCAACTGCGCGAGGTCGGCCTCGCGCTCGAGCCGGAGATCGTGGTGGTGGGGTTCCTCTACAACGACGTCGAGCCCTCCAGCGCGCAGCGCGGCACGGCGATGCCCGAGCGCGAGGAGCGCTCGCTCGGCACCCGGCTGAGGTCGGCCATCAACGCATCGGTGCTGTGGCTGAAGAAGAACTCGCTGCTCTTCGCCTGGGCCTCGCCGCGCATCGGCTCGGCCCTGCGGCCGCTCGGTTTCAAGGGCTACGGCCAGGTCGGGGCAGTGAAGGACCAGTACGTCGACGCGAACCCGCAGTGGCAGGCGGTGCGCGGGGCGCTGCTCGAGATGAAACGGCTCACCGACGAGCGCGGCATCGAGCTGGTGGTGATGGTGATCCCGGCGATGGCCAGGTTCAGCGACGCCACTTACCCGATCAAGGAATACCACGAAGCGGTCTCGGCCTTCTGCCGGCAGCACGGCATCCGCGCCCTCGACCTGCTGCCCGCCTTCTGGGGCCTCGACGGCACGAAGTTCTGGATCTCCGCCACCGACGGGCATCCGAATGCCGAGGGCCAGGCGATCATCGCGCAGGCGCTCGCCGCGCAGCTCGCGCCCCTGCTGCCGCCGGCGGGCATCCTCACCACGGGAGCGCGCTAATGGGCCCTGCACGGCTGGTCCTCGCCGACGGCGCCACCTTCCACGGGCGCTCGCTCGGCGCGCCGCGGTCGGTCTCGGGCGAGGTCGTGTTCAACACCGGCATGGTTGGCTACACCGAGTCGCTGACCGACCCGTCCTACAGCGGGCAGATACTCGCCCTGACCTACCCGCTGGTGGGCAACTACGGCGTGCCGCCGTCGTTCGAGTCGGGCCGTATCCAGGTCGCCGCGCTCATCGTGTCCGAGCTCGCGCCGGAGTACAGCCACGCCGGCGCGCAGCGAGGGCTGGCGCAATGGCTGCGCGAGGAGGGCATTCCTTGCCTCGCCGGCATCGACACGCGCGCGCTCACCAAACGGCTGCGCCGCCAGGGCTGCATGCTCGGACGCGTGGTGGTGGGCGGGCAGGATGTCGCCCTCGATGACCCGAACCAGCGCAACCTCGTCGCCGGCGTGAGCTGCGGCAGCCGCGAGGTCTTCCCGGGAAGCGGCCGCACGGTGGTGGTAGTGGACTGCGGCGCCAAGGGCAGCATCGTCGGGGAGCTGCGCGCGCGCGGTCTGACCGTGGTGCGCGTGCCCTGGGACCACGATTTCCTCGCCGAGGACTTCGACGGCATCGTCGTCTCGAACGGCCCCGGCGACCCGGGCGCCTGCGGCCAGACGGTGGAGAACCTGCGGCGTGCGATCGGCCTCGGACGTCCCATCATGGGCGTCTGCCTCGGGCACCAGTTGCTCGCGCTCGCCGCGGGGGCAAGCACCTACAAGCTCAAGTACGGCCATCGCGGCCACAACCAGCCCTGCATAGAGGTAGGAAAAGCGGATGGGCAGCGGCGTTGCTTCATCACTTCGCAGAACCACGGCTTTGCCGTCGATTCCTCCAGCCTGTCCGACGGCTGGGAGCCGTGGTTCACCAACGCGAACGACGGCTCGAACGAGGGCATGCGGCACGTTTCGAAGCCGTTCCTGAGCGTGCAGTTCCATCCCGAGGCCGCGCCCGGCCCGCTCGACACGCGCGGGCTGTTCGACCAGTTCCTCGCCCTGATGCGATGAGAAATTTCGCCGTCAACGGCCTGGTCGCGCTGGCGAGCGTCATGCTCGTGCTCGTCATCTTCGAGGCCTTCCTGGTGTGGGACAACCGCCGCCCGCAGCTCGAGCCGACGCGCCTGGAGCTCGGCGGCCGCGAGTTCCGCTTCTTCGAGCGCCCCGAGGCGCTTTCCGACTTGCGCAACGCCGCGGCGGTGATCGGCGACTCCTTCACCGCCGGCGAGGCTTGCGGCGACGGCCGCAGCTACCCGAGCCACCTTGACCGGATCGCGCGCGAGAACGGCTATCCGCACCGCTTCGTCAACCTCGGCGTGCCCGGCGCCGACCCCTTCATGTACCTGCAGGTCGTCGAGGGGCTGATCGCCACGGGCCGCGCGCCCTCGGCCGCCGTCGTTACGCTCTACAACAACGACATCGAGCTCACCTGCTCCGCCTGCAGCTACCTCGAGCGCGTGCGCGCCGATCGTCGATTCAGCAGCGAAGACCTCGCCAGGCTGGAGGTCTTCTGCGCCGCCTGCACGAAGATGAACTCGCCGAGCGGCCACTATGGGCCGTTGCGCCGCGCGCACAGCTGGCTGTGGAAGAACGTGTACGTATACGCGCTGTTCCGCGACGCCTTCGTGCGCCTCGGCATGCAGTTCGGCTGGAACATCGGCTTCGGGCGCACGGCATATCCGGCGCTGTGGCAGGACCACGCGGGGCTCGAGTTCAAGCTCCTGGAGTTCGCGCTCGCCGGGACGCGTGACGCGCTGCGCGCTGTGGGCGCCGCGCGGCCGCTGGTCGTGATCTACCCCGACGTGCAGAACATCCGCAAGGACAACGTCTACTACGGCATCTACCGGGACGCGGAGCGCAGGCTCTCGCAGTCGGTCGGCCTGAGGGTCCGCTCCGGCTACCCGGCATTCCTAGCCGGGCGCAACGCGAGCCCGAGCATGCCCTTTTCGCTGGTGGACGACCATCCGAGCTGCAAGGCGCACGAGATGTTCGCCCGGTGGGTATTCACCGGGCTGCGGCAGCCCGACGAGAAGAACGCGTTGATCCCGGTTGGCGGCAGGTAAGGAGGACCCATGAGGCAGGTAACGCAGAACTACAAGAGCGGCGAGATCCGGCTCGAGGAGGTCGACTGGCCGGCGCTCAAGCCCGGCGGCGTGCTGGTGCGCACGCACTACAGCGTCATCTCGACCGGCACCGAAGGAATGAAGGTGCGCGAGGGCAAGCTCTCCTATCTCGGCAAGGCGCGCGCGCGTCCCGACCAGTTGAAGAAGGTGCTGGCGACGCTCAAGCAGCAGGGCTTCGCCGCGACCTACCAGAAGGTGATGAACAAGCTCGACTCGCTCACCCCGCTCGGTTACTCGATGGCGGGCGAGGTGGTCGCGGTCGGCGCCGGTGCGGGCGAGTTTCGCGTCGGGCAGCGCGTCGCCTGCGCCGGCGCGGGCTACGCCAATCACGCCGACATCAATTTCGTGCCGAAGAACCTGGTCGTGCCGGTGCCCGACAAAGTCGAGCTGCGCCATGCGGCCTTCGCTACCGTCGGCGCAATCGCGCTGCACGCCTTCCGCCAGGCCGGCATGCAGCTCGGCGAGAGCGCGTGCGTGATCGGCCTGGGCCTCCTCGGGCAGCTGCTGGTGCAGATCCTCAGGTCTGCGGGCATGCACGTGGTCGGCACCGACCTCGTCGAGTCGCGCTGCCGGCTCGCGGAGACGCTCGGCACCAGGGCCGCGCTCACTGCCGAGGACCCGGCGCTCGACACGCTGATCTCGCGCGTTACCGGCGGCATGGGCGTCGACTGCGTGTTCATCACCGCCGGCGGCTCGAGCAACGCGGCCACCGAGCTCGCGGTGCGCATCGCGCGAGACCGGGCGCGCGTGGTCGACGTGGGCAAAACCAGGCTCGATCTGCCCTGGAACGACTATTACCTGAAGGAGCTCGATGTCCGCTTCTCCCGCTCCTACGGGCCCGGCCGCTACGACACGAACTATGAGGAGCGCGGCATCGACTACCCGATCGGCTACGTGCGCTGGACGGAGAAGCGCAACCTCGGCGCCTTCCTGGATCTCGTGTCCGCGGGCCAGGTGCAGGTCGAGCCGCTCGTCTCGCAGGCACGGCCCTTCGGCGAGGCCGAGGCGGTCTACCGCGAGCTCGCCGAGAGCGGCGGCAACGTGCTCGCCGTGCTCTTCGAGTTCGAGAACGCTTCGCAGCCGCTCAGGCGCGAGCCGCCGCGCCTGAAGCTCGTGCGCCAGGCGGCACCGACCGCAGGCAAGGTGCGCATCGGCGTGATCGGCGCCGGCAACTACGCTTCCAGCATGCTGCTGCCGCCACTCAAGCGCAACGGCGGCGTCGAGCTCGCCGCGGTCGCGACGACCACGCCGCTCACAGGGCAGAACGCGAAGCGCCACTTCGGCTTCCGCCTCGCCACCACCGACTACCGGGAGGTGCTCGCCGATCCCGACATCGACGCGGTGCTCATCGCCACGCGCCATTCCTCGCACGCATACCTCGTCGCCGAGGCGCTGCGCGCCGGCAAGGCCACCTACGTCGAGAAGCCGCTCGCGATCGACGCCGACGGGCTGGACCTCGTGCGCAGCGCCATCGAGGATTCGGGCAACGAGCGCCTGATGGTCGGCTTCAACCGGCGCTTCTCGCCGATGGTGCGGGCCCTCGCGCAGCACATGCGCCGCGCGCGCGGTCCGCTCGCCGCGCACTACCGCGTGCACGCCGGGCAGCTCGACAAGGGCTCCTGGTACCTCGATCCTGCCGAGGGCTCGCGCTTCGCCGGCGAAGCCGGGCACTTCATCGACGTCCTCTCCTACCTGACTCTGGCCCGGCCGGCGAGCGTTATGGCGACGCGGCTCTCGCCGCCCGGCCCCGGCGCCGACGACCTCGACAACGTGATGGCGCTGGTGCGCTACGAGGACGGCTCGGTCGGAAGCCTCGCCTACCTCACGCAGGGCGCCTTCAAGGTGCCCAAGGAGGCCCTCGAGGCCTTCGGCGGCGGCCTCGCGGCACAGATGCACAACTTCGAGACCCTGTTCCTCTATGAGGCCGACGGGCAGAAGAAGACCTCGATGCGCATCGACAAGGGCCAGCAGGCCGAGATGGATGCTTTCGTGGGGGCGGTGAAGCGCGGCGCTGCGATGCCGATCCCGCTGGAATCGCTTTTCGATACCACGCGCGTCACCCTCGCCATCCTCGAGTCGGCGGCGAGTGGCAGGGAAGTGCCGGTACAGGCATGAAGATCCTCATCCTCGGCAGCGGCGCGCTGAAGATCGGCGAGGCAGGCGAGTTCGACTATTCCGGCAGCCAGGCGATCAAGGCCTTGAAGGAGGAGGGCGTCGCCACGGTGCTGGTTAACCCCAACATCGCCACCATCCAGACCTCGGCGGCGCTCGCCGACAGGGTGTACTTCCTGCCCGTGACGCCGCACTTCGTCGAGCAGGTGATCGATCGCGAGCGCCCCGACGCGATCGCGCTCGGCTTCGGCGGGCAGACCGCGCTGAATTGCGGTTTGGCGCTCTCGAAGTCCGGCGTTTTAGAGCGCTTTAATGTTTCGGTGCTAGGCACGCCCATCCGCACCATCGAGGAGACGGAGGACCGCGCCCTTTTCGCCGCGCGGCTCGCCGAGATCAACGTCGAGGTGCCAAGGAGCGGCGCCGCGACCTCGGTCGAGGAAGCGGTGGCGATGGCGCAGAGCATCGGCTTCCCGGTGATGGCGCGCGTCGCCTACGCCCTCGGCGGCCTCGGCTCGGGCTGCTGCAAGGACGAGGCGGAGCTGCGCAGCCGCGTCGCGCACGCGCTCGCCCACAGCCCGCAGGTGCTGATCGAGGAGTACCTCGTCGGCTGGAAAGAGCTCGAGTACGAGGTGGTGCGCGACCGCTTCGACAACTGCATCGTGGTCTGCAACATGGAGAACCTCGACCCGATGGGCGTGCACACCGGCGAGAGCATCGTCGTCGCGCCGAGCCAGACCCTCACCAACACCGAATACCACGGCCTGCGCGAGCTCGCCATCCGCAGTGTGCGCCACCTCGGCGTAGTGGGCGAGTGCAACATCCAGTTCGCGCTGCACCCGCGCACCGGCGCCTGCCGCGTCATCGAGGTTAATGCGCGCCTGTCGAGGAGCTCCGCGCTCGCTTCCAAGGCGACCGGCTACCCGCTCGCCTTCGTCGCCGCCAAGCTCGGCATGGGCTACGCGCTCACCGATCTCCCGAACGCCGTGACCGGCGTCACTATGGCCTGCTTCGAGCCGGCGCTCGACTACGTGGTAGTCAAGGCGCCGCGCTGGGATCTGCAGAAATTCCGCGGCGCCTCGCAGCGCATCGGCTCGTCGATGAAGTCGGTGGGCGAGGTGATGGCGATCGGCCGCAGTTTCGAGGAAGCGCTGCAGAAGGCGCTGCGCATGGCCGATAAGGGCCTCGACCGGGTGCCCGCGGTGAGCAACGAAGACGTGAAGCGGATCATCTCGGAGCCCACGTCGGAGCGCATCCACGTGATCGCGGAAGCCTTCCGGCGCGGCTGGAGCGTCGACGAGGTGCACGCGCTCTCGCACATCGACCGCTGGTTCCTGCACAAGGTGGCGCGCATCGCCTCGATCGAGCGGCGCCTGCGCGCCGGGCTCGACGACGGGCTGCTGAAGGAAGCCAAGCAGGCCGGCTTCTCGGATGCCCAGGTAGCGAAAGCCGCGGGCTTTTCGGTGGATTCCGTAAGGCAGCGGCGCGAAGTTGCGGGCATCGTTCCGTGCGTGAAGCAGATCGACACGCTGGCGGGCGAGTACCCGGCGCAGACCAACTACCTCTACCTCACCTACAACGGCGAGGAGAACGACGTCGAAGGCGGCATGGAGGACGCGGTGCTGGTGCTAGGCTCGGGCGCCTACCGCATCGGCAGCTCGGTCGAGTTCGACTGGTGCGCGGTGAACGCCGTGCAGGCGCTGCGGCGCATGGGCTACAAGACGCTCATACTCAACCACAACCCCGAGACCGTGAGCACCGATTACAACGAGTGCGACCGGCTCTATTTCGACGAGATCAGCATCGAGACCGTGCTCGACATCTGCGCGCGCGAGCGGCCGCTCGGCGTGATGGTCTCGGTGGGCGGGCAGACGCCGAACAACCTCGCGCTCGCGCTGGCGGCGCAGGGCGTGGAGATCCTCGGCACGCCGGCCGAGAGCATCGACACCGCCGAGGACCGGCACAAGTTCTCGCAGCTCCTCGACCGGCTAGAGGTCGCGCAGCCCGCGTGGAAGGAGCTGGTGAGCGAGAAGGACGCGCTCAGCTTCGCCCGTACCGTCGGCTACCCGGTGCTGGTGCGCCCCTCGTATGTGCTCTCCGGCGCGGCGATGGGCGTCGCCTCGAACGATGCCGAGCTCGAGCGCTACCTGCGCCGCGCCACCTACGTCTCGCCGCTGCACCCGGTGGTGCTGTCCAAGTTCCTCGAGAACGCGCGCGAGCTGGAGATGGACGCCGTGGCCTGCCGCGGCGAGCTGGTCGCCTCAGCTGTGTCCGAGCACGTCGAGAACGCCGGCGTTCACTCGGGCGACGCGACGCTGGTGCTGCCGCCGCAGCGCACCTACCTCGAGACCATCCGCCGCATCCGGCGCATCTCGGCGCGCATCGCAGCGGCGCTGAAGATCCACGGCCCCTTCAACATCCAGTTCTTGGCGAAGAACAACGAGATCAGCGTCATCGAGTGCAACCTGCGCGCCTCGCGCAGCTTTCCCTTCGTATCCAAGGTGCTGCGCGCCAACCTTATCGACATCGCCGCGGCGGTGATGATGGGGCGGCCGGTGCCGGTGCAGGCGGGCTCGGCGACCGACCTTGAGTACGTCGGCGTCAAGGCGCCGCACTTCTCCTTCACGCGCCTGGAGGGCGCCGACCCGGTGCTTGGCGTCGAGATGGCATCCACCGGCGAGGTCGGTTGCCTCGGCGACGACTTCGAGGAGGCGTTCCTGAAGGCGCTCCTCTCGGTGGGCTTCCGCCTGCCGGTGAAGAGCGTGCTCCTCTCCACCGGCCCGATCGAGGGCAAGGCGGCGTTTCTCGAGAGCGCGCGGCTGCTGCGCGGCATGGGCGTGTCGCTCTACGCCACGCGTGGCACGGCCGCTTTCCTCGCCGAGCATGGCATCGCTGCGACGCGCCTGCACTGGCCCGACGAGGCCGCCTCGCCCAACACCCTCGAATTCCTGTGCGAGCGCAAGGTCGACCTCGTCATCAACATCCCGAAGAGCACCGCCGAGCAGGAGCTCGCCAACGACTACATCATCCGGCGCAAGGCCGCCGACTTCGGCATCCCGCTCATCACCAACATCCAGCTCGCGCAGCGCTTCGTCGAGGCGATGGCGAAGAAGTCGGTTGCCGAGCTGCAGATCAAGAGCTGGCAGGAGTACGCCGCGCCCGAGCGCGCGCCGCTCAAGCTCGAGGAGGCCCTTCGTCCGGTCCCTTCCGCCACGGCGGTCGCATAGCCGTTTTTCGGGCGTGACCATGGCCAACAGCAAGAGCTTGATACCCGTCACGTGGCTCGCTCTGGCGGCCGGCCTGACGCTGCCCGCCGCCGTGCGCGCCCACGATTGCTCGGCGAAAGGTCTCGAGCTCTGCCTGAGCTTCGAATCGGACACTCGCTTCAGCAAGAACCAGGTCCGAACCCGCAGTCTCGGCAAGCTCGTCACCCTCTTCGCGCACAACAAGGCGGAACCGTTTCCGCCCGGCGATCGCGCGGACGACGAGACGCGTCTTGCGTTGGTCGAGGGCGGCCGGGATGGCAGACACGCGGTGCGCTTCACCACGCAGGATGACGATTCCGGCGTGCACAAGACCCGCTGGGAGCGCTCAGAAGTCATGCTGCGCGCCGATGACACGGGAGCCCTGCCCGGCGTGGAGCAGTGGTGGGCGCATTCGGTGTACTTCCCGCCGGACTTCCGCGTCGCGCCCGGCGCCTACCGCTCGAGCATCTTCTTCCAGTTCAAGCAGGAGATCACCGAAGGCCAGCCGCTCGTCGCACTCGACGTATTCATGGAGCCCGGGCGCGGCGGCCCGCGCGCCATTCTGCGCGTCATCAACCGCGGCGCCGGCGGCGGCGACCAGCATGCGCAGTACTTCTACCGCGCCAACGGCCGCGCCAGCGTGAAGGGACAATGCCTTCACGACCCCTTCGAGCTCGGCGTCTGGTATGACTTCGTGCACCGCATCCGTTGGTCCTACACTGGCACCGGCAGCCACGAGATATGGATGCGCAAGGCCGGCGCGCCGACAAAAAAAGTCCTCACGAGATCCGGCATCAACACCCTGTACGGCAACGGCAGGGCCTACCTGAAGTTCGGCACCTACCACGACCCCGTGCCCGGCAAGAGCTCGGTGATCGCCGATCGCATACGGCGCGGCTCCAGCTTCGCCGCGGTGGCGATGCCGGATTTCCGGCTGCCGCCCGATACCGTCGTGGCATGCAATAGCTCGAGTCTGTAGCCGAAGCGCTGCGCCGATCGCGCCCGCCGATGGTCCGCCCAGCGCGTCGACGCCACCGGCGCGCACCGCTGCGGACTACCTGTTCGCGCCGGTGACGGCTTATTTCAGGCGCGCGATGCGCGAGCCCCTGTAAGAATCTTGCGCACCTGCCGCTGGAAGCTGTAGAGGCGATCGGTCAGCGGATTGATGCGGTAGCCGAAGACGGCCGCTTTCGCCTCGGTCGCGGCGGCGTCGTAGGGGACGCGGAGGAACTCGATGGTGCCGTAGCCGGTGTCGAGGACCGCACACTCGGCGAGCTTGCTGCGCGACTTGCGCGAGGCGTCGACCGAACCGGGGTTGACGAAGTAAAGGCGATCGCTGCGGAAGGCGAATTCCCTCTCGACGGGAAGCTCGAGAACCGCGCCATCATGCACCTCGTAGACCTTCTGCTCGTGGCTGTGGCCGAAGAAGCACAGCGCCGCGCCGGGAAAGTCCTCGCGCAGCAGCGCGGCGTTCTGCGCGATGTGCGCCGGGGTGGTCATGTACTGCTGCACGTCGCGCACGCCGCCGTGCACCAGCACCACGCCCGGCTCGAGCTCGAGGCGATCGGGAAGCGTGCCGAGGTAGGCGCGCGTCTCGGGGGCGAGCGATCGGCGCGTGCGCTTGAGCGAGTACTTGGCCTTGTTCGAGCAGCGCCGGAAGTCGAGCTGCCCCAGGCCGATGAGGTCGTGGTTGCCGGCGATCGAGATCGCGCCGAGCGCACGCAGCGCCGCCGCGCACTGGTCGGGGTCGGCGTTGTAGCCAACGATGTCGCCCAGGCAGGCGAGCCGGCCCACCCCTCGTGCCTCGAGCGCGGCGAGGACCGCCGTAAGCGCCTCGCGGTTGCCATGGATGTCGGCGACGATGCCGTACAGACTCATGTCGATGATTGAAGCGCAAAGAAGTTACGGGCAGGCTGGCAGGTCGTCGCCCCCCAGGCGGGCCTTTCAGACTATGCGAATGCGAACGCT
>DASUUN010000286.1:0-3055 GCA_036374055.1 Burkholderiales bacterium
CTGCATGCGGCGCTCGGCGTCGAGCGGGGCGTGCAGGTGAACGCGACGCCTTATGGCTTCGACAATTCCATCACCGCCGACTTCCTGAGCGAGCACCCCGGGCGCTTCGCCGGCGTCGCCATGGTGCCGCCGGACGTGAGCGGGGCCGAGCTCGCGCGCCTGGACGCGGCGGGCTTTCGCGCCGCGCGCCTCATGGACCAGTTCGCGAGCGGCGCCACCACGGCGATGCTCGAGCCGATCGCCGAGCGCATCGCGCCGCTCGGCTGGCACCTCGAGATCAACATCGCCCACGCCGACGACTGGGTGGCGCTCGAGCCGCGACTGCGCCGCTGCCCGGTGCCGCTGGTGTTCGACCACATGGGCCGGCCGCGCGGCGGCGCGGGCATCGACCAGCCGGGCTTCAAGGTGATACGCCGTCTGCTGGGCGGGCGCGACGACTGCTGGACCAAGATCTCGAGCTTCTACCGGCTCTCCGACAGCGGGCCGCCGGGCTACGAGGACATGCGGCCGTTCGTGCAGGCCGTGCTGGCCGAGCGTGCGGAGCGCTGCGTATGGGGCACGAACTGGCCGCATCCGGGCCTCACGCGCTCCATGCCGAACGACGCCGAGCTGCTCGACCTTCTGGAAAGCTGGCTTCCCGGCGATGCGGTGCGCGTGCCGCTGTTCGCCGCCAACGCCGCCGTGCTCTACCGATTCTGAAGTCCCATCGCCCATACCATTCGGACCCATGATGAACGACGCAGACCGCAGGAAAGCCGCCGACTCGCTGCTGCAGGCGGAGAAAGAGCGCAAGCCGGTGGTGCAGCTCTCCAAGACCTGGCCCGGGATCACCATCGAGGACGCCTACGCCATCCAGGACCTCGTCAACCAGTCGAAGGTCGCCGCGGGATCGAAGGTGATCGGCAACAAGATCGGCCTTACCTCGAAGGCGATGCAGCAGTCCTCGCAGATCGACGAGCCCGACTACGGCGTGCTGCACGACTACATGGTGGTGGACGACGGCGCCAAGGTGCCGTTCGAGCGCTACATCGTGCCGCGCGTGGAGCTCGAGCTGGTGTTCGTGCTGGGCAAGCCGCTCAAGGGGCCGGGCATCGGGCTGCTCGACGTGCTGCGCGCCACCGAGTACGTGGTTCCCGCCATCGAGATCATCGATGCGCGGGTGCAGAATCCGCGCAAGATCTTCGACACCGTGGCCGACAACGGCGCGGCGGCGGGCCTGGTGATCGGCGGGCGCGCGGTAGGGCCGATGGACGTCGACCTGCGCTGGGTCGGCGGGCTCATGTACCGCAACGCCGACATCGAGGAAACCGGCGTAGCCGCCGGCGTGCTCGGCCACCCGGCGATGGGCATCGCCTGGCTCGCCAACAAGGTCGGGCGCTTCGGCACGGTGCTTGAGCCGGGACGCGTGATGCTGTCGGGGTCGTTCATCCGCCCGGTGTGGGCGCAGAAAGGCGACACGCTGCGCGCCGACTTCGGCGCGCTCGGCAGCGTGTCGGTGCAGTTCGTGTGACGGCGGACAGGCGCAGGAGCATCCACCTCGAGGGGCTGGAGCACGGCGCGCCCATTCCGAGCGGCGCCGTGGTGGGAAACATGGTCTTCTCCTCGGCCATCTCGGGCCGCGATCCGCAGACCGGCAAGGCGCCGGCGGATCCCGACGAGCAGGCGGCGCAGATGTTCCGCAACCTGCGCCGCTTCATGGAGGCCGCCGGCGGCACGCCCGAGGACATCGGCCATCTGACGCTCTACCTGAAGGAGGAGAAGTACCGCGACACGGTGAACAAGGCCTGGCTGGCGATGTTCCCGGATGCCGCGAGCCGGCCGGCGCGCCACGCGGTGAAGGCGGAGATGCGCGCCGACGTGCTGTTCCAGGTCGAGGTGATCGGGGTGCTCGGGCGCTAGGACAGCGACGAGCCCATGACCTGGGCAGCGCGGCGCAGCACCGGCAGGTACTCCAAAGCGCGCGGCAGCGGCATGCGCGACACCGGCGCCTGGAGGGCGAGCGCCGCGCAGGCGCGCCGGCTGCGGTCCAGCACCGGGACCGCGACGCATACCAGGCCGGCGTGATACTCCTCGTTGTCGGTGGCGTGGCGCTGCGAGCGGATGCGCTCCAGTTCCTCGGCGAGCCGGGCCCGGTCGGTGAAGGTCGTGGCGGTGTATCTCTTCAGCGGCAGCCGCGCGCACAGGCGCTCGCGCGCGGCCTTCGGCAGCAGTGCGAGCAGCAGCTTGCCGCTCGCGGTGCAGTGCAGCGGCACGCGCGTGCCGGCATTGAGGTTCATGCGCAGCGGCCAGGCGGACTCGACACGGTCCACGTAAACGACTTCCGCGCCGTGCAGCATGGTGAAGTTGCAGGTCTCGCCGATCTCCTCGACCAGGCCGGCCAGTACCGCATGCCCGGCCGAGCGCATGGCGCCGTGCAGCATGACGTCGCGCCCCAGCGCGGCCAGCCTCGGCCCCGGGGCGTAGGTGCGCGCCCCGGGGGTGCGCATCACCAGCCCGCCCGACTGCAGCAGGGCGAGCATGCGGTACAGCGTAGGCTTGGGCAGCCGGACCAGCGCCGTGAGCTCGGCCAGCCCGGCCGGGTTCTCCGCGCGCACCAGCGCCTCGAGCACGGTGAACGCCCGCAGCGTGGCCGGGACGCGGTCTTCCTTGCGCGGCATGCCGGCGACATTATCATTTTCTGGAACGCCACCTGTGAGAAACTGAGGCGGCTCCTCTTTTCTTCTCGAGATCCTCTATGACCAACATTGCCGACGTGAAGCGCATGGTCGTTTCCGGCCGTACCCGCATGACCCCTTCAGAAGCCTTCGTCGAGACGCTCGTCGCCCAGGGCGTGACCGAAGTGTTCGGCATCGTCGGCTCGGCGTACATGGACGCGCTCGACCTGTTCCCCGCCGCCGGCATCCGCTTCGTGCCGACGGTGCACGAGCAGGGCGCGGCCCACATGGCCGACGGCTATTCCCGCGTGTCGGGGCGTCACGGCGTGTGCATCGGCCAGAACGGCCCCGGCATCACCAATTTCGTCACCGCCATCGCCGCCGCGTACTGGGCGCACTCG
>DASUUN010000287.1:0-8381 GCA_036374055.1 Burkholderiales bacterium
TCTAATCCGCCCAACCGCCGCCGAGCGAGCGCATGAGGTCGACGCTGAAGGCAAGGCGTGCCTGCCGGTTGCGCACGAAGGCGAGCTCAGCGTCGTTGGCGGTACGCTGCGCGTCGAGAACCTCGAGGAACGGCGAGTAGCCGGCGCGGTAGCGCTCGTTCGAGAGCTCGAGCGCGTTGCGCGCTGCCTCGAGGCGGGCGGCAAGGTCCGACT
Organism: Burkholderiales bacterium; assembly: GCA_036374055.1. Taxonomy (GTDB): domain Bacteria; phylum Pseudomonadota; class Gammaproteobacteria; order Burkholderiales; family SG8-39; genus SCGC-AG-212-J23. Next base: position 214 of record DASUUN010000287.1, read on the forward strand.
CGGCGCCGGCGGAGTGCTCGACGCTCACCAGCGCGTCGGCGACTTCGCGGAACGCGGTCTCGATCGAGCGCTGGTAGCCGGCGAGCGCCTGGGCGCGGCGCGCTCCAGCCTGCTCGACACGCGCTTCGCGCCGCCCGCCGTCGAAGATCGGCGCCGCCGCCGCGAGACCGATCGACCAGATGCCCGCGCCGCTCGAGAGGAGCTGCGAGAGTTCGGCGCTCTGGGCGCCGAGCGAGGCGGTGAGCGAAATTGTCGGAAAGAGGGCGGCGCGCGCGACGCCGATCTGCGCGTTGGCGGCGACCATCGACGCTTCCGCCGAGCGGATGTCGGGCCGCCGCGCCAGAAGTGCCGAGGGCAGCCCAGGCGGCGGCGGCGGTGGCACCGGCAGCGCGAACAGGTCGCCCGCGGCCCTCTCCCGGGCCAGCTTGAGGTCGAGCCGGCCGGTGAGCTGGGCGAGCGCGCGCTCCGTTAGCGAGCGCTGGCGCGCCGCCTCGCGGCGCTGCGCGAAGGCGTCGGCGAGCGCGCCCTGGGCCTGGTACACGTCGAGCGCCGAGGCGAGGCCGGCGTCGGCCCTCGCCCCGGCGATGCTCAGCGATTCCTTGCGCACCTCGATGGCACGCTCCAGGACCTCAAGCTGCGCCTCGAGAGAGCGGGCAGTGAAGTACGCCTGCGCAGTCGCTCCCGCAAGGCTGAGCGCCACGACCTCCTGCGAGTAGCGCGAGGCGAGGAGGTTCGCTTGCGCCGCTTCCGCCGCGCGCGAGAGCCGGCCCCAGAAGTCGAGCTCGAAGCTGGTCGAGGCGGACAGCTGGTACTGCGAGCGCTCGAGAGGCACGCCCGCCTGCGGGGCGGGGACCACGCGCGTGCTCACCCGCGAGCGCACGGCGCTTGCCCCCGCCATGACCTCCGGATAGCGCGCCGCGCCGGCCTCGCGCGCCAGGGCCTCGGCCTCCTGCACGCGCGCCGCGGCGAGCCGGATGTCGGCGTTGCGGCTGCGCGCCGAGGCGACCAGCTCATCGAGGAAGGGGTCGCCGTAGAGCCTCCACCAATCGAGGGGAATCTGCGCCTCACCGGAAGGGGAATCCGGAAAGCTTTCAGGAAGCGCTATCGCCGGCCGCTCGTAGTCGGGGCCGACCGTGGTGCAGCCCGCGAGCAGCGCGAGGAGCACGATGTGCTTCATTCGGCTGCCGACGCCTGCGCCGCCGGTCGGTGCCGGGGCTTCCTGCGGCGTGCGAAGAGCACGAAGAGCAGCGGGATGAAGACCGTGGCGATGAACGTCGCGGCGAGCATGCCGCCGACCACGCCGGTGCCCATCGAGCGGCGCGCGCCGGCCCCCGCGCCAGTGGCGAGCATGAGCGGCAGCACGCCAAGCACGAAGGCGAGCGAAGTCATGACGATCGGCCGGAAGCGCAGCCTTGCCGCGTTGAGGGCCGCTTCGACGGCGCTCTTACCCTCGAGGAAGCCCTGCTGCGCGAACTCGACGATCAGGATCGCGTTCTTCGCCGCGAGGCCGATCAGCACTATCAGGCCGATCTGGAAGTAGATGTCGTTCTCCAGCCCGCGCAGCGCGACGAAGCCGAGCGCGCCGAGCACCGCGAATGGGACGGCGAGCACCACGGAGATCGGCAGCAGCCATCGCTCGTAGAGCGCGGCGAGGATGAGAAACACCATGAAGATGGCGAGCACGAAGGCGATCGCCGACTGGCGGCCGGTGCGCTTCTCCTGGAAGGCCTGGCCTGACCAGGCGATCTCGTAGCCTTCGGGCAGCGCCACGCGCGCCACGTCCTCGGCGGCGCGGATCGCCTCGCCGGAGGACACGCCGGGGGCGCCGCTGCCCAGCACGCGCGCGGCGACGAAGCCGTTGAAGCGCTCGAGCTGCTCCGGCCCTACCACGCTGGAGGTGGTGATCACCGATTTCAGCGGGACCATCTCCCGCGAGCTCGCCGAGCGCACGAACACCGCGCCGAGGTCCTCGGGCTGGGCGCGGAACGGCGCATCGGCCTGCATCTGCACGCGGTAGGTGCGGCCGAACTTGTTGAAGTCGTTGACGTAGAGCGAGGCCATGGTGCTCTGCAGGGTGTCGAACACGTCCTGCACCGGCACGCCCAGCGACAGCGCCTTCTCGCGATCGACCTCGACGCGCAGCTGCGGCACCGTCGGCCGGAAGAACGAGTTGATCCCGGTAAGCTGCGGGTGTTTCCTCAGCGCCTCGAGAAAGCCCTGCGTCACCTGGAACAGGCGCTGCGGGTCGGCGTCGCCGCGCGCCTGCAGGTACAGCTCGAAGCCGCCCGAGGTGCCCAGGCCGCGGATCGCCGCCGGGTTGAAGGCGAGCACCAGGCCTTCGCGCAGCTCCGCGCCCTGCGCCACGAGGTCGCGCGCCACCGCGGCGGCGGGCGTGTCCGGGCGCAGGTCCCAGTTCTTGAGCGGGATGAACATGGTGGCGGCGTTGGTCTTGTTGCCGCCCCCGAGCAGATCGAAGCCGTTGATCGCCAGGACGTTCTGCACCCCGGGGTGCTGCTGCGCGATCCGGCTCACCTTGGCCGACATGTTGCGCGTGCGCTCCAGCGTCGCGCCGTCGGGCAGCTGGATGTTGCCGAAGATGTAGCCCTGGTCCTCGGCCGGCACGAAGCTCGACGGCACGCGCATGAAGAGAAACACGCACAGACCGAGGATCAACAGGAAGGAAATCAGCGAAAAGACCCGGTGCCTGAGCAGGAAGCCGACCCCGCCTAGGAAGCGCCGCGTGGTCCAGGCGAAGCCGACGTTGAACGGGCGGAAGATGCGCGATTCGTGGTGGCCGGGCTTCATGAGCAGCGCGCACAGCGCCGGCGTGAGCGTGAGCGCCATGAAGCCCGAGATCAGCACCGCGATGGTGAGCGTCACCGCGAACTGGCGGTACAGCGCGCCGGCGATGCCGCCGAGGAACGCCACCGGGATGAACACCGCGCACAGCACCAGCACGATCGCGATCACCGCGCCCGACACTTCGTTCATCGCCTCCAGCGCCGCCTCGAAGGGACGCATGCCTTCCTCGCGCATCAGGCGCTCGACGTTCTCCAGCACCACGATGGCGTCGTCCACCACGATGCCGATGGCGAGCACCAGCGCGAACAGCGTCAGGGTGTTGATCGAGAACCCGGCGAGCCACAGCCCGGCAAAGGCGCCGATCAGCGACACCGGCACCGCGATCATCGGGATGAGGGTGGCGCGCCAGCTCTGCAGGAACAGGAACACCACCGCGAGCACCAGCAGCGCCGCCTCGAAGATGGTCTTGTTGACTTCCCTGATCGAAGCGTCGACGAAGCGCGTGGTGTCGAACGGGATGGCGTAGCTCACGCCTTCCGGCAGGCCCGGCTTGAGCTCCTCCATGCGCGCGCGCACCGCGCGCGCCACCTCGAGCGCATTGGCGCCCGGCTGCAGGTAGGTGGCCATGCCGATGGTGGGCTGGCCGTCGAGCGTGTTGCTGGTGTCGTAATTCAGCGCGCCGAGCTCGATACGCGCCACATCCTTCAATCGGAGGATTCCCGACGGTCCGGCGGCGCGGATGACGATCTCGCCGAACTGCTCGGGCTCGACCAGGCGGCCCTGCGCGGTGACCGTGTAGACGATGCTCTGGCCCGGCGGCGCGGGCTCGGTGCCGATCCTGCCGGCGGCGTACTGCGCGTTCTGCGCCCTCAGGGCAGCCGCCACCTCCGAGGTGGTGATCCCCAGGCGCGCCATCTTCTCGGGATTGATCCATACGCGCATCGAGTAGTCGCGCGCGCCGAAGATGGTGACGTCGGCGATGCCGGGCAGGCGCTTGAGCTCGTCGACGATGTTGAGCGAGGCGTAGTTGGACAGGAACAGCGTGTCGCGCTGGTTGCCGGGCGAGACCATCGACACCACCAGCAGGATGTCGAAGGAGCGCTTCTGCACCACCACGCCGTTCCTGCGCACCTCGTCGGGCAGGCGCGGCAGCGCGCGCTGCACCCGGTTGTTCACCTCGAAGATCGCCTGGTCGACGTTGGTGCCGGGCTCGAAGGTCGCCGTGACCTGCAGGTTGCCGTTGGAGGAGGAGCTCGAGCTGAAGTAGGTGAGGTTCTCCACCCCCGAGAGCTGCTCCTCGATCGGCGCGGCGACCGTGCGCGACAGCGTCTCGGCGCTCGCGCCCGGGTAGCTGGTGGTGACCAGCACCGTGGGCGGCGCGATCTCGGGGTACTGCGCCACCGGCAGGAGCTGCGAGGCCACCAGCCCGGCGAGCACGATGACGATGGCGATCACCCCGGCGAACACCGGGCGGTGGATGAAAAAGCGCGACACTAGCTCGCCTTCTTGACCTGTACCGGCGTGCCCGGACGCAGGCGCGCCAGGTTATCCACGATCACGGTGTCCCCGGCCTCGAGGCCGTCGAGCACCACCCAGTTCTCGCCCAGCCACTGGCCGGCGCGGATGTTGCGCGGCACCGCCTTGCCGTCGCCGCCGGCCACCCAGACGAAGCGCCCGGTCTCGTTCTGCAGCACCGCGGTCTGCGGCACCACGATCGCCTGCTGCGTGCCGGCCACCACGCGCACCCTCACGTACTGCCCGGGCAGCAGCACGCGCCCCGGGTTGGGCAGCTCGGCGCGCATCTGCACCGTGCCGGTCGTGGCGTCGACCGTCGAGCCGGCGAAGTTCAGCCGGCCTTTCTCCGGATAAGCCTTGCCGTCGGCCAGCTCGATGGTGACCTCGGTCGCTTTCGAGGAATTCCGCAGGCGCGCAAACTCCGCCTCGGAGAGCGCAAAGCGCACCCACATGGGGTCGCCGCGCGTGATGGTCGTGAGCAGCGCCGAGTCGTTGTTGGGCTGCACCAGCGTGCCCACCGACTGCAGCGCGCGGCCGGTGACGCCGCCGATCGGCGCATTCACCGTGGTGTAGGAGAGGTTGAGCTCGGCCTGGCGCAGGCGCGCCTGCGCCATCTGCACCGCCGCCGCGCTCTGCCGCGCGCTGGAAGCCGCCTGGTCGGCCTCCTTCTGGCTGATGGCGCGCCGGTCGGCGAGGCCCTTCAGCCGCTCGGTCTCCTGCTGCGCGAGCTCCTGGCGCGCGCGCTCCTGGGCGAGCGAGGCGCGCGCCTGCGCCAGCTCGATCTCGTAGGGCGCGCGCTCGATGCGGAACAGCGGCGCGCCCGCCTTGACCGCGTCGCCTTCCCGGTAGAGCTGCTGCTCGATGATGCCGGCCACGCGCGCCCGCACCTGCACGTCGCGCGAGCCTTCCGTGCGCCCCACCGCCTCGAACGACACCGGCACCGCCTGCGGCGCGACTTCGATCGCGCTCACCGGCACCGCGGCCGGCGGGCCGCCTTTGCCTTCTGCGTTCTTTTTATCCTGCGCGTCTCCTTGGCCGCACCCGGCCAGCGCGGCGGCGAGCGCAACGATCAGGACCCTGGTCATTGTTGGTACGCCCTCAGAAAGCAGTCGACCACGCGCGCGGCGCGGCGCGCGTCGGTTTCCTCCAGCGCCACGCCGAACAGGCGCTTCACGCGGTCGTGCCCCACCAGCATGCCGAGCAGCATCTCGGCGGCGAGCTGCGGGTCGTCGCGGCGCAGCTCGCCCGCGGCCATTGCCTTTTCCAGGTAGGCGGCCAGGCGGCGCACCGTCTCGCCGGCGCTCGCGGCGTACATCGAGCGCGCCAGCGCGCGAAAGCGCGGCACCTCGGGCACCAGGGCGCGGAAGGTGGCGATGCCCTGCGCGCCCAGCACGCGCTTGCGGTAGGCGGCGCCGAAGCGCGCGAGCGTCACGCGCAGCTCGCGCGGCTCGGCCTCGAGCTCGACCAGCACGCGCTTGGCGAGGTCGCGTGCCACCGCCTTGAACAGCTCGTCTTTGCTGGGGAAATGGTGGTACACCGTCTGCTTCGCCACGCCCGCGCGGCGCGCGATGACGTCCACGCTCGAGCCGTAGCCGTTGGCGAGAAAGGACGTGGTGGCGGCGCGCAGCACGCGCTCGCGGTTCAAAACGGACATGCAGGGACGCTTGTGGAAACTAGACTGGGCAGTCTAGCATCACTCATGGACAAAGAGACAAGGCTGCTGGCGGGCGACACGGCCCTGGTGACCGGGGCGGGCGGGGGCATCGGGCGCGGCATCGCCGCGGCGCTCGAAGCCGAGGGCGCCACGGTATTCGGCGCCGACCTGGCCGATGCGGACCTGTCGCGCCCGGGCGAGGCGGCGCGCCTCGCGCAGGAGGCGATCCGGCGCCTGGGCCGGGTGTCGATCTTCGTGCACGCCGCGAGCCCGCGGCGCCAGGAGGCGCAGAAAGCGCTGGCGGCGAGCGAGGCGCAATGGCGCGAGATGCTGGAGGTGAACCTGAACGCGGCCTTCGTGCTGTTCCAGGCGCTGGGAAAGCACATGGTGGAGCAGGGCATCAGGGGGCGCCTGCTCGCCGTCACCTCGCTGCATTCCTACAGTCCGCGCAACCTGCCGCATTACAGCGCGGCGAAGGCCGGGCAGACCATGCTGGTGAGGGAGTTCGCCCGCGCCCTCGGCCCGCACGGCATCCGCGTCAACGCCATCGCCCCCGGCGCCATTCCCGGCGGCGGGTTCGCGGCGCCGCCGGCGATGGCGGCTAAAATCCCGCTCGGCCGCTTCGGCACCCCCGCGGAGGTCGCGGCGATGGCGGTGGCGGTGTTGTCCGAGCGCTTCGGCGCCTACGTCACCGGCGCCACCGTGGTGGTGGACGGCGGCATTGCGCAGCATAACTGGATCGATCCATGAGCTACCGAGTCCGCCCGTCGGACGTGACGCCGTATTCGCCCGCCAACCACAGCGGCACGCGCAACTTCCGGCTGATCGGGCCGGAGACCGTGGGCGCGAAGCAGCTCGAGGTGATCCTCGGCGAGATCGAGCTCGGCAAGGGCGCGCAGCCGCACCTGCACACCGGCATCGAGCAGGCCTGCTACCTGCTGCAGGGCAGCGCGCACGTGGAGGTCGGCGGCGAGAGCTTCGAGCTGCAGCCGGGCGAGGCCTGCTTCTTCCCCGCCGGCATGACCCATGTCTTCACCGTCACCAGCGAGCGCGCCCGGGTGCTGGTGATCTATTCTCCGCCCTACCTTGAGCGCCCCGGCTGATCCCTGGCTCCCCCTCGCGGGGATCCGGGTGGTCGACTTCTCGATGTTCGTCCCGGGGCCTTTCGCCTCGGCGATGCTCGCCGACCTGGGCGCGCAGGTGACCAAGGTGGAGATGCCGCGCGGCGATCCCGGCCGCGCCTACGTGCCGGTGCAGTTCGACACGGAGAACCGCAACAAGCGCAGCATCGCTCTCGACCTGAAGAACGCCGACAGCCGTCCCGTCGTGGAAAAGCTGGCAAAGCAGGCCGACATCGTGCTCGAAGGCTTCCGTCCCGGCGTGGCCAAGCGCCTCGGCATAGACTTCGACTCGCTGAAGAAAATCAAGCCGAACCTGATCTACTGCTCCATCTCCGGCTACGGCCAGACCGGCCCGTGGCGCGAGCGGCCGGGCCACGACGTGAATTACGTCGCCGCGGCCGGCGCGCTCGCTTTTCCAGGGCAGTGGCTGAAAGCCCCGGCGCGCTCGTCGCTCCCGGTGGCCGACATGGGCGGCGGCGCCTTTGCCGCGATCGCCATCCTCGCCGCGCTGCACGAGGGCAAGGGCGCGTACCTCGACATCTCGCTGTTCGAGACCGCGTTCTTCTGGGCGGCGATGCGCCACAGCCTGGATCCGGACGTCGACCCGCGCGCGCACATCTTCCCGGTGAACGACGTGTTCGAGACCGCCGACGGCAAGCGCCTCACGCTCGGCATCCTGGAGGAGCACTTCTGGACGAGCTTCGTCAAGCTCGCCCCGGAGCTCGACGACCCGCGCTTTTCCTCCGATCCTCTGCGCAGAAAGAACGGCGACGAGCTTTCGGCCTTGATCGCGAAGACCATCAAACAAAGGACCGCGGAAGCCTGGCTGCGCCTGTGCGAGGAGCACGACGTGCCGGTGGACCTGTGCGTCACGCCGGGCGAGGCGGCGCGCAACGAGCAGCTCGTCGCGCGCCAGGCGGTGGAGCGCGGCTACGCCAGGTTCCCGGTGTGGGCCGGCGCGCGGCGCGGCGGCGCGATCCGCGCCGGCACGCCGCGCCTCGGCGAGCACTCGCGCGAGATCCTGGTGGAGCTGGGCTTCGACGACGCCGAGATCGCGGCGTTCTTCAGAACGGGGG
>DASUUN010000288.1:0-8702 GCA_036374055.1 Burkholderiales bacterium
CGTTCTTGCCCCCCACCTGATCCAGGTCCTTCAGGCGGAGATCTTTAAGCCATGCGACTCTCATTGCCATAGTATTTTATCGCCTTACCCCATGAGCCAGCGACGCACGGTATTTTTCGTTTCCGACGGCACCGGGATCACGGCGCAGATGCTCGGCCACAGCCTGCTCACGCAGTTCGAGGGCGTGGAGTTCAACCAGGTCACCCTGCCCTTCGTCGACAGCACCGAGAAGGCCGAGGAGTGCCTGGCGCGCATCGGCGCCGAGGCCAACGGCCAGCCGATCGTGTTCTCCACGCTGGTCAACAGCGACGTGCGCGAGGTGCTGCGGCGGGCCAACGCGCTGGTGATCGACTTCTTCGAGAGCTTCATCGACCCCCTCGAGGCAGGCCTGGGGGTGAGGTCAAGCCACACCATCGGCCGCTCGCACAGCGCGATGGACAAGAAGGAGTACCAGCAGCGCATCGAGGCAATCAATTTCGCCATGGCGCACGACGACGGGGCTTCGCATCGGGAGCTCGGTCAGGCCGACGTGATCCTGATCGGAGTCTCGCGCAGCGGCAAGACGCCGACCAGCCTATACCTCGCGCTGCAATTCGGCGTCATGGCGGCGAACTACCCGCTGATCCCGGAGGACTTCCACCGCGGCAAGCTGCCCGAGGCGCTGCGCGCCCAGAAGACCCGCCTGTACGGCCTCACCATCGCCCCGGAGCGGCTGCACGAGATCCGCAAGGAGCGCCGCCCCGGCAGCCAGTACGCCGACCTCGACAACTGCCGCTACGAAGTCGCCGAGGCCGAAAGCCTCATGCGCCGCGAAGGCATCCGCTGCATCAACTCCACCAGCAAGTCGATCGAAGAAATCGCCACCACCATCCTGCGCGAGCTCAGGATCCAGCGCCAAGTCTACTAGTTCGGAATGCCTCGTACAGGCAGATCGCGGCCGCGGCCGCCACGTTGAGGGACTCGGTTCCCCGGTTCATGGGAATCGTTAACCTGGAGTGCGCAAACTGTGCTGCCTGCTTGCTCACGCCCTGCCCCTCGGCGCCGAAGATCCAGCCCAGCCGGCCCTTCAATGTCGCTTCCGGCAACGGCACGCCGCCTGTGAGAACGGTGCACAGGACGGTCCCCTCGAAGCCCTCCACGGCCTTTCCAAGGTCCGGGACCTGGCGTAAGGCCAGCTTGAAATGCCCCCCCATCCCCGCGCGCAGGGTCTTGGGCGACCAGGCATCCGCGCAGCCGCGGTCGAGGACGACCTCGCCGACGCCGAAGGCGGCGGCGGTGCGCACGATCGCGCCGACATTGCTCGGGTCCTGAACGCCTTCGAGGAAGACGCAATGGCCCTGGGCCTCGATGCTCGGGATGGCGATTTCGGCGGCGATGCCCTGCGGCGTGTCGGCGTCAGCGATCGCTTTGAATACCCCGTCATCCAGGAGGACGGGTTCGCGCTGGCCGATCAGTTCCTGGACGTCCGCGCGCTCCAGTCCCGATTCGCTTACCAGCAAGGCGAGCGGCTCGATCCCCGCCTGCAGCGCCTCGGCCACAAGGTGCGGGCCCTCGAGGACGACCCTGCCCTCTTCGCGCCGCGTGCGGGCGTCCTGGACGAGCTTCGCCCAGCGCTTTACCCGCGCATTGTCTTTCGAGGTGATCACGCGGCGCAGGTGCGAAAGCCGGCGAAGATGTCGGCGCGGTCGGGCGTATAGAAGTTGCGAAAGCGCGGGTAGCGCACGCCCGGCGGCGTGGCGAAGCTCGCGCCGCGCAGCACCTTGTGCGTGCCGAACCAGGGCTCCGAGTACTCCTTGTACGGATCGCGCACGAAGCCCGGATACGGCAGGAAAGTGCTCGAGGTCCATTCCCAGACGCCGGCGGGCTCGGGCGAGGCGAATTCCCATTCCGCCTCGCTCGGCAGGCGCCGCCCGGCGAAGCGGCACCAGGCGTTGGCCTCGTGCCAGTTGACGTGCCTGACCGGCTCGTCGAGCGGCAGGTCGACCCAGCGGTCGAAGCGTCGCACCTGCCCGTCCTTCCAATAGAGCGGGCCGTCGCGGTCTTTCCATGCCCAGCCGGCTTCGGACCAGAATTCCCGCCTGCGGTACCCGCCCGCCTCCACGAACGCCAGGAACTCGCGGTAGGTCACCGGGCGGCGCGCCATGCGAAACGGCTCGAGCACAAGCGGATGGCTCCACTTCTCGTTGTCGAAGGCGAAGCCCTCGCCCGGCTTTGCGCCGAGCCTGAAGACACCACCGAGGTAGCTTTCGTCTCCATCCGCCCCCGTGGAAGGCTTCGCATCGGGTGCCGGATACCCCAGCGTCTGGCGGGTGTAGTGGAAGGCCTCGGCATGCATCTCCTCGTGCCGCACCGCGAGGCGCACGAAGTACGGATCCGCCTCCCCTTTCTCCACCGACGACCTGAGACGCTCGCTCACCTCGTCCCGGTAGGCGAGCGTGCCGGCGAAGGACGGCAGCGGCAGGTCCCAGCGCGTGTCGTGCGGCACCGTGGCGGAGTTGTAGAGGGCGTCGGCGTTGGGCAGAATCGACGGCCGCGCTTCCGAGCCGCCGCGCAGACACCAATATTCCTGGAACCACGCGACATGCCCTACCTCCCAGCGCGGCGGATTGACGATGGCGAGCTTCGGCCCGAATTCGCGCTCGCCGGCGAGGTCGTCGGCCACGCGCCGCAGGCGCTCGCGCGCCGCAAGCAGCTCCGTCATCAGCTCTGCCGCCATGCGGACGAGTCTAAATGAGAATCGCGCTGGTGACGCCCGCCGGGCCCGGGACGCGCAACGGCAACCGCCACACCGCGCTGCGCTGGGCCGCGTTCCTGCGCAAGGCCGGGCACCGGGTGGACGTGTCGGTGCAGTGGACGCCCGACTCCCGCGTCGACGCCATGCTCGCCCTGCATGCCCGGCGCAGCTATCCGTCGATCAAGACCTTCTCCAGCGACAAGCTGCTGGTGGTGGCCCTGACCGGCACCGACGTCTATCGCGACATCCACGAGTCGGCGCAGGCGCGCGAGTCGCTCGAGCTCGCCGACCGCCTCATCGTGCTGCAGCCCAAGGCGATCGAGGAGCTGCCCCGCGAGCTGCGCAAGAAAGTCCGCGTCGTGGTGCAAAGCTCCGCCACCCGGCTGCGCCACGCCCCGGTGAAAGGGAAGTTCAGGCTGTGCGTCATCGGCCACCTGCGCGCCGAGAAGGACCCGATGCGCACCCTCGCCGCGCTTTCGCATATCGAGGCTCCCGTGGAAGTCATCCACCTGGGCGCCGCGCTGGATCCCGCATTGGAGAAGCAAGCCCGGGAAGCGCGCGACCCGCGCTACCGCTGGCTGGGTAGCGTGCCGCATGGGCGGGCGCTGAAGTGGCTCGCTTCCAGCCACGCCATGGTCATCAGCTCGCGCATGGAAGGCGGCGCCAACGTGGTCTGCGAGGCGCTGCGCATCGGCGTGCCGATCCTCGCCTCGCGCATCCCCGGCAACGTCGGTCTGCTGGGACCCGCTTATCCGGGATATTTCCCGCTGGCGGACGAGAAGGCGCTGGCGCGGCTGGTCGAGCGCGCCGCCTCCGACGCCGCCTTCTATCGCCGCCTGAAAAGCCTGGTGCGCGTGCAGCGCGCCGCGGTTTCGCCCGCGCGGGAAGCCCGCGCCCTGCTCGCCGCGGTTGCGGTGCGCTAAAATCGTCCGGCCGCGCGCAAGCCGCGGCGCGCCGACGCTCTGGAGAGCCCATGCCCCGCAAGGAACAGGACTACGACGACATTCCCGGAACTTTCGTGTTCGACGCCGAGCGCTCGCGCCAGGGCTACGGCATCAACATGTTCTGCATGTCGCTGATGAAGGACGAAAACCGCAAGGCCTTCCGCGCGAACGAGGCGGAATACCTGAAGCGCTTCCCCCTCACCCCGGAGCAGGCGCAGGCGATCCTCGACCGCGACTACAACCGCATGCTCGAGCTCGGCGGCAACATCTACTACACCGCCAAGCTCGGCGCCACCGACGGCCATTCGTTCCAGCACCTCGCGGCGCTGATGACCGGCATGACCCAGGAAAGCTACGCCGCCATGATGCTGGCCGGCGGCCGCTCGGTCGAGGGCAACCGCAGCAAGAAGGGCGGGGCCGAGCGTGGCTAGGATCATCGCCGGCGCCGCCACCTCGCACGTGCCGGCGATCGGCGCGGCGATCGACAACAAGAAGACCGACCAGCCCTACTGGCAGCGGGTGTTCTCGGGGTTCGAGAAGACGAGGCAGCTGATGGCCGAGCTGCGCCCCGACGTGATCATCGGCATCTACAACGACCATGCCACCGCCTTCTCGGTGGAGGTGGTGCCGACCTTCGCGCTCGGCTGCGCGCCGGAGTTTCCGCCGGCCGATGAGGGCTGGGGGCCGCGGCCGGTGCCGGTGGTAAAGGGCCATCCGGAGCTTGCCGCGCACATCGCCCAGTCGGTGATCCTCGACGAGTTCGACCTCACCATCGTCAACAGGATGGAGGTGGACCACGGCCTGACGGTGCCGCTGAACCTGCTGTTCGGCTCGCCGCAGCAATGGCCCTGCCCGGTGATCCCGCTGGCGGTGAACGTGGTGCTCTACCCGCCGCCCACCGGCCACCGCTGCTTCATGCTGGGACGCGCGCTGCGCAAGGCGATCGAGTCCTGGCCGGAGGACCTGCGCGTGCTGGTGCTCGGCACCGGCGGCATGTCGCACCAGATCTCGGGGCCGCGCGCCGGCCTGATCAACAGCGAGTTCGACAAGGCGTTCCTGGACAACCTGACGCGCGACCCGAAGAAGCTGACCCAGATCCCGCACCTGCAGTACATGCGCGAAGCCGGCGCCGAGGCCATAGAGCTGGTGATGTGGCTCATCATGCGCGGCGCGCTCGACGATAAGGTCGACGAGGTCTACCGCTTCTACACCGTGCCGGCGTCGAACACGGCGGTCGGCCACATCATCCTCGAGAACAGGAGAGGCAAATGAAGATCTGCATGGCCGGCCAGGGCGCCTTCGGGCAGAAGCACCTCGACGCGCTGAAGCGCATCCCGGGCGTGGAGGTCACCTCCCTGGTCGGCGGCAGCGCCGCCTCGACCGCCGAGGTGGCGAAGAAATACGGCATTCCCCACCACACGCAGGACCTCGCCGAGGGCATCAAGCGGGCCGACGCCGTGATCCTCACCACGCCGACCAAGCTGCACTTCCGCCAGGCCGAGCAGGTGATGCGCGCCGGCAAGCACGTGCTGGTCGAGATCCCGGTCACCGACAGCCTCGAGGACGCCGAGCAGCTGGTGAAGATCGCGAAGGAAACCGGCGTCACCGCCATGGGCGGCCACGTGCGGCGCTTCAACCCGAGCCACCAGTGGGTGCACCGGCGGATCCAGAAGGGCGAGCTCAAGATCCAGCAGATGGACGTGCAGACCTACTTCTTCCGGCGCAAGAACATCAACGCCGCCGGCAACCCGCGCAGCTGGACCGACCACCTGCTCTGGCACCACGCCGCGCACACCATCGACCTCTTCCAGTACCAGACCGGCGAGACCATCTCCGACTGCTACGCGGTGCAGGGGCCGCCGCACCCCGAGCTCAAGATCGCCATGGACATGGGCATCGTCGCCAAGACGCCCTCCGGCTCCATCCTGACCCTCTCGCTCTCCTTCAACAACGACGGCCCGCTCGGCTCGTTCTTCCGCTACATCTGCGACAACGGCACCTACCAGGCCTACTACGACGACCTCGCCGACGGCAAGAAGAACCCGATCGACGTCACCAAGGTCGACGTCTCGATGGACGGCATCGAGCTCGAGGACCGCGAGTTCATCGCCGCGATCAAGGAGAAGCGCGAGCCCAACGCCAGCCTCGCGCAGCTCCTGCCCTGCATGCGCACCCTCGACCGCCTGGAAAAGATCGTCGATCCCCAGCGCCGCGCCCACGCCTGAAGCTAGGCGCCGGCCTCGCGCTCAGTGAGAGCGTACTCCAGGCGGTAAATGGCGCATTCGAGCTGCGCGCCGGCGAGCTCCGTCTGCATGAGGCTCTCCAGGGCGCCCTGGCTGTAGCCCGTCACGAGCAGCGCCCCGTCGAGGCCGGCGTCGGCCCCCCGGATGCGCTGCTCGTTCGTCATCGGCGGCGTCGCCGCCCTCTCGAAAACATGCGCGCTGCCGATGCCTGGCCTCGGTTGCAATAGCCGCGCGCTCGTCGACTCGGGGGGCTTGGGGCGGATCAGCAAGCCGACTCCGCCCAGGCCAGCGCCGACGCTTTCCTTCACCGAGCAGAATCCCCGCGTCATGCCCTGGTAGAAGGGCATCATCTTCGAGGTCCACGGGCTCGGGTTGTTCAGCCGCTCGAGATAGGCCTTCGAGGTGAGCACCGCCAGCTCCTCGACTTCGTACATCACGAAGTACCCGGGCTTCCCCAGCACCGCCCTCCACCGCGTCCCGCGGACAAAGCCCGGAATGGACAGCCTCTCCGGCAGGTGCTCCTGCGTATGCCACTCATCGTGCTCGGCGATCGCCTCCTCGGCGATGTCGAACAGCAGGAGCATGGCAGCCTTTCCGAGCAGCGGCACGGTTAGAGCGTGGCCCCGCGACCGCCCGGACAGGCAATTCGCAGCTCCTTGCGGTTGTACCCCTCGCTCTCAGAGACGACTTTGTATCGTCCGGGGCAAATCTCTCGAGCCTTGTCGTAGCAAATGTACCAACCGAAGTACCCGCAAGAAATCAGATACTCCGTGCTCCCATCCGGCCGCGAAACCCGCTCGCTCGTTGCACACCCGGTGGCCATCACCAGGAGGCTGGCTGCGATATATGCGCGGATCATGCCAGTCGGATCCTACCTGCAGGAAATGCCTCGTGTCAGGTTTGAGCCGCGAGCCGTTGCCGCACGACCGGCTGCCCGGCGCGCGGCGCCTGCTCGCGTACGCCTAGGCTGACGGCCGCGGCGAGGCCGGCGAGGGTCAGGTCGAGCAGCCACATCGCGTCGAAGCTGCCCGTACGCTCCAGGATCACGCCGCCCAGCCAGGAGCCGAGGAACGCGCCCACCTGGTGCACCACGAACGTGATGCCGAGCAGCGTGGCGAGGCGCTGCGCGCCGTAGAGCTTGCCTATGAGGCCGGCGGTCGGCGGCAGCACGGCCATGTACGTGAGCCCCATCCATGCCGAAAAGGCGAGCACCGTGAGCTCGGTCTTAGGCGCGGCCATGAAGAGCGCGATGCCGATGGCGCGCGCAGCGTATAGCGACGCGAGCGTGCGCTTCATCGAGTAGCGCTGGATCACGAAGCCGGCGCCGATGCTGCCGGCTATGTTGAACAGTCCCAGCGCCGCGAGCGACACGCCCGAGACGCTCGCGGGCAGCCCGCACAACTCGATTGCCCCCGGAAGGTGGGTCACGAGGAAGAACACATGCAGGCCGCAGACGAAGAAGGTGGCGTTGATGACCCAGTAACGCGGGCTGGCGAGCGCCGCGCGCAGCGTGGCCGCGGGCTGCGGTGCGGGGCGCGCGGACGCCGCGCGCCGACGGAAGGCAAGCGCCAGCGGCAGCGCAACGAGCGACAGCGCGGCGAGCGAAAAGGCCGCGGTTACCCAGCCGGCGAGCGAGATCACCGTCTGCGTGGCAGGCGCCAGCACCAGCTGCCCGAGGGGGCCTCCGGCCCCCACGATGCCGGCGACCATGCCGCGGCGCTCCGCCGACACGTGCTGGCTCACGGTACCGATCAAGAGCGACGGACTGCCGACCGTGGCGGCCACCCCGCCTACCGCGAACACGGCGACCAGCAAGGGTGCACTGTGGGCGAAGGGCAGCATTGCACCTGCTGCCGCCGCGAGCAGGGTGCCGGCGAAAATCACGCGCGCCGGCCCGAAGCGCTCCGCGAGCATGCCGCAGAACGGCTGTGCCGCCCCCCAGGTCAGCTGGCTCACCGCGACCGCGAAGCTGATGGTGGCGACGCCCAGGCCGGTCGCGGAGTTGAGCGGCGACAGGAACAGGCCGAACACCGAGCGCGATCCCATGGTGATGGCCAGCAGCGCCACAGCCGCCGCGACGACGGCGAGGGCGGGGCCGGCTGCCGATGCGCTGCTTCCCTTGATGCGTCCGTTTTCCATGGCGGCATGGTAGGAACCGGGCGTGTCGCCCCGATTGCAGCCCGCGCATATCGTGTTGTCGCATTGTTGCCGGACGGTATGGATGCGCCGGCGGAAACACTTCGGCAACCCACGATGCCGCCGCCGAAGACAGGCGGATACAGGAGCCGTTCATCCTTGCCGCTCCAATGACCAAAGGAGCGACTTGCATGAGCTGGGGAATCTCGGATGTCGTAGTGCACGTGGGCCGGCCATTCGGGTCCGGGGAGCGTGAAAGGCTCGAGCAGGCGCTGAGCGCCGCACCGGGCATCAGGAGCGTGCGCAGCAATCCGCGCGCCGGGCAGCTCATCTTGGTCGGGTTCGATTCGGGCAGGATCAGCGCGCTCGGCGTACTACGCTGCTTCCGCGCGCTCGGCTTCGAAGCCAGTCTCATCGGCATGTGACCGCGTCGGGCACCGCTCTAGCTTGGCTGCACCTTCACGGAGAGCCGCCTCTCCCCTCGAGCTGATCCTTGAAGTAGACGAGTTCACGAAAAGTGTGGTCGTAAACAGCTTGCCGTCCATTGAGCTGCTTCAGAAAGTACCAACGGCAGATTCGTCCCCACAAGGAATCCGGGAAATCGATGTACACATTGTGCGACAGGCGGATGCCGCTCTCCAGCTT
>DASUUN010000289.1:0-15274 GCA_036374055.1 Burkholderiales bacterium
ACATCCGGGGTGAGGAAGTACACCGGCTGGCCGAGCATGCCGGCCTCGGCCTCGATGCCGCCCACGCCCCAGCCCACCACGCCGATGCCGTTGATCATGGTGGTGTGGCTGTCGGTGCCCACCAGCGTGTCGGGATAGCACACGCCTTCCTTGCTCTTGTGCACGCCCGGGGCGAGGTACTCGAGGTTCACCTGGTGCACGATGCCGATGCCCGGCGGCACCACCTTGAACGTGTCGAAGGCCTGCATGCCCCACTTCATGAACTGGTAGCGCTCCTCGTTGCGCTTGAACTCCAGCTTCATGTTGAGGTCCAGCGCGCCCTTGGTGCCGTAGTGGTCGATCTGCACCGAGTGGTCCACCACCAGGTCGACCGGCACCAGCGGCTCGATCACCTTCGGGTCCTTGCCCATCTTCTGCGCCACGCCGCGCATCGCCGCGAGGTCGACGAGCAGCGGCACGCCGGTGAAGTCCTGCAGCACGATGCGCGCCACCACGAAAGGGATCTCCGCGGTGCGCGGCGCCACCGCTTGCCAGCCGGCCAGCTCGCGCACGTGCTCCTCGGTCACCTTCTTGCCGTCGCAGTTGCGCAGCACCGACTCGAGCACGATGCGGATCGACACCGGCAGGCGCTCGATGGAAAGGTTCAGACTTTTTCCTAAAGCGGGAAGGCTGTAGAACTTGCCGTGCTTGAACGTCTGCAGGGTGTCGAACAGGTTATGCGGCATCGAAGCCTCCGTCATTGGCCCACAGGGCCAAGGGGTTGCATGCAGGGGTCTGGACAGACTTCAGTTGCTCGATCAGCTTCGACCGCTCTTCGAGCAAGGCGGGCAGATGCTCGTCGCAACGCGCGATCGGCCCGGGATAGTGGCGGATCTCCTCGGAGATCTGCTCGATTCGCTTTTCCAGCCAGGCGCTCATATCGGGCTCTGACCCCGATTGTCGGTTCGGCTCATATGACGAACAGGTCGACGAACTCGTCGACCGGGGTGCTCTCGAGGCGCTTCGCGTCCATGCACAGATCCAGGATCGCCTGCTGCTGCTTGGCCGGGAAGCGCCGGGCGAGGTTGGTCTTGAACTTCTCCACCAGCACCGGCATGCCCTCCTTGCGGCGGCGCTTGTGGCCGATCGGGTACTCGCACACGAACTCGCCCAGCTTCGAGCCGTCCTTGAACTCCACGGTGAGGGCGTTGGCGATCGAGCGCTTGTCCGGGTCGTGGTAGTCCTGGGTGAACTGCGGGTCCTCGACGCATTCAATTTTTTCTCTCAACAGATCTATCCTGGGATCGCCGGCGACGCTGTCCTCGTAGTCGGCGGCGGTGAGGCGGCCGAACAGGATCGGCACCGCCACCATGTACTGGATGCAGTGGTCGCGGTCGGCGGGATTGTCGAGCGGGCCCTTCTTGTCGATGATCCGGATGCAGGCCTCGTGCGTGCGGATGGTGATCCTGCGGATGTCTTCCGGGGTTTTCTTGACGCGCTGCAGCTCGCGGTGGATGTCCATCGCGCTTTCCACCGCGGTCTGCGAGTGGAACTCGGCCGGGAAAGAGATCTTGAACAGCACGTGCTCCATCACGTAGCTGCCGAAGGGGCGCTGGAACTTGAACTCCTTGCCCTTGAACAGCACGTCGTAGAACCCCCAGGTCTTCGCCGTGAGCACCGACGGGTAGCCCATTTCGCCGGTCTTCGAGACCAGCGCGAGGCGCACGGCGCGCGAGGTGGCGTCGCCCGCCGCCCAGCTCTTGCGCGAGCCGGTGTTGGGCACATGGCGGTAGGTGCGCAGGCTCTGGCCGTCGACCCAGGCCTGCGACACGGCGTTGACCACCTCGTCGTAGCTGCAGCCGATCATCTGCGCCACCACCGCGGTCGAGGCGACCTTGACCAGCACCACGTGGTCCAGGCCCACGCGGTTGAAGCTGTTCTCCAGCGCAATGACGCCCTGGATCTCATGCGCCTTGATCATGGCCGTCAGGACATCGCGCATCACAAGAGGGGTGTTGTTTCTCGACAACCAATCGGCGGTGGCGAGGATCCCGCCCAGGTTGTCCGACGGATGGCCCCACTCGGCGGCGAGCCAGGTGTCGTTGAAGTCCAGCCAGCGGATCATGGCGCCGATGTTGAACGCCGCCTGCACCGGGTCGAGCTGGAACTGGGTGCCGGGCACCCGGGCGCCGTTGGGCACGATGGTGCCGCGCACGATGGGGCCGAGCAGCTTGGTGCACGCCGGGTATTCGAGCGCCTCCAGGCCGCAGCCCAGCGTGTCCATCAGGCAGTAGCGCGCGGTGTCGTACGCCTCCGCGCTCGCCACCTGGTATTGCGTGACGTAGTCGGCGATTTCGGTCAGCACTCTGTCCGGCTTGGGCCGGACGTTGGAGATGGGAGCGGACATTTACTTCTTCGCGGTGTTGTCGTCCACGGCGAAGCTCCATTCGTAGCCGCCGGTGGGCTCGAAGGTGTGCTCGGCGCCGCCGGAGCGCGGCGCGTGGCGCATCGACGGATGCGGCGCGAGCTCCTCGGGCCGCTTGTCCCACCAGACGGCGCGGCCCTCGCGCTGGGACTCGATTTCCTCGGGGTGCGCCTTGAGGAACTCGCGCATGAATTTCGTCAGGTCGGATTCGTACATGGTCAACGCTGCTCCAGCGGAACCCACTTGCGGTTTTCCGGGCCGACGTAGTTGGCGCCGGGGCGGATGATCTTGCCGTCGGCGCGCTGCTCGATGACGTGCGCCGACCAGCCGCTGGTGCGCGAGATGACGAACAGCGGCGTGAACATCGCGGTGGGCACGCCCATCATGTGGTACGACACGGCGCTGTACCAGTCGAGATTGGCGAACATCTTCTTCTCGCGCCACATCACCTGCTCGATGCGCTCGGCGATGTTGTAGAGCTGCATCGCGTCGGCGGACTTCGACAGGCGCTGCGCCACGTCCTTGATCACCTTGTTGCGCGGGTCGCCGGTGGTGTACACCGGGTGGCCGAAGCCGATCACGATCTCCTTCGCCTGCACGCGGCGCACGATGTCCGCTTCCGCCTCTTCGGGCGACGCGTATCTGGAGATCACTTCGTAGGCGAACTCGTTGGCGCCGCCGTGCTTGGGGCCTTTCAGCGCCCCGATGCCGCCGCAGATGGCGCTGTGCACGTCGGAGCCGGTGCCGGCGATCACCCGGCAGGTGAAGGTGCTGGCGTTGTACTCGTGCTCGGCGTACAGGATGAGCGAGGTGTGCATCGCGCGCACCCACTCGGGCGAGGGCTTCATGCCGTGCAGCAGGCGCAGGAAATGCCCGCCGACCGAGTCGTCGTCGGTCTCGGTGTCGATGCGCTTGCCGCTGCGGCTGAAGTGGTGCCAGTAGAGCAGCATCGAGCCGAGCGAGGCCATCAGGCGGTCGGCGATGGCCTTGGCGCCGTAGGGATTGTGGTCGTCCTTCTCGGGCTCGAGGGTGCCCAGCACCGACACGCCGGTGCGCAGCACGTCCATCGGGTGCGCGCTCTTCGGGATGGACTCGAGGGTTTTCTTCAGCGCGTCGGGCAGTCCCCGCAGGCCCTGCAGCCTGGCCTTGTATTTCTTGAGCTCTTCCTTCGTGGGAAGTCTTTCATGGACCAGCAGGTAGGCCACCTCCTCGAACTCGGCCACATCGGCGAAGTCCAGGATGTCGTAGCCGCGGTAGTGGAGGTCGTTGCCGGTGCGCCCGACGGTGCACAGCGCCGTATTGCCCGCCGGGACGCCCGAGAGCGCGACCGACTTCTTCGGCTTAACGGCGGTAGAGCTCATCGAGCTTTCGTTCGTAGGAATGGTAGTCGAGGACATCGTAGAGCTCCTCCCGGGTCTGCATCTCGGGAAGGCTGGAACGCTGCGTGCCTTCCCGCCTCACCGTCTCGTACACCTTCAGGGCCGCCTTGTTCATGGCGCGGAACGCCGACAGGGGATAGAGCACCAGCGCCACGTTCGCCGAGCGCAGCTCGTCGACCGTGAACAGCGGCGTCTTGCCGAACTCGGTGATGTTGGCGAGGATCGGCACCTTCACCGCGTCGGCGAACCTGCGGTACATCGAGAGCTCCGTGATCGCCTCCGGGAAAATCATGTCCGCGCCGGCGGCCACATAGGCTTTTGCACGCTCTATGGCTTTCTCAAGACCCTCATTCGCCAGAGCGTCGGTGCGCGCCATTACGACGAACTGCGGATCGGTGCGCGCATCCACCGCGGCCTTGATGCGGTCGACCATCTCGTCGGCCGGCACGATCTCCTTGTTCGGCCGGTGCCCGCAGCGCTTGGCGCCGGCCTGGTCCTCGATATGCATGGCCGCGGCGCCCGCCTTGACGAGCGAGCGCGTGGTGCGGGCGACGTTGAAGGCGCTGGCGCCGAAGCCGGTGTCCACGTCCACCAGCAGCGGCAGGTCGCACACGTCGGTGATGCGCCGGATGTCGGTGAGCACGTCGTCCAGGTTCGAGATGCCGAGGTCCGGCATGCCGAGCGAGCCGGCGGCTACGCCGCCCCCCGACAGGTAGATGGCGCGGTAGCCCGCGCGCTCGGCGAGCCGCGCGTGCAGCGCGCAGATCGCGCCGATGACCTGCAGGGGCTTTTCGTCCTTGACCGCCTGGCGGAACGCGGCCCCGGGCCTCATGCGAGCAGGTGCTTCACGCCGTCGCGCTCCTCGTGGAGTTCCTTCAGCGTGGTATCCATGCGCTTGCGGCTGAACTCGCTGATCTCGATGCCTTTCACGACCTGGTACTCGCCGCCCCTGGAGGTCACCGGGTAGCCGTAGATCACGCCTTCGGGGATGCCGTAGCTGCCGTCGGAGGGCACGCCCATCGTCACCCAGTCGCCGTCCTGCGTGCCGTGCATCCAGTCGCGGACATGGTCGATGGCGGCGTTGGCGGCGCTCGCCGCGGACGACAGGCCGCGCGCCTCGATGATCGCCGCGCCGCGCTTTTGCACCATGGGGATGAAGGTATTCTCGAGCCAGGGCTGGTCGTCGATCATCGGCCAGACTTTCCTGCCGCCGGCCTCGGCCTGGAAAACGTCCGGGTACTGGGTGGCCGAGTGGTTACCCCACACAGTGACTTTCCTGATGGCAGTCACCGGCTGGGAGACCTTCTGCGAGATCTGGCTGGTCGCCCTGTTATGGTCCAGGCGCATCATGCCGGTGAACTGCTGCGGCTTGAGGCCCGGCGCGTTCTTCATGGCGATGAGGCAGTTGGTGTTGGCCGGGTTGCCGACCACCAGCACCTTGACGTTGCGCTTGGCCACCCTGTCGAGCGCCTGGCCCTGCGGCGCGAAGATCCTGCCGTTCGCCTCGAGCAGGTCCTTGCGCTCCATGCCCGGGCCGCGCGGGCGTGCGCCGACCAGCAGCGCCACTTCCGCGTCCTTGAAGGCGACCATCGGATCGGCGGCGGGCACCATGTCGTGCAGCAGCGGGAAGGCGCAGTCGTCGAGCTCCATCATCACGCCCTTCAGCGCCTTCTGCGCCTTCTCGTCGGGAATCTCGAGCAGCTGCAGGATCACCGGCTGGTCCTTGCCGAGCATCTCGCCGCTCGCGATGCGAAACAGCAGCGAATAGCCGATCTGGCCGGCGGCGCCGGTGACGGCGACGCGAATGGGGGATTTGGACATCGATGAGGGCTCCGGCGGGTCTGTTTTCATTTTACCGCAGCGGGTTGCTGCGCCGCGACGTTATAATCGAATCGCCCGGATGCTCCAGGGGCCGGGCGCCAAATCGGGCGTTAAATGTCCAGCACTGCCGCGAACAAGCCTCGTCCCAAATACCTGAACCTCGCCCAGATCCGCCAGCCGCTGCCGGCCTGGGTGTCGATCCTCCACCGCATCTCCGGCGCACTGCTGGTGTTCCCGTTCGCCGCCTGGGCGCTCTACCTGCTGGACGCGAGCCTCGCCTCGGAGGCCGGGTTCGCCGCCGTGCGGGGCTATCTTGCGCTGCCGCTGGCGAAGCTCGGCATGCTGGTGTTCATCTGGGCGTTCTGCCACCACCTGTGCGCAGGCATCCGCTACCTGTTCCTCGACCTCAACAAGGGCATCGAGCTCGCCCCGGCGCGCGCCTCCAGCGTCGCGGTCCTGGTCGTCAGCCTGCTGCTCACGGCGTACTTCGGGTCGAAGCTATGGTAGTGAAGCGCCTGGTGGTCGGGGCCCACTACGGCCTGCGCGACTGGCTGGCGCAGCGCATCACCGGCGCGATCATGGCGCTGTACGGGATCGTCGCCGCGTTCTTCTACCTCTCCCAGCCGGATTTCACGTATGACACCTGGCGAGGCGTGTTCGCGCTGGGCTGGATGCGCATCGCGACGCTGCTGTTCGCGGTGAGCCTGGCGTGGCACGCCTGGGTCGGGGCGCGCGACATCCTCATGGACTACATCAAGCACGACGGCCTGCGCCTCGCGCTGCAGGTCGCCACCGTGCTGCTGCTCGCCGGCTATGTCGGCTGGGCGATCGAGATCCTCTGGCGATGATGCCAGTGCGAAAATTCGATGCCATCGTGGTCGGGGCCGGCGGCTCCGGCATGCGCGCCGCGCTGGAGCTGTCGCGCGCCAACCTGCGCGTGGCGGTGCTCTCCAAGGTGTTCCCGACGCGCTCGCATACGGTCGCGGCCCAGGGCGGCATCGCCGCGCCGCTCGCCAACTCGACCGAGGACAACTGGCACTGGCATATGTACGACACGGTCAAGGGCGCCGACTACCTGGGCGACCAGGACGCGATCGAGTACATGTGCCGGCGCGCGGTCGAGGTGGTGGTGGAGCTGGAGCACATGGGCATGCCGTTCGACCGCCTGGAAAACGGCAGGATCTACCAGCGGCCCTTCGGCGGCCACACCCAGGACTACGGCAGCAACAAGATGGCGATGCGCGCCTGCGCGGCGGCCGACCGCACCGGGCACGCGATGCTGCACACGCTCTACCAGCAGAACGTGCGGGCCAACACCCAGTTCCTGGTGGAGTGGATGGCGCTCGACCTGGTGCGCGACCCCCAGGACGGCGCCGTAGTCGGCGTCACGGCGCTCGAGATGGAGACCGGGGAATTGTTCCTGCTGCAGGCAAGATCGGTTCTCCTGGCCACGGGTGGAGCCGGGCGCATCTACTTCAGCTCGACCAACGCCTTCATCAACACCGGCGACGGGCTGGGCATGACCGCGCGCGCCGGCCTGCCGCTGCAGGACATGGAGTTCTTCCAGTTCCACCCCACCGGGGTGTACGGCGCGGGCGTGCTGATCACCGAGGGGGTGCGCGGCGAGGGCGGCTACCTGCTGAACAAGAACGGCGAGCGCTTCATGGAGCGCTACGCGCCCAACGCCAAGGACCTCGCCAGCCGCGACGTGGTGTCGCGCGCCATGACCACCGAGATCAAGGAGGGGCGCGGCTGCGGCCCGGATGCCGACCACGTGCTGCTCAAGCTCGATCACCTCGGCCCGGAGGTGATCATGCAGCGCCTGCCGGGAATCCGCGAGATCGCCATCAAGTTCGCCAACGTCGACCCGATCCGCGACCCGATCCCGGTGGTGCCCACGGTGCACTACCAGATGGGCGGCATCCCGACGAACTTCATGGGGCAGGTGGTGGCTCCCGAAGGCAACAGCAAGGAAGCCATCGTGCCGGGGCTGTACGCGGCGGGCGAGTGCGCCTGCGTCTCGGTGCACGGCGCCAACCGCCTGGGCACCAACTCGCTGCTGGATCTGCTGGTGTTCGGCAAGTCCTCCGGCGAGCAGATGATCAAAGACATGCTGTCCCTGCCGCGGGCGCAGCGCAACCTGCCGCGCGACGCGGGCGAGAACACGCGCGCGCGTCTCGCCCGGCTGGATGGCGCGGCCTCCGGCGAGCGCGTGCCGGAGGTGCTCAACGACCTGCGCCGCACCATGCAGGCGCATTGCGGCGTGTTCCGCTTTCCGGACGATCTGGTGCAAGGGGTGGAAAAGATAAAGGTCATCGCAGAAAGAGCCGGCAGGACGTTCATCTCGGACAGGTCGAAGGTGTTCAACACAGCGCGGGTCGAGGCGCTGGAGCTCGAGAACCTGGTCGAGACCGCGCTGGCGACCATCGTCTCGGCCGAGGCGCGCAAGGAGAGCCGCGGCGCCCAGTCGCGCGACGATTTCCCGGAGCGCGACGACAAGAACTGGATGAAGCACACGCTGTGGTACAAGGAGGGCAACCGCCTGGATTACAAGCCGGTGCACCTGCGGCCGCTGTCGGTCGAAACGATGGAACCCAAGGTCCGGACATACTGATGAAGCTCTCGATCTACCGCTACAACCCCGACACGGACGCGAAGCCCTACATGCAGGACTACGATGTCAGGCTCGACCACGGCGACCGCATGCTGCTCGACGCGCTGGTGAAGGCCAAGGCGCAGGACGACACGCTCGCCTTCCGCCGCTCGTGCCGCGAGGGCGTGTGCGGCTCGGATGCCTTCAACGTCAACGGCAAGAACCGCCTCGCCTGCATCACCAAGCTCGCCGAGCTGCCCGAGCACGTCACGGTGCGCCCGCTGCCCGGGCTGCCGGTGATCCGCGACCTGATCGTCGACATGACGCAGTTCTTCAAGCAGTACCACTCGATCAAGCCCTACGTCGTCAACGACGACCCGCCGCCGGAGCGCGAGCGGCTGCAGTCGCCGCAGGAGCGCGACGAGCTGAACGGACTGTACGAGTGCATCCTGTGCGCCTGCTGCTCGACCGCCTGCCCGTCGTTCTGGTGGAATCCGGACAAGTTCGTCGGCCCGGCGGGCCTGCTGCAGGCCTACCGCTTCCTCGCCGACACGCGCGACCAGGCCACCAGCGAGCGGCTGGACAACCTCGAGGACCCGTACCGCCTGTTCCGCTGCCACACCATCATGAACTGCGTCGACGTGTGCCCGAAGGGCCTCAACCCGACCAAGGCGATCAACAACATCAAGGAAATGCTGGTCAAGCGCGCCGTCTGATGGACCGGACTACCCAAGAGCGGCTCAAGTGGAAATGCCGGCGCGGCCTGCTCGAGCTGGACCTGGTGTTCCAGAGGTTCGTGCCCACGCTGAAGGATGAGGAAGCCGATTCCTTCGCCGCGCTGCTCGATCTGCCGGACAATGACCTGTGGGACATAGTGGCCGGGCGCAGCGACCACTACGCTCCCGGCTTTCGCGCAATCGTGGCGCGCTTGCGCGCCGCCTGACAAGGAACAGCCCATGGCCGAGAAGACCGCGACCCTCAAGCTGCCCGACGGCAGGACCCTCGAGTTCCCGGTGCTGCCCGGCAGCGTCGGCCCCGAGGTGGTCGACATCCGCACGCTGTACGGCAAGTCGGGGATGTTCACCTACGACCCCGGGTTCCTGTCGACCGCGAGCTGCAGCTCGTCGATCACCTACATCGACGGCGACGAAGGCGTGCTGCTGTACCGCGGCTACCCGATCGAGCAGCTCGCCCAGCAGTGCGACTTCCTCGAGGTGTGCTACCTGCTGTGGCACGGCGAGCTGCCCAACCACAGGCAGAAGGACGAGTTCGACCACATCGTCACGCACCACACCATGGTGCACGAGCAGCTCGCGCGCCTGTACCAGGGGTTCCGGCGCGACGCGCACCCGATGGCGGTGATGGTCGGCGTGGTGGGCGCGATGTCGGCGTTCTACCACGACGCCCTGGACATCGCCGACGCGCGCCATCGCGAGATCTCGGCGTTCCGCCTGATCGCCAAGCTGCCCACCATCGTGGCGATGTCCTACAAGTACAACATCGGCCAGCCGTTCATGTACCCGCGCAACAGCCTGTCGTACACGGCGAATTTCATGCACATGATGTTCGGCGTGCCGGCCGACGAGTACAAGGTGAACGACGTGCTGGTGCGCGCGCTCGACCGCATCTTCATCCTGCATGCCGACCACGAGCAGAACGCCTCCACCTCCACGGTGCGCCTGTGCGGCTCGTCGGGCGCCAACCCCTACGCCTGCATCGCCGCCGGCATCGCCTCGCTGTGGGGGCCGGCGCACGGCGGCGCCAACGAGGCCGCGCTGCAGATGCTGGAGGATATCGGGGACGTGTCCAAGGTCGGCGAGTTCATCAAGCAGGTGAAGGACAAGAACTCGGGCGTGCGCCTGATGGGCTTCGGCCACCGCGTCTACAAGAACTACGACCCGCGCGCCAAGCTGATGCGCGAGACCTGCCACGAGGTGCTGAACGAGCTCGGCCTGCACAACGACCGCCTGTTCAAGCTCGCCCTGGCGCTGGAAAAGATCGCGCTCGAAGATGATTACTTCGTAAGCAGGAAGCTGTATCCGAACGTCGACTTCTATTCCGGCATCGTGCAGCGCGCCCTGGGCATCCCGGTGTCGATGTTCACCTGCATCTTCTCGCTCGCGCGCACCGTCGGCTGGATCGCGCAGTGGCAGGAGATGATCACCGACCCCGAATACAAGATCGGCCGCCCGCGCCAGCTCTACAAGGGCGCCACGCGCCGCGACGTCAAGCCGCTCGACCAGAGGTAAGGCCCCATGCTGAAGGACTTCCTGGAGAACTCGTATCTCTTCGGCGCCAACGCGCCTTTCATCGAGGAGCTCTACGAGCAGTACCTGGTGAATCCCGGCGCCATTCCGGAGGAGTGGTGCGACTACTTCGACCGCCTGCAGGTGCTGCCGGGCAGCAGCGCGAAGGACGTCGCGCACGCCCCCGTGGTCCAGTCCTTCGTGCAAAGGGCGAAAAGGGGCGAGTTCGCGCCGCAGCGCACGCTGCCCACCGAGCCGGTCGCGCCCGAGCGGCTGCAGGTGGCGGCGCTGCTGCTGGTGACCTCCTATCGCATCGCCGGCTCGCGCTGGGCCACGGTCGATCCGCTCAAGCGCCTGCCGCGGCCGCCGGCGCCCGAGCTCGAGCCGGCTTACTACGATCTGTCCGAGGCCGACCTCGACCAGGTGGTCAACTCGGGCTCGTACGTCGGCCTGGACCGGGTCTCGCTGCGCACCCTGGTCCAGGCGCTGCGCGACACCTACTGCCGCAACATCGGCTTCGAGTACATGTTCATCTCAGACCGCGCGCAGCGGCTGTGGATCCAGGAGCGCATCGAGCCGCTGCGCGCCACCGCGCGGCTCGACCCCGACCGGCAGAAGGGGCTGCTGCGCAAGCTTACCGAGGCCGAGCACCTGGAGCGCTACCTGCACACGAAGTACGTCGGGCAGAAGCGCTTCTCGCTCGAGGGCGGGGAGAGCCTGATCCCGTCCATCGACGAGCTGATCCAGCGCGCCGGCAGCCAGGGCGTGCAGGAGATCGTGATCGGCATGGCGCACCGCGGGCGCCTGAACGTGCTGGTCAACGTGCTGGGCAAGATGCCCGCCGACCTGTTCCAGGAGTTCGAGGGCAAGGCCGGGCAGGAGCTGCCCTCGGGCGACGTCAAGTACCACAACGGCTTCTCCTCGGACATCTCGACGCCGGGCGGCCCGGTGCATCTGTCGCTCGCCTTCAACCCGTCGCACCTGGAGATCGTGAACCCGGTGGTCGAGGGCTCGGTGCGCGCGCGCCAGCGGCGCCGCGACGACAAGACCGGAGACCAGGTGCTGCCGATCCTGGTGCACGGCGATGCCGCCTTCGCCGCCCAGGGGGTGGTGATGGAGACCCTGAACCTCTCCGGCACGCGCGGCTACGGCACCGGCGGCACCGTGCACATCATCGTCAACAACCAGATCGGCTTCACCACCTCCGACCCGCGCGACGCGCGCTCCACGCTCTACTGCACCGACGTCGCCAAGATGGTCGAGGCGCCGATCTTCCACGTGAACGGCGACGACCCGGAGGCGGTGCTGTTCGTGACCCAGCTCGCGCTCGATTTCCGCCGCGCCTTCCACAAGGACGTGGTGATCGACATCGTGTGCTTCCGCAAGCTCGGCCACAACGAGCAGGACGAGCCGCTGGTCACCCAGCCGCTCATGTACAAGAAGATCGGACAGCATCTCGGCACGCGCAAGCTCTACGCGGACCGACTGGTGGCGCAGGGCGTGATCGGCGCCGAAGAGCCCGAGGAGCTGATCAGGCACTACCGCGACACGCTGGACGCCGGAAAGCAGACGGTGAGCCCGGTGCTGTCCAACTTCAAGAGCAAGTTCGCGGTCGACTGGGCGCCGTTCCTCAACTCCAGGTGGACCGACGCCGCGGATACGCACGTGCCCGTGGACGAGCTGAGAAGGCTGTCCGAAAGGCTCACTTCGATACCCGAGGGCTTCAAGCTGCACCCGACGGTGGCGCGGGTGGTCGAGGCGCGCAGGCAGATGGCCGCCGGCAAGCTGCCGGTGGACTGGGGGATGGCCGAGACGCTCGCCTACGCGTCGCTGCTGTCCAACGGCTACGACGTGCGCCTGTCGGGCCAGGATTCGGCCCGCGGCACGTTCGCGCACCGCCACGCGGTGCTGCACGACCAGGAGCGCGAGCGCTGGGACGAGGGCAGCTACGTGCCGCTGCAGAACATCGGCAAGGACCAGGGCGACTTCGTGGTCATCGATTCGGTGCTGTCGGAGGAGGCGGTGCTCGGCTTCGAGTACGGCTTCTCCACCGCCGAGCCTAACGCGCTGGTGATCTGGGAGGCGCAGTTCGGCGACTTCGCCAACGGCGCCCAGGTGGTGATGGACCAGTTCATCAGCTCGGGCGAGACCAAGTGGGGCAGGGTATGCGGACTGGTGCAGCTCCTGCCGCACGGCTACGAGGGCCAGGGCCCCGAGCACTCCTCGGCGCGCCTGGAGCGCTACCTGCAGTTGTGCGCCGAGCACAATATCCAGGTATGCGTGCCCAGCACCGCGGCGCAGATCTTCCACCTGCTGCGCCGCCAGATGCTGCGCCCGTTCAGGAAGCCGCTGGTGGTGATGACGCCCAAGTCGCTGCTGCGCAAGAAGGAGGCCGCCTCGTCGATCGACGAGCTGGCCAACGGCACGTTCCAGACCGTGATTCCCGAGCTCGAGGCGCTCGAGGCGAAGGAGGTGAAGCGCATCATCGCCTGCTGCGGAAAGGTCTATTACGACCTGGCCCAGAAAAGGAACGAGACCAAGAGGACCGACGTCGCGATCATCCGCGTGGAGCAGCTCTATCCGTTCCCGCACAAGCAGTTCGAGGCGGAAATGAAGCGCTACCCGAACGCGACCGAGGTGGTCTGGTGCCAGGAGGAGCCGCAGAACCAGGGCGCCTGGTACCAGAGCGCGCACTACTTCCGCGAGAACATGCGCGACGACCAGAAGCTGTTCTACGCGGGCCGGGCAGCCTCCGCCGCGCCCGCTTCGGGCTACGCGGCGCGGCATGCGGAAACGCAGAAGGCGCTGCTGGAACAGGCTTTCGGCAAGTACAAGTAAGTAGCAAAATTCGGGGTCAGGGTCGTAATTATTCAAGATGCGTAGCTTCGGAATAATTACGACCCTGACCCCGAATTAGATCCCGGCGAGTTACTCGCTGGTTTTTCGTAACCCGGTGGAAGCTCAGCGGAAGCCGGGGAAAAACTGAACGGGAGCAATCGTGATCGTTGAAGTGAAAGTACCGCAGCTCTCGGAGTCTGTCTCCGAGGCGACCCTGCTCGACTGGCACAAGCAGGAGGGCGAGCCGGTCAAGCGCGACGAGAACCTGATCGACATCGAGACCGACAAGGTGGTGCTCGAGCTGCCGGCGCCCGCCGACGGCGTGCTGGTGAAGATCATCAGGCAGAGCAAGGACTCGGTCGGCTCGGGCGAGGTGATCGCGCAGATCGACACGGAAGGCAAGGCGTCCGCGGCAAAGCAGCAGACCAAGGCTCCGGAAAAAGCTCCGGAGAAAGCCAGGCCCGCTCCCCCCGTGATGCCCGCGGCGCAGAAGATCGCGGCGGAGAAGGGCATCGATACGTCGAAGATCCAGGGCACGGGCCGCGACGGCCGCGTCACGAAAGGCGACGTGCTGCAGGCGAAGCCGAGCACGCCGGCTGCGGCGGCAAGGGCGCCCATGCAGCAGCCGGCCCCGCCGGTCGACGTCGAGCAGCTGCTCACCGGCCGGCCGGAGCAGCGCGTGCCCATGTCGCGCCTGCGCCAGCGCGTGGCCGAGCGGCTGGTCCAGTCGCAGTCCACCGCGGCCATCCTGACGACCTTCAACGAGGTCAACATGGCCCCGGTGATGGAGATGCGCAGGAAGTACCAGGAGCGCTTCGAGAAGGAGCACGGCACACGCCTGGGGTTCATGTCGTTCTTCATCAAGGCCGCGGTGCACGCGCTGAAGCGCTTCCCGGTGGTGAACGCCTCGATCGACGGCAACGACATCGTCTACCACGGCTACTTCGACATCGGCGTGGCGGTGGGCAGCCCGCGCGGCCTGGTGGTGCCGATCCTGAGGGACGCGGACCGCATGAGCTTCGCCGAGATCGAGAAGAAGATCGGCGACTTCGGCAAGCGCGCGCAGGACGGCAAGCTCGGCATCGAGGAGCTCACCGGCGGCACCTTCTCCATCTCCAACGGCGGCGTGTTCGGCTCGATGCTCTCCACCCCGATCATCAACCCGCCGCAGTCGGCGATCCTCGGCGTGCACCTGACCAAGGAGCGCGCGGTGGTCGAGGACGGGCAGATCGTGGTGCGGCCGATGAACTACCTGGCGCTTTCCTACGACCACCGCATCATCGACGGCCGCGAAGCCGTGCTCTTCCTGGTGAGCATCAAAGAGGCACTGGAAGATCCGGCCAGGCTGATCCTGGAGATCTGATGTCGACCGCCGACGAGCTCGCCAAGCTGCACGCCCTGGTGGAAAAGGGCGCGCTTTCGCCGGCGGAGTTCGAGCGCGCCAAGGCGCGCCTGCTCGACGAGGCGCCGGGGCCCGGCGCCGGCCTCGCCATCAACCGGCTGCGCCGCTCGCTCGGCGACCGCTGGATCGCCGGCGTGTGCGGCGGCATCGGCCGCGTCACCGGCGTCGAGAGCTGGATCTGGCGCATGCTGTTCGTGCTGGGCCTGATCTTCGGCGGCTTCACCATCTTCGTGTACCTCGTCCTGTGGATCTTCGTTCCCCGTGAAGACGTTTGACGTCGTCGTGATCGGCGCCGGCCCGGCAGGCTACATCGCCGCGATCCGCGCCGCGCAACTAGGTTTAAGTGTTGGTTGTGTTGAACGATGGAAAACCCCGAAAGGGGACTACGCCTTGGGCGGCACCTGCCTGATCGTAGGCTGCATCCCGTCCAAGGCGCTGCTCGAGTCCTCCGAGAACTACGAGCGCGTGCTGCACCAGTTCAAGGCCCACGGCATCACCGCCACCGGCGTGAAGTTCGACCTGAAGACCATGCTCGAGCGCAAGGACCGGATCGTCGGCAAGATGACCGGCGGCATCGCGGGCCTGTTCAAG
>DASUUN010000290.1:0-14654 GCA_036374055.1 Burkholderiales bacterium
TTGCCGCGCCACTCGTCGGCGATGCCCACGCCGCCGGTGTAGCCGACGCGCCCGTCGACCACCAGGATCTTGCGGTGCGTGCGGTTGTTCATGCTCACGATGGAATGCCAGCGCAGCGGGTTGTACCGCTCGACCTGCGCGCCCGCCGCCTTCATCTCGTCCACGCTTGCCTCGTCGATCTTGCCGCCGCCCACCGCGTCGAAGATGACGTGCACGCGCACCCCGGCGCGCGCGCGCTCGGCGAGCGCCCGGCTGAACTCCTCGCCGATGCTGCCCGACCACCAGATGTAGGTCTCGAAGGTGATGGAGCTGCGGGCGCCGCGGATCGCCTCAAGCATGTCGGGGAAGATCCGGTCGCCGTTCACCAGTGCCTGCACGCGGTTGCCGGCGACGAGCTGCGGTCCGAGCAGCACGTTCATGCTGCGCGGGAACTGCGGGTCGGCGACCG
This sequence comes from Burkholderiales bacterium, assembly GCA_036374055.1. Taxonomy (GTDB): domain Bacteria; phylum Pseudomonadota; class Gammaproteobacteria; order Burkholderiales; family SG8-39; genus SCGC-AG-212-J23. The sequence continues at coordinate 449 of DASUUN010000290.1, forward strand.
GGTACAGGCTCGGCACGTCCTCGTCGATCACCTTGTCGCCTAGGCTGAGGTTCGCGATCAGCAGCACCGCGAGCGCCGTGCCGAGGAAGGTCAGGAGCCCGACCTTCCATTTCCTCTTCAGAACCAGCTCCAGATCCAGCGCACCAGCAAAGTGCCGAGCACCACGATGGCCAGCACCAGGCCCAGGAGAGCGAGGCTCAATCCGAGCAGGAAGCTCCGGCTCGCGCGCCGCGTGCGCACCGGCTGGTCGAGGTACGCGTTCAGCAGCCGCACGTTGCGCTGGTTGGCCTTGAACGCCGCGTCGAACAGGTCGCCCGCGAAGGGGATCATGCCGACCAATCCTTCCACTGCCACGTTAAGCGCCATGCGCGCGAGGATGCTCTTGGAGGCGCCCAGCGCCGCCGCCTCGCGGATGATGTAGCCCGAAAGCAGCACGCCGGCGAGGTCGCCCGCCACGGGAAACAGGCCGATCAGCGCGTCCAGGCCGATGGTGAACGGCGTGCCTGGAACCGGGATCGAGCTGTCCAGCAGCCAGGCCAGCCGGGCGAGCCGCTCGCGCGCATCCTGCCGCTCGCGCCCATCCTTCATGCGCGCAGCTGCTCCTCGATGGCCGGGTTCACCCGCTCCGGATGCGTCACCGGGCCCATGTGGCCCAGGTCGTCGAATTGCACGATACGCACGCGCGGCAGCGTTTCCTTCAGGAGAGCGAACACGCCGCGCGAGGAAGCGGGCGAGCGCCCGCCGACGAGGTAGAGCACGGGAACCTCGAGCCGCGCAAAGGCCGACAGCGGCGTCGGCTCGTTCATGAGGGCATGCGCCCAGTACGCGATGCCACGCATCGAAGGGGCGACCGCGGCGCGCCGCGCTTCCGGCATCGCCGCCCATGCGCCCGCGCCCATCCAGTAGTCGATGAAGCGCTCGCCCGCCGCATGCAGGTCGCCGCGCGCGACCGCGGCAGCCGCGTCCCGCGCGGTGTCGCGGATGCCTTGAGCGGCCGGATGGTTCGCGTCCCGGGCGAGCAGCAACGCGAACAGCGTCGGCTCGTAGAGCGCCATGGACTTCACGCGCCCCGGGTTGCGCAGCGCCGCCTTGAGGGCGATGGCCGCGCCGTACGAATGGCCGACGAGATGGAATTGCCCGTCGATCGCTTCGAGTACCGGCTGCAGCAGCGCAATCTCGTCGTCCAGCCAGCCCGGCGTGCCTGCAGGCCAGTCGGGGCTCCTGCCGGCGCCGTAGGCGTCCACTGCGATCACGCGAAAGCGGCCCGACAGGCGCTCCATCAGCGCGCGCCATTGCCCGGAAGTGCTGGCGTTGGAGTGCAGGCACACTACCGCCGGGCCGCTGCCCGCCTCGCGGAAATAGGGGGTCATAGCGCCCCGATGGCCGCCTGGTAGGCGGGGCCGGCCTCCTGCGGCGCCGCGACGGTCGTATTGAGGTCGCGCAGCAGGCCGTCGTCCAGCCCGTAGATCCAGCCGTGCACGTGCAGCTCCTGGCCGCGCGCCCACGCGTCCTGCACGATGGTGGTCTGGCACACGTTGGCCACCTGCTCGATCACGTTCAGCTCACAAAGAAGATCACTCGGGTCGGGCACTCTCGAGATCCTCTCTTCATGACTCCGGCGCACGTCCTGCACGTGGCGCAGCCAGTTGTCGGCGAGGCCGTGGCGCTCGCCGCGCAGCGCGGCGCGCACGCCGCTGCAGCCGTAGTGGCCGCAGACGATGACGTGGCGCACCTTGAGCAGGTCGACGGCGAACTGCATGACCGACAGGCAGTTGAGGTCGGTATGCACCACGATGTTGGCGACGTTGCGGTGCACGAACAGCTCCCCGGGCAGCAGGCCGACGATGTCGTTCGCCGGCACTCGGCTGTCGGAGCAGCCGATCCACAGGTAGTCGGGATTCTGCTGCCGGGCAAGGCGCTGGAAGAAATCGGGCTGCTGCTCGCGCACGCGGGCCGCCCAGGCGCGGTTGCTGGCGAAAAGATGGGTGAGGGATCGCATGGGTTTGGGTATTATCGGCCTTCCTCCAGCGCTACCCCCACAGGAGAATCGGCAATGGCGATCAAGGTCGGCGAAAGGCTGCCCGACGGCAAGCTCATGGAATCCACCGAGTTCGATTCCGGCACGCAGTGCGCGATGCCGCCGAAGGAAGTCAGCGTCGCGGAGGCGGTCAAGGGCAAGAAAATCGCGATCTTCGGCCTGCCCGGGGCCTATACCCCGACCTGCTCGGCGAAGCACGTGCCCGGCTACGTGCAGAACATGGACCAGCTGAAGAGCAAGGGCGTGAGCGAAGTGTGGTGCGTCGCGGTGAACGACGCCTTCGTCATGGCGCACTGGGGCCGCGACCAGAAAGCGCTGGGCAAGATCCGCTTTCTCGCCGACGGCAGCGCGCGGTGGGCCAAGTCCCTCGGCCTGGACCTGGACCTCAACGCGCGCGGCATGGGCACGCGCATGAGCCGCTTCTCCATGCTGGTGGACGACGGCGTGGTGAAGCAGCTCAACGTCGAGGCGCCCGGCAAGTTCGAGGTGTCGGACGCCGCCACCATGCTGAAGCAGCTCTGAAGCAGCGCACCCAGGCCGCCGCGGGGGCCCGCGCTGCGGCGCCCTACCTGCTTGGCGTGGCGCCGTTCGGCCTGGTCACCGGCGTGGCGATGGTCGCGGGCGGTATCCCGCCGCTCGCGGCCATGGCGATGTCGGTCGTGGTGTACGCCGGCGCCTCGATGCTCGCGGCCACGCAGCTGCTCGCCGCCGGCACGCCGCTCGCGGTGATCCTGCTCACTGTCCTGTTCGTCAACCTGCGCTTCATGATGTACAGCGCCTCGCTGCGCGCGCACCTCGCCGGGCTGCCGCTGCGCTGGAAGCTCGCGGCCGCCTACCTGCTCGCCGACAACGCGTACGGCCTCGCCATCGCGCGCTTCACGGAGCATCCGCGGGTGCGCGGCACGCTCGGCTACTTCCTCGGCGCGGCGCTGCCGATCTGGCTGACTTGGCAGGTGGCGGTGGGCCTGGGCATCGCGATCGGCGCAGCCCTGCCGACGCAATGGCGGCTCGAGTTCGCCGCGCCGCTCGCATTCATCGCGCTCACCGTGCCGCTGCTGCGCGACCGGGCGATGGTGGCCGCGGCGCTCGCCGCCGCGCTCACCGTGATCGCCGCGTGGGCGCTGCCGATGCGCCTGGGGCTGGCGGCCGCCGCGCTGGCCGGGATCACCGTCGGCATGCTGGTGCGGAGGCGCGCCTGACGCTGTGGCTCGCCATCCTGGGCATGGGCCTCGTCACCCTCGCCCTGCGCGCGTCGTTCCTGCTGCTGCCCGAGAGCGTGCAGCTGCCGGCGCTGCTGCGCCGCGCCCTGCCCTTCGTCCCGGCCGCGGTGCTGACCGCCATCTGGGCGCCGGAACTGCTGCTGCAGAAAGGGGTCCTATACCTGTCGCCGTACAACGAGCGGCTGCTCGCCGGCGCGGCGGCCATCGCCGTGGCATGGCGCTGGCGGCTGACCTTCGCTACGATCGCCGCCGGGCTCGCCGCCCTGCATCTATTCGACTGGCTGCTATGAAACGGCTCTACGCCGCGTTCTTCCTGCTGTGCCTGTGCGCCGCCGCCGCGGCCCAGCCGCTGCACAAAACCCACTCGATCGAAGGCGCCACCGAGTACCGGCTGGCCAACGGCCTGCGCGTGCTGATGCTGCCCGATCCGGGCGTCGACACCATCACCGTGCACATCACCTACTTCGTCGGCTCGCGCCACGAGGGCTACGGCGAGAAGGGCATGGCGCATCTGCTGGAGCACCTGCTGTTCAAGGGCTCCAAGCGCCATCCCGACATCAAGGAGCAGTTCACGCGGCGCGGCGCGCGCTGGAACGGCACCACGTCGAACGACCGCACCAACTACTTCGAGACCTTCGCCGCCACCGACGACAACCTCGACTGGGCGCTCGGCATGGAGGCCGACCGCATGGTGAACTCGTTCGTCTCGAAGCAGGACCTGGACAGCGAGATGACCGTGGTGCGCAACGAGTTCGAGATGGGCGAGAACAACCCCGGCTCGGTGCTGTTCCAGCGCATGCAGCAGCTCGCCTTTCCCTGGCACAACTACGGCAACCCGATCATCGGCCAGCGCGCCGACATCGAGAACGTGCCGATCGACCGGCTGCAGGCGTTCTACCGCACCTGGTACCAGCCCGACAATGCGCTGCTCATCGTCGCCGGGCGCATCGACGAGCCGCGCGCGCTCGAGCTCGTGGCGAAGCATTTCGGCCCGATCCCGAAGCCGCAACGCCGGCTTCCGGCGTTCTATACGCAGGAGCCCACCCAGGACGGCGAGCGCAGCGTCACCCTGAGGCGCGTGGGCGAGAACCCGATCCTCTCGGCCATGTACCGGGTGCCGGCCGGGCATCACCCGGACTATCCCGCCATCGACGTGCTGACGCGCGTGCTCGGCGAGGTGCCCTCCGGGCGGCTGCATCGCGCCCTGGTGCAGAAGGGCCTGGCGAGCTACGTGTGGGGCGTCGAGCGCGGCCTGTACGACCCCGGCTACCTGTATTTCGGCGGCACGCTGCCCAGGGACGGCAAGCTGGACGCGGCGCGCGAGGCGCTGCTCGAGGTGCTGGAGAACGTGAAGCGCGACCCGGTGCGCGCCGAGGAAGTGGAGCGCGCGCGCACCACCCTGCTGAACGAGTTCGAGAAGACCCAGCTCGACACCGGCGCCTTCCTGCGCGCGCTGTCGGAGTTCGCGGCGATCGGCGACTGGCGGCTGTACTTCCTCTACCGCGAGCGGCTGAAGAAGGTGACGATCGCCGACGTGCAGCGCGTCGCCGAGCAGTACCTGAAGCACGCCAACCGCGTGCTGGGCGTGTTCCAGCCGACCGAATCGCCGGACCGCGCGCCGATCCCGCCGTCGCACGACTGGCAGGCGGCGCTCGAGGCGTTCAAGGGCGACGCCGAGGGCGTGCGCCTGGGCGAGGCGTTCGAGCCGTCGCCGCAGAACATCGAGGCACGCCTGGTGCGCCGCAAGCTCGCCAACGGCATCCGCGCCGCGCTGCTGCCGAAGAAGACGCGCGGCGGCCGCGTGCTCGCGAGCCTCACGCTGCATTGGGGCGACGAGCAGAGCCTGAGCCACCGCGAGGTCGCCTGCAGCTACGCCGGCCACATGCTGATGCGCGGCACCCGGCGGCGCAACCGCGCCGAGCTGAAGGACGCCTTCGAGCGGCTGAACGCCAGCGTCTCGGTGGGCGGCGAGGGCGCGAGCGTCGAGGTGCGGCGCGAGAACCTGCCCGCCGCGCTGCGCCTGGTGGCCGAAGTGCTGCGCGAGCCGGCGTTCTCGCCCGCGGAGTTCGAGGAGATGAAGCGCGCCGCGATCACCGGCGCCGAAGCGCAGCGCACCGACCCCTCGGCGCGCGCCTCCGAGCGCCTCACGCGCCATCTGAGCGAGTATCCGCAGGGCCACCCGCACTACACGCCGACGCTCGACGAGAAGATCCGCTGGCTGCGCGAGGCCACCGTCGAGGATGCGGTGGCCTGTTACCGCGAGCTGTTCGGCGCGACCGGCGCGGACTTCGTCGCGGTCGGCGACTTCGACCCGGACGAGGTGGCGCAGCTGGTCGAGGAGCTGTTCGGCCCGTGGCAGACGCCGCGCCCGTTCAAGCGCGTGCCCACCCGCTACTTCGAGGTGCCGCCGGCCGTCACCCAGGTCGTCACGCCCGACAAGGCGAACGCGGTGCTGCGCGCCGGGCTCAACATGCCGGTGCGCGACGACCATCCGGATTTTCCGGCGCTGGTGCTGGCGAACTACCTGCTCGGCGGCTCCTCCACCGCGCGCATCCCGGCGCGCGTGCGCGAGAAGGAAGGGCTGTCCTACAGCACCTTCACCTCGTTCAACTCGAGCGCCTTCGACCAGAACTCGGCCTTCCGCGTCGGCTCGATTTTCGCCCCGCAGAACCGAGACCGGGTGCGCCTCGCCATCCGCGAGGAGCTGGAGCGCGCCGTGCGCGAGGGCTTCAGCGCCGGCGAGGTGGAGCGCGGCAAGCAGGCACTGCTCGAGGCGCGCCGGATGCAGCGCACGCAGGACCGCGCGCTCGCCGGCCGGCTCTCGAACTATCTGTTCGTCGGGCGCACGTTCGCCTGGGACATCGAGTTCGAGCGCCGCATAGCCGAGCTCACCCCCGCAGAGGTGCGCGGCGCCGTCAAGCGCCATCTCGACCCGGCGAAGCTCTCGGTGATCACCGCCGGGGATTTCAAGCAGAAGTAGCCGCTGTTTCTCCACCCCCCTGAGAAGGGGGGCGGCGAGCGGCTTTTGCGAGCGGGGGGTTGCTGTTTCTCGAAAACCAACCCCCCGCTCGCCTTCGGCTCACGACCCCCTTCTCAGGGGGTCGAAAAAAATCGCTAGCGTTGCTGCTTCAGCAGGTCCCTGATCTCGGTGAGCAGCTGCTCCTCGCGCGGCGGGGTGGGCGGCGCGGGCGGCGGCTCGGCGCGCTTCAGGCGGTTGATCACCTTGACGGCGACGAAGATCACCCAGGCGATGATCACGAAGTCGACGCAGGCCTGGATGAACTTTCCGTACTGGATCTTGGCGTTGCCGATCTCGACCATCAGGCTGTTGAAGTCCAGGCCGCCCAGCAGCGTGCCCACCAGCGGCATGATGATGTCGTTCACCGCCGAGGCGACGATCTTGCCGAACGCCAAGCCGATGATCACGCCGACCGCCAGGTCGACGACGTTGCCCTTCATGGCGAACTCGCGGAACTCCTTGGCGATGCTCATGGGTAGTTGACCTCCAGAATTTCCAGCTTCTCCTCGCCGCCGGGGGTGCGCAGCGTGACCGTGTCGCCCTCGCGCGCCTTGATGAGCGCTCTCGCGATCGGCGATACCCACGAAACGATGCCGCGTGCCGGATCGACTTCGTCCAGCCCGAGGATCGTGACTTCTTTCACCGTGCCGCTCGTCTTCACCTTGACGCTCGCGCCGAAGAACACCTGGTCGGTATCGCGGCCGGATGAATTGACGACTTCGGCGTTCTCCAGCCGCTTGATGAGAAAGCGCACCCGGCGGTCGATCTCCCGCAACCGCTTCTTGCCGTAGAGGTAGTCGCCGTTCTCGGAGCGATCGCCGTTCGACGCCGCCCACGCCACCGTCTTCACCACCTCGGGCCGCTCGACCTCGACCAGCTCGCGCAGCTCCGCCTTCAGACGCGCGAATCCCGCCGGCGAAATGTAATTCTTTCCGCGCGCGGCGACCGGCGGCGCCTCGAGCGGCTCCTCGGGCGCGTCGGAATCTTCCCGGACGAAGGCTTTGGACACGGTCGAAATTCTATAGAATGCGCATCAGGGAGACAGCAATGGCTGGACAAAAAGAAGGTCTCGATTTCCTCACCAGGCTGCGCATCCGCGAGCTGATCCTGATGGGACTCATCACGATCACCGCGGTGCTCGCCAACCTGCCCCAGGAGTACGTGGAAGGTGCGCTCGGCGTAAGCCAGGACACCCTGCTCGCCTTCCTCGGCATAGCGGTGATCATAGGCCTGTTCCTGTACCTCAAGTTCTTCCTGTTCGTGGCGGTGATGCTGCTCATCGCCGGCGCCAACATGCCCGAGCAGATCGCCGAGGGCCTGAACATCTCCAAGGTCCCGATTGTGCTCGCGCTGGTCGCGCTGGTGGGGGTCGGGCTGATTAACTACATAGTGAAGGTGCTGCCCACCGGCCTGGAGCCCAAGCCCAAGGAGAAGAGCCCGGAGGGCGTGCGCGCCCTGTTCTACGCCATCGAGAAGGACAATCTGGTCTACGCGCAGAAGGTATTGTCGATGAACTTCGACCCCGACCTGCGCCACGACAACGGCTACACGCCCCTCGCCTACGCGGCCATGAAAGGCAGCGTGCCGATGGTCGAGCTGCTGCTGCGCAACGGGGCGAGCCCCGCGCTCGCTACGCGCGAAGGCGACACCGCGGTCGAGCTCGCGCTGCGCTACGGCCACGCCGACGCCGCCGAGCTGCTCAAGCGCGCCCGGCAGGAGGCCGAGACCGGCACCGAGGACGCCCCCGCGGTTCCTCAAACGTGATTTGATATACTGTAAATAGTTACAGTAAGGGTCCCATGGAAATCCAGCTGTCCCCGCTGGTCGCCGAGCAGGAAATCTGCCGCGACGCGCTGATCGAGAAGTACGCCAAGGGCGACGAAACCACGGTGGCCGAGGTGCGCCTGCGCGTGGCGCGGGCCCTGGCGCAGGCGGAGCCCGAGGAAAGGCGCGCCTACTGGGAGCGCCGCTTCCTTCAGGCGCAGGAGGAAGGCTTCATCCCCGCCGGGCGCATCGCCTCGGCCGCCGGCGTCCAGCTGCAGGCGACGCTGATCAACTGCTTCGTGCAGCCGGTGGGCGACTCGATCTCGGAAGTGGTCGACGGCAAGCCCGGCATCTACACCGCGCTGCAGGAAGCCGCGGAAACCATGCGCCGCGGCGGCGGCGTGGGCTACGACTTCTCCGCCATCCGGCCCAAGGGCGCCGAGGTGAAGGGCACGCATTCGCGCGCCAGCGGACCGGTGTCCTACATGCGGGTGTTCGACCAGTCGTGCGAAACGGTGGAATCCGCCGGCTCGCGCCGCGGCGCGCAGATGGGCGTGCTGCGCTGCGACCACCCGGACATCGAGGAATTCATCCACGCCAAGGACCACGGCGACCTGTCCAACTTCAACGTCTCGGTCGGCGTTACCGACGAGTTCATGACCGCGGTGGAGCACGACCGCGAGATCGAGCTGGTCCACAAGAAAAAGCCCTGGCCCGCGGAGGGCGTCTACCAGCGCGCCGACGGCCTCTGGGTCTACCGCAAGGTGCGCGCGCGCGACCTGTGGGACCAGATCATGCGCTCGACCTACGACCACGCCGAGCCGGGCATCCTGTTCCTCGACCGCATCAACCGCGACAACAACCTCGGGTACTGCGAGCATATCGAGGCGACCAATCCCTGCGCAGAGCAGCCGCTGCCGCCCTACGGCTGCTGCTGCCTGGGATCCATCGACCTGACCAGGTTCATTTCCAACGCCTTTACCGAGAACGCGAAATTCGACTTCGACAAGTTCGGCAAGAATGTCGAGGTCGCGATCCGCATGCTGGACAACGTGCTCGAGGTCACCGCCTGGCCGCTCGAGCAGCAGCACGAGGAGGCGATGGCCAAGCGCCGCGTCGGACTGGGATTCACCGGGCTGGGCGACGCGCTCATCATGCTGCGGCTCAAGTACGACACCGACGAGGCGCGCCAGATGGGCGCGCGCATCGCGGAGAGCATGCGCGACCACGCCTACCGCGCCTCGGCGGAGCTGGCGAAGGAGCGCGGCGCCTTTCCGCTGTTCAACGCCGACCTGTATCTCGCGGGAAGCAGCTTTGCCAGCCGCCTTCCTTCCCCGTTGAAGGATCAGATCAGGAAGCATGGGCTGCGCAATTCTCACCTGCTGTCCATCGCGCCGACCGGCACGATCAGCCTCGCCTTCGCCGACAACGCCTCCAACGGCATCGAGCCGCCGTTCTCCTGGACCTACACGCGCAAGAAGCGCATGGCCGACGGCTCGCTCAAGGAGTTCCCGGTCGAGGACCACGCCTGGCGCCGCTACAAGGCGGCCGGCGGCAACATCGATGCCCTGCCCTCCTACTTCGTCACCGCTCTGGAGATTTCCGCGCGCTCGCACGAGGAGATGGTGGCCGCGGTGGCGCCGTTCGTCGACACCAGCATCTCGAAGACGGTCAACGTGCCGGAGGACTACCCCTACGGCGAGTTCCAGGACCTGTACTTCCTCGCGTGGAAGTCCGGCCTGAAGGGCCTGGCGACCTATCGCCCCAACAAGATCCTCGGGTCGGTGCTGTCGGTGGAAAAGCCGCAGGACTTCGTGCAGGACGACGTCAACCGCCGCCTCACGGTGAAGTCGGTCCCGGCGCCGGTTCTCTCGTCGCTGCGCTGGCCGGGCCGCCCGGACATCTCGGCCGGCAACCCGGCGTGGACCTACATGATCGAGCACCCGCATTACCGCTTCGCGGTGTTCGTCGGCCATGTGGAAAACGGCCAGCCGCACGCCTTCGAGGTGTGGGTCAACGGCAGCGAGCAGCCGCGCGGCCTGGGGGCGCTCGCCAAGACGCTGTCGATGGACATGCGGGCGAACGACCACGCCTGGCTCATGCTCAAGCTCGAGACGCTGGCCAAGACCGGCGGCGACGAAGGCTTCGACATGCCCTTTCCGCCCAAGGGCGAGAAAAAGCGCATGCCTTCCGTGGTGTCGGCCTTCGCGCAGGTGGTGAAGTGGCGCGTCGAGCAATTGCACAAGGGCCTCGAAGGCGACTTCTCGCTCACCGGGGGCGACGGCTCCTCTCCCGTGGTCGATGCGATGTTTGCGCTGAAGGAACCCAAGACCGGCACCGACGGCACCATGTCGTGGACCGTGGACGTATTCAACCCACGCACCGGGGATGATTTCGTCCTGGGCCTGAAGGAGATCACGCTGCCCGACGCGATCACGCGTCCCTACTCGGTCTGGCTGTCGGGCGAATACCCGCGCGCGCTCGACGGCCTGTGCAAGATCCTGTCGCTGGACATGCGCGTGCTAGACCCGGCGTGGATCGGGATGAAGCTGAGGAAGCTGCTCGAGTTCCCCGAACCGCTCGGCGATTTCATGGCGTTCGTCCCGGGGGCCAGGAAGCAGCAGACCTTCCCCTCGACCATCTCCTACCTGGCGCGGCTGATCCTGCATCGCTACGCGATGCTCGGCATCCTCGACGAGAACGGCCTGCCGCGGCGCGCCATGGGCATCCTCGAGGCGCCCTCGGAGACGCACGTGCCGGTGATCGCCGGCGCCCGCTGCCCCGACTGCGGCAACAGCACCCTCATCCGCAAGGACGGCTGCGACTACTGCACCTCCTGCGGCTACGTGGGCGTCTGCGGCTAGCGGGCGAGATCGCCGCCGCGCGCGACTTCGACATGCCTCGCGGAGCATTGAGCGAGGTTGCAGCGTAAGCCCGGGCGGTTACGCGGACATTTGCCTCCCCTGACCCCATCGGTGGGACCTACTGCAGCCCGGTGCGCAGCTAGCGGACATCGCCCACTCTCTTTCGCACCTGAAACAGGCGGAAGAAACGCAGCATTTCCCGGCTGGCGTCGGGACCTTGCGCGTCAGCGAAGGAGCCGCTAGGGTCGCCGCCCGACCAGGCATGCCCGGCGCCGTGCACGAGCCAGTGCTCGAGCACCGTTTCGCCCTCGGCGTTCAGGTGCACGGTCCTCGTATAGGCACGCCCGTTGGCACGGCCCTTCTCGACTCTTTCCAGCGTGCCGGAAGTCCGGTGCTCGCCATTGCTGGGATGCACGGTGGTATCGCGGTCGCCATGGAACACGATCAGCGGAATGTCCTGGGGAGCGCCGCGGCCGCCGCGGGACTTGCGCTTCATGGCGGCCAGGGCGGAAGGCAAGTCGCGCGCGGCTTCGAACGCCAGGCCGGAATGGATACCGACGGCAGCGTACAGCTCCGGGTAGGTGCTCGCCATGACGGCGGCCATTGCGCCCCCGGCGGAGAGACCCGCGACGTAAATGCGCCGCTCGTCGAGCGCGTGCCGCGCGGTCGCTTTGCGCGTGATGCCGGCGATCAGGGAAGGCTCGCCGGCCTCGCGCCGCTGGTGCTGTGGCTGAAACCAGTTCCAGCAGCCCGATACATTCGCCTGGCTCGATTGGGCGGGGTAGACAACGACGAAGCCGAGCTCATCGGCCAGCGCGTTCATGCGGGTGCCGGCCGCGAAGTCGTCCGGGTGCTGCTTGCATCCATGGAGCATGACGACGACCGGCAAGCCCTCCGCCGGACGCGGCGGAAGGTAGGTCTTGTAGGTCCGCGTGCCCGCCGCGTTGGCATACGTATCGGTCAGGAAACGGCCGCCGTCCCGCTGCGCCGGCGGCGCCTGCGGCGCACCGCGCAATGCACGCTGGATCTCGCGGGTGGCTTCCATCAGGTTGCCGCTGCGCACCAAGGCGGTGGCATGGGCGAGGCCCGCCGGGAATTTCAGATTCACGTTCGTAGTTTCCTTAGAGAATGCGATCGGCAAGCGCAGCCTTGACTGAGGCGCTGGCCTGCAAGGCCCCGAGCACGAACAGCGAGGCGATGGCTTCGCGCGCGAGCTCGGGAGTGACGTCATTCGCAATGCTCGCGAGCCCGAGGACCTTGATGTCCAGCTTCTGCCCCGCATCGCGCGCGGCTTCGAGATCGGCCTTGCTGAAGTGCTGCAGGCCCAATACCAGGGTCCTGCGCGCCACGGTCTGCTTCACCACATCGGCATGCGTGGCCAGCTGATTGCGGATGGCGGTACGGATGAAGTCCGTGCGATTGCTGTAGAAGCCCTCGCGCGCCAGCAGGTCGATCTGGCCAAGGTCCACTACGCCGAGGTTGATCGTGATCTTTTCACTTTCGACAGGTATCGCCATCCGATTACCATCCATATACCATCTATATGGATGGTACACCCCGACTCACGGCCTCGCAAGCCCCCAAATCAGAGGAACGTGGCGACCCAGAGAAGGCCGGCGACCGACTTGGCGTCGGTGATCCTGCCGTCGCGCACCATGGCGACAGCCTCGTCGAAGGGGACGGTAAGGATCTCGAGGAACTCGCCCTGGTCGAGGCTGCGCTGCTGCAGGGTGAGCTTTCGCGCCATGAACAGCTCGATCGCCTCGTCCGTATAGGCGATGGCGGTGTGGATCACGCCCAGGGGCGTCCATTCCTGCGCGACGTAGCCGGTCTCCTCGAGCAGCTCGCGCTTCGCGGTATTCAGGTGCGGCTCGCCCGGCTCGAGCTTGCCGGCGGGGAGCTCGATGAACTCCCGGCGGTGGGGGTAGCGGAACTGGCGCTCGAGCAGCACGCGCCCGTCGTCGAACAGCGGCACGATGGCCACCGCCCCCGGGTGGCGGATGTATTCGCGCCCGCCGGTGCTGCCGTCGGGCAGGCGCACGGTGTCGCGGTGTACCTTGAGGAGCGCGCCGTCGTACACCTGCTCGGAGGAAATGCGATGCTCGGTGAGGTCTTTCAAAGCGTGGCGATGGCTACGTAGCAGAGCGCCATCAGGCTGCCCGGGAAGATGCCGAAGGCGAGCACCGCCAGGCCGTTGGCCGACATCAGCACGCGCGCGCCGAAGCTGCCGGAGACCGGCGCGGTGTCGACCGGCTCGTCGAAGTACATGAGCTTCACCACGCGCAGGTAGTAGAAGGCCCCGACCACCGACAGCACCACCGCGGCGACCGCGAGCCAGATCCATCCGGCGTTCACCGCGGCGGACAGCACCACGAACTTGGCGTAGAACCCCACGGTCGGCGGCAGGCCGGCGAGCGACAGCATGATGATCATCATCATGAACGCGTACCACGGGCTGCGGCGGTTCAGGCCGCGCATGTCGTCCAGCCGCTCGCAGTCGAAGCCGGCGCGCGACAGCAGCAGCAGGATGCCGAAGGCGCCGACCGTCATGATGGCGTAGGTGATGATGTAGAAGAGCGAGGCGCTGTACGCGGTCCCGGCATTGAGGGTATTGCCGTCGACCACGCCCGACAGCAGCCCGAGCAGCAGGAAGCCCATATTGGCGATGGCCGAATAGGCAAGCATGCGCTTGAGGTTGCTTTGCGCGATGGCGGTGATGTTGCCCAGCGCGATCGACAGGATGGCGAGCAGCGCCAGCATCTGCTGCCAGTCGGCCGCCAGCGCCGGCAACCCGTTCACCAGCAGCCGCATCGCCATGGCAAACGCGGCGATCTTCGGCCCCGAGCCGATCACCAGCGTCACCGGCGTCGGCGCCCCGTGGTAGACGTCCGGGATCCACATGTGGAACGGCACCACGCCGATCTTGAAGGCCACGCCGGCCACCACGAAGACCAGGCCGAACACCAGGAAGTTGTGGTCCTTGCCGGCAAGCTCGCCCACGACCCGCGCCACTTCGGGAATTGCCAGCGTGCCGGTGGCGCCGTAGATCATGGACATGCCGTAGAGCAGCAGCCCGGACGACAGCGCCCCGAGCACGAAGTACTTCATCGCCGCCTCGGTCGCCTGCGCCGACTCGCGGTTCAGCGCCACCAGGGCGTACAGGCACAGCGACATCAGCTCCAGGCCCAGGTACACGGTGATGAAGCTGTTCGCGCTGATGAGGACCATCATGCCGAGCAGCGAGAACAGCAGCAGGCTGATGAACTCGCCGCGCAGCAGGTTGCGGTCGAGCAGGTACTGG
>DASUUN010000291.1:0-5497 GCA_036374055.1 Burkholderiales bacterium
GCCGCCGGGTGCCGGCGTCAGGCCGGTGGCGTTGCAGACCGCAGCCGTCTCGATCGCCGGCTTCGAGCCATCGAGGAACGAGTTGAACATCTTGGCATTCAGGCCGCCCGCCTTCGCCTGCTCCGGCGTCAGCCCGTAGTAGCCCCACACGGTCTCCGGCGTGGATTGCGCGAAGTGCGGCAGCCACTTGTGGCCGCGGCCGGCCGCGACCACCGGAAAGCCCGCCGCCCGTGCCCAGTCGACCAGGTCGCAGATCAGCGCCGGCTGGTCGCCATAGGCGAGGCTGTAGACCACGCCCGCCTCGGCCGCCTTGCGCGCAAGCAGCGGCCCGCAGAACGCGTCGGCCTCCACCGTCACCATCACCACGTGCTTGCCGTTGCGGAACGCCGCGAGTGCATGCTCCACCGCGGCCGGCGGATTGCCAGTCGACTCGATGATGATGTCGATCGCCGGATGCGCGACGAGCTTTTCCCAATCGTCGCTGACGTGGGTGGTCCTTTCCTTGAGCGCCTTGTCCAGCGAAGGAGCCGAATAGGCTGGCGCAGCCCATCCCACGCGGTCGAGACTTTCCTTCGCGTTGCCCGGAGAAAGATCTGCAATACCGACGAGGTGAACGCCCGGGGTCTTGGGCACCTGGGCGATGTACATGGCGCCGAACTTGCCCGCGCCGATGACCCCGATGCGCAGCGGGTTGTCTTTTCGCTGCAGCAACTTCGCGTAGAGATTCACTAAGCCGCCTTCAGCTGGCCCTGGAGCTCTTCGGCGGGCGTGCCGTCCTTCCAGGGAAGCGAGACCTCGCAGTGACGCAGCAGGCAGTCGTCGGGCAGCGGCTGGATGGGGGTGAAATCGCGGTGCGCGATGTAGCCCGGGCGCTTGAAGCGGCGGATGTGATTCGACACCGCGCACAGGGACAGGTACACGCTCACCCGGTTCCAGGGCGAGAGGTTGGAAGTCGAGGCATGCACCAGGCAGCCATGGAACAGGATCATCGAGCCGGCGGGGCCCTTGGGCGCGACGATCCCGCCGCGCTCGACCAGCTGCCTTATCGTGTCGTGGTTGATGACCCATAAGGGGTAGCTCGTGGTACCCGTGTCGTGCTCGGCGTCGAGCACGCCCAGCTTGTGGCTGCCCGGGATGAACATCAGCGGGCCGTTGAACTCGTTGACCTCGTCGAGAAAGATGGCCACGTTCATGGCACGCGCCTCGGGCATCTGGTCGTCATTGCGCCAGGTGCCGTAGTCCTGGTGCCACTGCCACACGTCGCCGTCGAACGCCGCCTTGCCGTTGATCTTGAACTGGTGCATGTACACGTCCTCGCCGAAGATCTGGCGGATCGGCTCGACCATGCGCGGGTGGCGCGCCAGCTTGGCGAACGGGTAGCTGTACATGTGCGCCGCGAAATTCGTGCGCACCACGTCGCCGGCCTTCTCGCGCACGTTCTCGGGCCGGCGCTGCGCGTAGAGCGCGGGCACCTCGTCGTTGAGGACCTTGATCTCGTCCGGGGAAAAGAGCGCCGGGAAGAACAGGTACCCGTCGCGGTCGAACTGCTCGAGCTGCTGGTCAGAAAGTCTCATGGCTGGAAAAAATGGGGTCAGACCCCTTCCATTAGATGCCAGGCAGCCGTTCCAAGGAAGGGGTCTGACCCCATTTTTTCCTAAGGAAGGGGTCTGACCCCATTTTTCTCCGACTGAGGCTCCACAATCTGGAAAAAGACCTCGTCCTTGCGGATCATGCCGAGCTCGTAGCGCGCGCGCTCCTCGATCGCTTCGATCCCCTGCTTGAGGTCGCGCACCTCCGCGGCAAGGGCGGCGTTGCGGCCCTCGAGCAGACGGTTGCCCGCGCGCTGCGACTCGAGCTGGCGCTCGCTCTCCCAGGCCCGCAGCCAGCCGCCTTTGCCCAGCCACAGCGGATACTGGATGAGCACGATCAGGGCGCCGAGGATGGCGGCGAGCAGCTTCATCCGCGGCGAACGAACGCGTCGCGGCCGGGATAGCCCACCGAGTCGCCGAGGTCTTCCTCGATGCGCAGCAGCTGGTTGTACTTGGCCACGCGGTCGGTGCGCGACAGCGAGCCGGTCTTGATCTGCAGCGCGTTGGTGCCCACGGCGATGTCCGCGATGGTGGTGTCCTCGGTCTCTCCCGAGCGGTGCGACAGCACGGTGCCGTATCCGGCGCGCTTGGCGAGCTCGACGGCCGCGAAGGTCTCGGTGAGCGTGCCGATCTGGTTCACCTTGATGAGGATGGCGTTGGCCGCGCGCTGCTCGATGCCCTCGCGCAGGATGCGCGCGTTGGTGACGAATAGATCGTCGCCCACGAGCTGCAGCTTGCCGCCGAGCTTCGCCGTCAGCGCCTTCCACCCTTCCCAGTCGCTCTCGGCCATGCCGTCCTCGATCGAGACGATGGGATAGCGCGCGGCGAGCTCGCCCAGATAGGCGGTGAATCCGGCGGCGTCGAGCCGCTTGCCCTCCGACTCCAGCACGTAGGCCCCCTCCTTGAAGAACTCGGAGGCGGCGCAGTCGAGCGCCAGCACCACGTCCTTGCCGGCGGCGTAGCCCGCCTTGCCGATCGCCTCCAGGATGAGCTCGATGGCCGCCGCGTGCGTCGCCAGGTCGGCCGGCGCGAAGCCCCCCTCGTCGCCGACCGCCGTCGACATGCCTTTCGCGTCGATCAGTTTTTTCAGGGACTGAAATACTTCTGCGCCGCAGCGCAGCGCCTCGCGGAAGGACTGCGCGCCCACCGGCACGATCATGAACTCCTGGAAGTCGAGTCGGTTGTTCGCGTGGACCCCGCCGTTGACGACGTTCATCATCGGCACCGGCATGTGCATCGGGCCCGAGCCGCCGAAGTAGCGGTACAGCGGCAGGCCGGCCTCCTCGGCCGCCGCCTTGGCCACGGCCATCGACACCGCGAGCGTGGCGTTGGCCCCGAGGCGCGACTTGTTCTCCGTGCCGTCCAGGTCGAGCAGCGTGCGGTCGATGAAAGCCTGCTCCACGGCATCGAGCCCGACGATCGCCTCGGAAATCTCGGTGTTCACGTTCTCGACCGCCTTCAGCACGCCCTTGCCGCCGTAGCGGCCCTTGTCGCCGTCGCGCAGCTCGATCGCCTCGCGGCTGCCGGTGGAGGCGCCCGAAGGCACCGCCGCGCGCCCCATGACGCCCGACTCGAGCAGCACGTCGGCCTCGATGGTGGGGTTGCCGCGCGAATCCAGGATTTCCCTGGCCACCACGTCCACGATGGAGCTCATTGCTTGACCCTCATTGCACGACCTTTTGTTCGGCGAATCCGTTCTTCTTCACCACCCGGTCGAGCTCGAGCAGCGTCTCGAGCAGCTCCGGCATCATGCCCAGCGGCCACGCGTTCGGGCCGTCGGACAGCGCCTTCTCCGGGTTCGGGTGCGTTTCCATGAAAAGGCCGGCGATGCCGGCGGCCACCGCCGCGCGCGCGAGCACCGGGATGAACTCGCGCTGCCCGCCCGAAGCGGTCCCCTGCCCACCGGGCAGCTGCACCGAGTGCGTCGCGTCGAACACCACGGGGCAGCCGGTGCTGCGCATGATGGCGAGCGAGCGCATGTCGGAGACCAGGTTGCCGTAGCCGAAGGAAAAGCCCCGCTCGCAGACCAGGATGTTGTCCTGCCCCGATGCTTCGCGCGCCTTGTCCACCACGTTCTTCATTTCGTGCGGCGACAGGAACTGGCCCTTCTTGATATTCACCGGCTTGCCGGCGGAGGCCGCGGCGTGGATGAAGTCGGTCTGACGGCACAGGAAGGCCGGCGTCTGCAGGACGTCGACCACCTCGGCGGCCGGCTTCACCTCCTCCTCGGTGTGCACGTCGGTGAGGACCGGAACGCCAAGCTGCCGCCTCACCTCCTGGAGAATCCGCAGACCCTGGTCCATGCCCGGCCCGCGAAAGGATTTTCCCGAGCTGCGGTTCGCCTTGTCGTAGGAAGACTTGAAGATGAAGGGGATGCCCAGCTTCGCGGTCGTCTCCTTCAGCCGCCCGGCGACGTCCATCTGCAGCTCGCGCGACTCGACCACGCACGGGCCTGCAATGACAAATAGCGGCCGCTCGAGGCCGACTTCGAACCCGCAGAGGTTCACGCTGCGACGACCGACAGTGGACGCTTCTCTCGCGCCCGGTGCCGCAGCGCCGCGCCGACGAAGGCCTTGAACAGCGGGTGGCTGTTACGCGGCGTGGAGGTGAACTCGGGGTGGAACTGCACGCCGACGAAGAACGGGTGCGCCGGCAGCTCCATCATCTCGGGCAGGTTCTCGCTCGGCGTGCGCGCCGAGACCTTGTAGCCCTTCGCCTCGAGCTGCGGCACGTAGATGTTGTTCACCTCGTAGCGGTGCCGGTGCCGCTCGTTCACGTCCTTGCCGTAAATCGAGAAAGCGAGGCTGTCGGGCTCGACGGGACATTTCTGCGCGCCCAGGCGCATGGTGCCGCCGAGGTCCGACTTGTCGGTGCGCTTCTCGATGCGGCCGGTGCGGTCCAGCCACTCGGTAATCAGCGCCACCACGGGGTGCGGCGTGTCGGGGTCGAACTCGGTGCTGTTGGCGCCCTCCAGGCCGGCGACGTTGCGCGCGAACTCGATGGTGGCGAGCTGCATGCCCAGGCAGATGCCGAGGTAGGGGATGCCGTTCTCGCGCGCGAAGCGGATGGCGCTGATCTTGCCTTCGGTGCCGCGCTTGCCGAACCCGCCGGGCACCAGAACCGCGTCCATCTTCTCCAGCGCGCCGACGCCGGCTTTCTCGATCTCCTCGGAGTCCACGTAATGGATGTTGACCTTGGCGCTCGAGTGGATGCCGGCATGGCGCAAGGCCTCGTTGAGGCTCTTGTAGGAATCCTGCAGGTCGACATACTTGCCGACGAAGGCGATGTCGACCACGTGCTGCGGATGCTCCTGCGCCTGCACCAGCTTCACCCACGACGTGAGATCCGCGGCGCGCGCCAGGATGGCGAGCTTGTGGCACACGATCTCGTCGAGCATCTGCTCGTGCAGCATCATCGGGATCTTGTAGATCGAGTCCACGTCCCAGGCCGAGATCACGGCCTCCTTCTGCACGTTGCAGAACAGGGCGATCTTGCGCCGCTCGTCCTCGGGCAGCGGCCGGTCGGTGCGGCACAGCAGCGCGTCGGGCTGGATGCCGATCTCGCGCAGCTCCTTCACCGAGTGCTGGGTGGGCTTGGTCTTGATCTCGCCGGCCGAGGCGATATAGGGCACGAGCGTCAGGTGGATGTAGCAGACGTTGTTGCGCCCGAGCTCCAGGCCCATCTGCCGGATGGCCTCGAGGAACGGCAGCGACTCGATGTCGCCCACGGTGCCGCCGATCTCCACGATCGCCACGTCGGCGTCGCCGGCGCCGCGCTTGATGAAGGCCTTGATCTCGTCGGTGATGTGCGGGATGACCTGCACCGTGCCGCCGAGATAGTCGCCGCGGCGCTCCTTCTTGATCACCGACTCGTAGATCTGGCCGGTGGTGAAGTTGTTCCAGCGGCGC
>DASUUN010000292.1:0-6626 GCA_036374055.1 Burkholderiales bacterium
GCGCACGACTGCTCGCAGCGCGCCGCGCCGACGCAGGACATGGCGGTGCGCACGCACGGGCCGGCGCCGCCCAGGTCGAAGCCGTACTCGTTGATCTCGTCGAAGAAATGCTGGGTGTTCTCGCTGGTCGAGCCGATGAACATGATGTTCCCGGTCTGGCCGTGGAAGGCGATCAGCCCGGAGCCCCACTTGCTCCAGGAGGTCGAGAGCTGGCGCAGCAGCTTGGTGGTGTAGTGGTTGCCCGCCGGCGGCTGCACCCGGAGGGTGTGGAACTCCTTGGATTCCGGGAACATGGCCGCGACTTCCGAGAAGCGCGGGATGATGCCGCCGCCGTAGCCGAACACCGAGACCGTGCCGCCCTTCCAGTAGCCCAGGCGCGTCTTGTAGGAATGCTCGAGCTGGCCGAGGAGATCGACCATCATGTTGTTCTCGTGCGCCAGGCGCTTCAGCCCGGTGACGAAGCTCGGCCACGGGCCGCTCTCGAGCTGATCCAGCATGGGCGTCGGATGGAACGCCTTGGTGGACTTCTTTTCCTTGGGCACGTAGGTGCTGTGCCGCTGGGGATCCTTGGGCTGCTTGGGGGCTTCGGACATCGCTCCTCCAGAGTGGTGCGAGATCGTGGTGCGAAATCGGGCTGCGTCAGTGTAATGACGCACCATCGCGGGGCTTCTGGTCTTTGGGGATACGCCGCAGGGATATCCCCCCTCCCTTTGGGGATATACGGGTTGCTTATGCCCAAAACCGCCGTATATGCGGTACGTTGTGCTGGCCTTGAACGCCGTCCTGCAAGACCCATTCGACCGCTGGCGCGAGCGCAAGCTCGCGCGCTATCCGCGCCGCGCCGAGGACCTGATCGTGCAGGTGCGCGACCCGCGCGAGCTCAGCGACGGCGAGGCCGCGGAAATCCGGCGCGTGTGCGGCGTGGCGAACATGGCCGTCTACGCCAGCCCGCTCGCCGGCCTGGCCGACAAGGACATCGCGCGGCGGCTCGGCGCGCGCCTGGGCCTTGCGCGCCTGCACGCCAACCCGCTCGCCGACGAGGACGGCATCAGCTCGCTCGAGGTGGCGCCGGAAAAGTCGGCGCGCGGCTACATTCCCTACTCGAACCGGCGCCTGCTCTGGCATACCGACGGCTACTACAACCCCCCGGCTCAGCGCATCCGCGCCTTCATCCTGCACTGCGTGCGCCCCGCCGCCGCTGGCGGCGAGAACCGCCTGCTCGACCCCGAGATCGCCTACCTCCTGCTGCGCGACGCCGACCCGCGCTACGTCGCGGCGCTGTCCGCGCCCAATGCCATGACCATTCCGGCCAACGAAGAGGATCCCGCCGCGCAGCGCGCGGCGCAGACGGGTCCGGTCTTCTCGCACGAGGGCGGCGCGCTGCACATGCGCTACACCGCGCGCACGCGCAGCATCGAGTGGCAGCCGGACGAGATCACGCAGGCCGCGGTGCGCCATCTCAGGCAGATCCTCGACTCCGACTCGCCGTATGTCTTCCGGCTGAGGCTCCAGGGCGGGCACGGCCTGGTGTGCAACAACGTGCTGCACGACCGCAGCGCGTTCACCGACGCGCCCGGCGGCGGCCGCCTGGTCTATCGGGCCCGCTATTTCGATCGCGTCGCGCCGGCATGAAGTACATCCCGCTCAAGTACATCAAGGAAGACCCGGCCGTCGGCAACGCCGACGACAGCACGGACGCGAGGGAATCGACCGGCATGCTGGAGCGCCTGGTTGCCGACCTGCGCGGCCAGCTCGAGGCGCTTTCCCCGGCCGCTGAAGCGCTGCGGCGCGCCGATCTGGAGCTGCAGCTCGGGCGCGCCCTGGTGCGGCTTGAGAAAGGGCCCGAAGCCTGGGAGGCGGCGCGCAGGGCCTTCGACCTGTACCTGGCCGAGCAGGCCTGGGAAGGCGCGGCGCAGGCCTGCGACATCCTGTTCCTCGCCGAGCAGCCGCAGTCGCTCGCCGCGCTCGGCCAGGGCATCTGGCTCGCGGTGACCTATCCGGTCGATCCCGAGCTGAGCGTCGCGCTGCTCCAGCACGTGGTCGAGGAGACGCCGCCGGACTCCGACGGCGCGGCGGTGGCGGCGGTCACGGCTTACTACCTCGTCGACCTGCGCGCCCGCGATCCCCAGCGCGAGCACCTGCTGCTCTACGCCAACCAGGTGCTCGCCACCGTGGCGCGCCGCCACAGCGGCGTCGACGGGCAGCAGGCGTTCAACCGGTGGATCGGGGCCATGGAGCTGAACGACCCGGCCCTCTTCCTGCCGCGCCTGCGCAACGTCGTCGACGTGCTGGTGCAGGACGACTGGTGGTTCGACCGCGAAGCGCTGCAAGCCGCGCTGCCGCCGGACTGATGGCCGGGACAGAACAGATCGTGGACGCGGTGTTCGCGATTGCCTGCCCCTGCCTGCCGGTGGATCACGCGTACGCGCTGCAGCAGGCGATCGAGCAGGCGCTGCCCTGGTTCGGGGAAGAGCCGCAGGCCGGCCTGCACACGGTGCATGGCGCGGCTTCGGGCGCCGGCTGGGTGCGGCCCGAGGGCGCCGGCGCCCTGCTGCAGCTCTCGCACCGCGCCCGGCTCGCGCTGCGCCTGCCCGCGCACCGCGCCGAAGAGGCCGCCGCGCTGGTCGGACGCACCCTGAAGGTCGCCGGCTGGCCGCTGCACGTGGAGAAAATGACGCTGCGGCCGCTGTCGCGGATCACGACGCTGTTCTCGCGCTGCGTCGTGCTCGACGCGCCCGACGAAGCGGCGTTCGTCGGCGTCGCGACCGAGGAGCTCGGCGCGCTCGGCATCCGCGCCGAACGCATGGTGTGCGGCCGCGTGACGCCGGTCGCCACCCCGGCGCGCACCTACCAGGCGCGCAGCCTGATGCTCGCCGGCCTTGCGCTCGAGCAGTCCCTGCTCCTGCAGCGAAGCGGCCTGGGCGCCGGACGCAAGCTCGGCTGCGGCCTGTTCATCCCGCACAAGGACATCGCCGACCTGCGCTCGAGGACCGACTAGGTCGCCGCGTCTTCCGGCGCGCCCTGCCACAGCATTTCGTAGCCGAGCTCCTTGCTGTCGGAGCACATCTTCGCCAGCGCCTCGAACTTGTTGGCGAAGACCGCGTCGGCGTGCGATTTCTCGTGCTCCTCGAACGAGCGCCAGTACGTGACGATGACGTAGTGCTCGTCCGCGCTGCGCGATGCGTTGAGCGAGCCCTGGTCGGAAACGAAGCCGGAGAACTTGAACACCTGGCCGGCGAGGAATCCGCCCTTGTCGCCGCCGTAAGTCTCCTTGACGACGTTGCACATCTCGCCCACGGCCAGCTCCACGTCCTCGAACTTGACGCCCGGCTTGAGCTTGACGGTGTTGAACAGCATCTTGGCGCCGAAGGGCAGCGTAATGGGGTAAAACATGGGGCTTTCTCCAAAAAATAACGCGGCAAATCGCCGGATCAATGAACTCTATTTTGCCGCAGGACCGCGCGGGTCGATGATGCGTGCTTGTCCGCAACCCTATCAGGGATAAACATGGCCTACGAAGTGAACGGCAAGGTGCTCGAGGCAACCGAAACCGGCTACCTGGTATCGCAGGAGGACTGGGACACGGACGTGGCGCAGGCAATCGCCGCCGCGGAGGGCCTCACCCTCACCCAGGACCACTGGGACGTAATCGAATACCTGCGCGACGCGTACTTCAACCACAACAACGAGCAGCCGAACAACCGCGCCATCCTCAAGGCCATGCAGGACAAGTGGTCCGACCGCAAGGTGGACAACAAGACCCTGTTCGATCTCTACCCCGGCAACCCCTCCAAGCAGGCAGGCAAGATCGCCGGGCTGCCCGAGAGCCTGCGCAAGGGCGGGTACTGACGGCGGGGTCGAGTGCGTCCTCGCTTAGGACCCCCAGATTTTCCAGCTCGCTTTCGTGAGCGACAGCCGATAAGTCGGCTTTCGACCCTGAGCGGACATTCGCGTAGCGCGTGCTCCCTTCAAGCCTCCTGGATTACACCTGCAGCGTTGTCGGGCTCCAGGCAACGACCAGGCGTCCGGGTTCAGCGAACCATCTCGCGGCGCTTCTCCGGCAGCTCGATCTTCACTTCTAGAACGTCCAGGTTTTCCTGGCGCTCGAGGTTCACCTTGATGTCGTCCGGGTCGATGCGGATGTATTTGCAGATTACCGCGATGAGGTCCTTCTGCAGCGCGGGCAGGTAGTTCGGCTCGTGCCTGCGGCCGGTCCGCTCGTGCGCCAGGATGATCTGCAGGCGCTCCTTGGCGATCGCCGCACTTTTCTTCTTCTCGCCGAGCAGGAATGAGAGTAACGAGGCCATGGCGCTCCTACTTTGCGGTGGCGAAGAGA
Organism: Burkholderiales bacterium; assembly: GCA_036374055.1. Classification (GTDB taxonomy): domain Bacteria; phylum Pseudomonadota; class Gammaproteobacteria; order Burkholderiales; family SG8-39; genus SCGC-AG-212-J23. The sequence goes on from DASUUN010000292.1 coordinate 4,337, forward strand.
CGCTTGAAGAAGCCCTGCTTCGCCGCTTGCGTGAAGCGCAAAGGTCGCTCCTCCCCGAGAAACCGGTCAACGACGTCCCGGTAGGCCTCGGACACGTCCGAGCCCTGCATGTGGACGGCCGGCGTCCCCTGGTTCGACGCCAGCAGCACGGTCTCCGACTCCGGGATCACGCCGATGAGCGGGATGCGCAGGATGTCCTTGATGTCCTCGATCGAGAGCATCTGGCCCAGATCGACGCGGTTGGGATTGTATCGGGTAATGAGGAGGTGCTCCTTCACCGGCTGGCGGCCCTCGATCGCGCGCTTGGTCTTGCTGGCGAGAATGCCGAGGATGCGGTCCGAGTCGCGCACCGACGAGACCTCGGGATTCGTAACGATCAGCGCCTCGTCGGCGAAGTGCATGGCAAGGAGCGCGCCGGTCTCGATGCCGGCGGGCGAGTCGCACACGATGTAGTCGAAGCCCATGGCCGAGAGGCCGGTCAGCACCTGCTCGACGCCCTCCTGCGTGAGCGCGTCCTTATCGCGGGTCTGCGAGGCGGCGAGGATGGACAGGTTCTCGCCCTGCTTGTCCTTGATGAGGGCCTGGTGCAGGTTCGCCTCGCCGTGGATGACGTTGATGAGGTCGTACACCACGCGGCGCTCGCAGCCCATGACGAGGTCGAGGTTGCGAAGGCCCACGTCGAAGTCGATGACCGCGACCTTCTTCCCGCGCAGCGCCAGGCCCGACGCGAAGCTGGCGCTCGTCGTGGTCTTGCCCACGCCGCCCTTGCCTGACGTCACCACGACGATTCTTGCCATTCCGCGTGCCATCTCAACATTAGGGGTTGCTTCTCGGGTTGCGTTGTAGATGTCGTTGCTGCCCACGTGCGATCTCCCGGCGTCAGCCTTTGAGGGGTTCGAAGACGAGCCGCTCGCCGTCGGGACCTGCGACCAGCCGTACCTGCGTCGGCTTGCCTCGGACCGTCTTGGGGAGGGGCTCCTCGCCGGTGCGGTACACGCCGGCGATGGAAATGAGCTCCGGCTCGAGCGCGAGGGCGAAGATCCTCGCGTCGGCGTCGCCGCGGGCGCCGGCCATCGCGCGGCCACGCAGCGGCGCATAGATATGGATGTTGCCGTCGGCGATGACCTCGGCCCCCGCGTTGACCATGGCGAGCACGACGAGGTCGCGGCCGCGCGCGTAGACCTGCTGGCCAGAGCGCAGCGGCCGGTCGACGACGAGCGTGGGCGGCGGCGCAGCGAGCGACGAGGCGGCCGCCGGCGCCTCGGCCTTCGCAGGAGCGCTCCTTGCGGCCGGCAGCTGAATGCGCGCGTCTGGCGCCGAAACGAGGCCCGCTGCGGCGGCGGCCTCGATGTGCGAGCGGCGGCCTTCGCGGACGCCGACGGGCATCAGTCGATAGCGCTTCAGCAGGGCGACAAGCGCCGCGAAGTCGACCGGCGCGTCGAGCGGCTCGAGGCGCGACAGGTCGATCACCATGACGTCGCCGTCGAAGAAGTCGGGGATGTCGCCAAAGCGGGCCGCAAAGTCACGCTCGAGGGCGTGGAGGTCGGCGGACTTGAGGAGCAGCGCGACCAGCGGCAGGTTCGCGCTCTTGATTTCGAAGCTGCCGGAGACAGTGCCCGCGACGGCGAGGGGCTCGTTATTGTTGTGTGCGCTCTGTTGCCGGGCCAACGTCGTGCTTTTGTTCCCCGTTCACGCCACCAGGCAGTCGGGGGCTTAGGCTTATTGAGATCGCTGCATTATAGCGTCGCATTTGTTGCGATCCGATGATTCCGCGGGAGAAAAAGCTTGGCTTTCTGCTGTCTCCGCGTAGCGACAATGTCGCTCTCAATTCTTTTGAGCCGCCTTAGGCAAATGCCGGAATTGGCAACCTTCGCAACATCCGGCAACACGTGACGAAATCCCGGCCCTGAAGCTGCGATGCCAGCGAGGCTGCGGGTGTCATAATGTCCGTCCCTCTGGGTCGAATTCACGCGGGCGGGTTCGCGGTGACGCCGGCGTGGTCCAGGATTGCCTCCAGCATTTCCCGCAGGAAAGGCCAGTTTGAAGTCCATTCTGCGCGCCTTCGGGCGCGCGTCGCAGGCCTCGAGCAGCATGCCGAAAGCCTACCCGCGGCCCAAGGCATCGCCGCAGGATCGATCACAGGGCGCTAGCTCGCGGTGCGCCTCAAGGAAAACGAGTCCGTATTGCTCCAGGCCTATCGCGAGATCGCGGGCGCGGTCGGCGAAGGGCGGGCCATTACGCCGGCCGCCGAGTGGCTGCTCGACAACTACCACCTCGCGCGGGGCTCGAA
>DASUUN010000293.1:0-10580 GCA_036374055.1 Burkholderiales bacterium
CGAGAACTTCGTGCTGCCGCTGTCGCACGACGAGGTGGTGCACGGCAAGGGCTCGCTCATCGGCCGCATGCCGGGCGACGACTGGCAGCAGTTCGCCAACCTGCGGCTGCTGCTGGGCTTCATGTGGGCGCACCCGGGCAAGAAGCTGCTGTTCATGGGCGGCGAGATCGGCCAGCGCCGGGAGTGGACGCACGAGGACAGCCTCGAGTGGCACGTGCTGCAGTATCCGCTGCACGAGGGGGTACAGCGGTGGGTGACCGATCTTAACAGGGTGTATCGAGCCGAGCCTTCCCTTCACCAGAAGGACTTCAGTCCCGAAGGCTTCCGCTGGGTGCAGCGTGGCGACTGGGAGCAAAGCGCGCTATCCTTCCTGCGGCTGGGCGCAGAAGGCGCGCCGCCGGTGCTGGCGGTGTTCAACTTCACGCCCGTGCCGCGGTATAACTACCGCATCGGCGTGCCGCGCGGCGGCTACTGGCGGGAGATCGTGAACAGCGACGCGCAGTGGTACGGCGGCAGCGGCCTGGGCAACCAGGGCGGCGCCGAGGCGGTGCCCATGCCTTACGAGGAATACAGCCACTCCCTCACCCTCACGCTGCCGCCCCTTGCGGTCACCTTCTTCAGGCCCGAATAAAGCAGCGCCGCCGCGCGTCGTCGTCGAATCGGTTCGCCCCGAGGTCGACGGCGGCCGCTATCCCGTCAAGCGCGCGCTAGGCGAGCAGGTGCTGGTCGAGTGCGATGCCTTCGCCGACGGCCACGATGCCGTGGTTTGCGAGTTGCTTTTCAAATTCCAAACCGACCCCGAGTTCACCGCGGTACCCATGGAGTTCCGCCACAACGACCACTGGGCGGCGGCGTTCACCGTGGAGAAGCTCGGCCGCTACCAGTACAAGGTGCGCGCCTGGGTCGACGCGTTCGTCACCTGGCAGCGGGACCTCGTGAAGCGCCGCGCCGCGGGCCAGGACCTGTCCGTGGATTTCCTCATCGGGGCGAGCCTTGTGGACAACAAGGCGCTGAAGGACGAAACCCTGTCTGCCGAGGACCGGTATGCCGCTGCGATGGCGGCCGAGCCGCCCCGGCCCTCGCCCGACATCGTGCTGGAATCGAACGTGCTCGAAGTCCTGGTCGACCCGGTGCGCGCGCGGTTCTCCACCTGGTACGAGATGTTCCCGCGCTCGGCGCGCGGCGACGGCAGGCACGCCACCTTCAAGGACTGCGTGGCGCTGCTGCCCTACGTGCAGGAGATGGGCTTCGACGTCCTCTACTTCCCGCCGATCCACCCGATCGGCACCACCGCGCGCAAGGGCAAGAACAACGTGGTGACCGCGCAGCCGGACGACGTGGGCAGCCCCTGGGCCATCGGCGCCAAGGAGGGTGGCCACAAGGCGATCCTCCGTGACCTGGGGACTTTCAAGGATTTCGATTTTCTCGTTTCGGAAGCGAAAAAGCGCAACATGGATATCGCGCTCGACATCGCCTTCCAATGCTCCCCCGACCACCCGTACGTCAAGGAGCACCCCGAATGGTTCCGCAAGCGGCCCGACGGCACCATCCAGTACGCCGAGAACCCGCCGAAGAAATACCAGGACATCTATCCGTTCGACTTCGAGACGCCCGCCTGGCGCGAGCTCTGGGAGGAGCTGAAGAGCGTGTTCGAGTTCTGGGTCGGGCATGGGGTGAAGATCTTCCGCGTCGACAACCCGCACACCAAGGCGTTCGACTTCTGGGAGTGGTGCATCGGCGAGCTGAAGCAGAAGCACCCCGAGCTCATCTTCCTGTCCGAGGCGTTCACGCGGCCGCGCATCATGCACAGGCTGGCCAAGCTCGGCTTCACGCAGTCGTACACCTACTTCACCTGGCGCAACACCAAGGAGGAGCTCGCCGACTATTTCACCGAGCTCGCGCAGCATCCCTCGCGCGAGTATTTCCGGCCCAACGTGTGGCCGAACACCCCCGACATCCTGCACGAGACGCTGCAGCACGGGGGCCGGCCGGCGTTCATCGTGCGCGTGGTGCTGGCGGCGACGCTGGCGGCGAACTACGGCCTGTACGGCCCGGCCTACGAGCTGCTCGAGCACCTGCCGCGCGAGCCGGGCAGCGAGGAGTACCTGAACTCGGAGAAGTACGAGATCCGGCGCTGGGACCGCGGCCGCGCCGACAGCCTGAGGGAGCTGATCGCGCGCCTGAACCGCATCCGGCACGACAACCCCGCGCTGCAGGGCGACTGGAGCCTGCGCTTTCACCCGACGGATAATCACCAGCTCCTGGCCTACTCCAAGCGCGAAGGCGCCAACGTCGTGCTCGCGGTCGTGAACCTCGACTTCCATCACCCTCAATCGGGGTTCGTCGACGTGGACATCGAAGGCAGCTTCGAGGTGCTGGATCTCCTCAGCGGCGGGCGCTACCGCTGGTCGCGCGGGCGCAACTTCGTCGAGCTCCATCCCCACACGCTCCCGGCGCACGTGTTCCGGGTGGTCCGTTGAAGACCGAAGAGCAATTCATGGGGGTGACCGACCAGGCGGTCTGGTACAAGGACGCGGTCGTCTACCAGCTGCACGTGAAGGCGTTCTTCGACGCCAACAACGACGGCATCGGCGACTTCAAGGGCCTCACCTCGAAGCTGGACTATATCCAGTCGCTGGGCGTGAACGCGATCTGGCTGCTGCCGTTCTATCCGTCGCCGCTGAAGGACGACGGCTACGACGTCTCGGACTACCACAACGTCCACCCGCACTACGGCACGGTCGCCGACTTCAAGCAGTTCGTGCGCGAGGCGCACCGGCGCGACCTGAAGGTGATCACCGAGCTGGTGGTGAACCACACTTCCGACCAGCATCCCTGGTTCCAGGCGGCGCGGCGCGCGCCGCCGGGCTCGTCCAAGCGCGACTGGTACGTGTGGAGCGAGACGGTGCAGAAGTACAAGGGCACGCGCATCATCTTCACCGACACCGAGACCTCCAACTGGACCTGGGACCCGGTGGCCAAGGCGTACTACTGGCACCGCTTTTTCAGCCACCAGCCCGACCTCAACTTCGACAACCCGAGCGTGCTGAAGGCGGTGTTCCGCACCATGCGCTACTGGCTGGACATGGGCGTGGACGGGTTCCGGCTGGATGCGATTCCCTACCTCGTGGAGCGCGAGGGCACCAACAACGAGAACCTGCCCGAGACCCACGCGGTGCTCAAGCAGATCCGCGCGCTCATCGACCAGAGCTACCCGAACAAGGTGCTGCTCGCCGAGGCCAACCAGTGGCCCGAGGACGTGCGCCCGTACTTCGGCGACGGCGACGAGTGCCACATGGCGTTCCACTTCCCGCTGATGCCGCGCATGTACATGGCGATCGCGCAGGAGGACCGCCACCCGCTGGTGGAGATCATGCAGCAGACGCCCGAGATCCCGGACATCTGCCAGTGGGCCATCTTCCTGCGCAACCACGACGAGCTCACCCTGGAGATGGTCACCAGCCGCGAGCGCGACTACATGTACCGCATGTACGCCGCCGACATGCAGGCGCGCATCAACCTCGGCATCCGCCGGCGCCTCGCGCCGCTGATGGAGAACCATCCCGACCGCATCAAGCTGATGAACAGCCTGCTCTTGTCGATGCCGGGCTCGCCGATCCTGTATTACGGCGACGAGATCGGCATGGGCGACAACATCTACCTGGGCGACCGCAACGGCGTGAGGACGCCGATGCAGTGGAGCCCGGACCGCAACGCCGGCTTCTCGCGCGCCGACCCGCAGCGCCTGTTCCTGCCGCCGATCATGGACGCGCTGTACGGCTACGAGGCGGTCAACGTCGAGGCGCAGGAGCGCGACTCGGGCTCGCAGCTCAACTGGCTCAAGCGCATGCTCGCCATCCGCAAGGAGAGCCACGCGTTCGGCCGCGGACGCCTGAGCTTCCTCAGGCCCGGGAACCGCAAGATTCTGAGCTACCTGAGGGAGCTGAACGAAGAGGCGATCCTGTGCGTGGCCAACCTGTCGCGCTCGGCGCAGCCGGTCGAGCTCGACCTGCGCAGGTACAAGGGCCGCGTGCCGGTGGAACTCCTCGGGCGCACCACCTTCCCGCCGGTCGGCGACCTGCCGTACCTGCTCACCATTCCGGCGCACGGCTTCTACTGGTTTCGCCTCGCCACCGACGCGCAGGCGCCCTCCTGGCATACGCAGATGATCGTGCCGGAGGAGGCGCCGGTTTTGGTGCTGTTCGACGGCTGGCTGTCCTTCTTCCGCGACAAGGTGGTGCCCTGGCGCATGGGCATGGCCGACAAGCTGCGCGCCCAGCTCGAGAACGAGGTGCTGCCGCGCTACATCGAGTCGCAGCGCTGGTACGCCTCCAAGGGCGAGCCGGTGAAAAGCGCGCGCCTGCACGACCATGCCATCTGGCAGGTGGGAGAAATGCAGGGCGGCGCCATCAGCTGGCTGCTGCTGATCCTAGAAGTCGGCGAATCCTCCTACTTCCTGCCGCTCGCGCTCGGCTGGGAGGACGACGAGCAGCAGGTGCGCGCGCTGGCGCAGTCCACCGTGGCGCGCGTGCGCCAGCAGGCGAACGTCGGGGTGACGGGCGACGCCATCGCCGACGAGGCGTTCTGCCGCAACGTGGTGCGCGCGATCGGCGAGGGCCGCATCCTGAAGACCGAGCGCGGCACGTTGAGCTTCACGCCGACGCAGGCGTTCGGCGACATCGCCGGCGACGACCTCGCCGGGCTGGGGCTGGGGCAGCTGCACACCCAGGCGACCAACACCTCGGTCACGCTGGGCGAGCGGCTGTTCCTCAAGTGCTACCGCCACCTGCGCGCCGGCATCAACCCGGAGCTCGAGGTGGGCCGCTTCCTCACCGAGGTGGCGCGCTTCCCGAACTGCGTGCCGGTGGCCGGCGCGGTCGAGTACTCGACCGGCAGCGGCGAGCCGACCACGCTCGCCCTGCTGCAGGCCTACCTGCCCAACCAGGGCGACGGCTGGAGCTACACGCTCGACTACCTGGAGCGCTTCCTCGAGACCCAGCTCGGCGCGGGCGAGGAGAACCACGGCGCCTATCTCCTGCTTATCCAGGCGCTCGCCACGCGCACCGCCGAGCTGCACCGCGCCTTCGCCACCGTGTCGGGCGATCCCGCCTTCGATCCGGTCGAGATGAACGAGGCGAACGTCGCGGCGTGGAAGGAAAGCGTGAAGAAAGAGGCCGAGCAGACCTTGACTCTCGTGCGCAACGCGGAGCTGCTTCAAAGGCGCGAAAGGATACTGGCGCTCATCGACGCCTGCGCGGGGCCGCGCGGGCCGGCGCTGCGCATCCGCCACCACGGCGACTACCACCTCGGGCAGGTGCTGGTGGCGAGCAACGACTTCTACATCATCGACTTCGAAGGCGAGCCGTCGCGGCCGTTGGAGGAGGCGCGGCGCAAGCACTCGCCGCTGCGCGACGTCGCCGGCATGCTGCGCTCGTTCAGCTACGCCAAGTGGTCGGCCACCCGGAGCGGCTCGCTGGATTCCTGGGAGCAGCAGGTGCGCAAGGCGTTCCTCGGCGCCTACGAGGCGGGCACGAACGGCAGCGGGCTGTTCGAGTCCTTCGGCGACGTGCGCGGTCTGCTCAGGCTGTTCGAGCTGGAGAAGGCGCTCTACGAGCTGCGCTATGAATTCAACAACCGGCCGGACTGGCTGCACGTGCCGCTCGCCGGGATCCTGGGGCTGCTGGAGGAGGGGAAATGAACCGGATAGACATGCTGCTCGAGCCGATACGCGTGTTCCTGCGCCAGGTGGGGGACCTGCTGCCGCGGCTGTTCCTCGCGCTTCTCATCCTGATCATCGGCTGGCTGGTGGCCAAGGCGGTGCGCTTCGCCATCGTGCGGGGGCTGCGCGCGGTGAACTTCCACGTGGTGACCGAGCGCGCCGGGCTCGACGGCTTCCTGCGCGACGGCGGCATCGAGAGCGACACCACCGAGATCCTGGGCGTGCTGGTGTACTGGCTGGTGATCCTCGGCGCGCTGGTGATCGGCTTCAACACCCTGGGCCTCGCCTACGTCACCGACCTCCTCGGGCGCATCATCCTGTTCGTGCCCAAGGTGATGGTGGCGCTGCTGATCCTCGCCTTCGGCGCGTATTTTGCTCGCTTCCTCGGCAACGCGATCACCGCCTACTGCCGCAACGTGCATATCCAGGACGCCGAGCTGCTCGGGCGCCTCGCCCAGTACGCCATCGTCACCTTCGTGGTGCTGATCGCGCTCGACCAGGTCAACATCGGGGGCGATATCGTCCGCCAGAGCTTCCTCATCGTCCTCGCGGGGCTGGTGTTCGCCCTCGCCCTGGCCTTCGGCATCGGCGGCAAGGACTGGGCGGCCGAGCTGCTGGAACGCTGGTGGCCACGCCGAAAACGGTAAGGCGGCACGCCATGCCCTTCGGGGCCGAGATCCTGCCCGCCGGCGGCGTGCGCTTTCGCTTGTGGGCTCCGGCTGCCACGCAGGTAGATCTGTCTTTCGAAGATCATTTCCTTCCCATGAAGCGGCAAGGCGAGGGCTGGTTCGAGCTCGTCCACGAGCAGGCAAAGGCCGGCAGCCGCTACGCCTACCGCATCGACGGCGGGCAGGAAGTCCCGGACCCGGCCTCGCGCTTCCAGCCGAAGGACGCCGAGGGCCCGAGCGAGGTCGTCGACCCGGGTGCCTTCGACTGGCAGGACGCCGGCTGGCAGGGTCGCCCCTGGCCCGAGGCGGTGCTCTACGAGCTGCACGTCGGCACTCTGTCTTCGCAGGGAAATTTCCCGGGAGTGCAGGGAAAGCTGGGGCACCTGAAAGAGCTCGGCGTCACCGCGATCGAGCTCATGCCGATCGCAGACTTCTGCGGCCGGCGCAACTGGGGCTACGACGGGGTGCTGCCCTACGCGCCCGACAGCCGCTACGGGCGCCCCGAGGCGCTGAAGGCCCTGGTGCAGGCGGCGCACCAGGCGGGGCTGATGGTGTTCCTGGACGTGGTGTACAACCACTTCGGCCCGAAGGGCAACTTCCTGCACCTCTACGCGCCGCAGTTCTTCACCGGGAAGCACAAGACCCCCTGGGGCGCGGCGATCGACTTCGGCCGGCGCGAGGTGCGCGCCTACTTCATCCACAACGCGCTCTACTGGCTCGAGGAGTACCACTTCGACGGCCTGCGCTTCGACGCGGTGCACGCCATCAAGGACGATTCGACGCTGCATGTTCTCGAAGAGATATCGCAGAAGGTGAAGGAGCGTTTTCGGGATGAGCGCCACGTGCACCTGGTGCTGGAGAACGACGCGAACCAGGCGCGCTTCCTCGGGCCGGGCAAGTACGACGCGCAATGGAACGACGACTCGCACCACGGCTATCACGTGCTCGCCACCGGAGAGTCGGACGGCTACTACGCCGCCTACAAGGACGCGCCGGCGAAGCACCTGGCGCGCTGCCTCGCCGAGGGCTTCGCCTACCAGGGCGAGGTGTCGCCCTTCAGCGAGGAGCCGCGCGGCGAGCCGAGCGCGCACCTCGCGCCTTCCTGCTTCGTGGACTTCATGCAGAACCACGACCAGGTCGGCAACCGGGCACATGGCGAGAGGCTTTCCTCATTAAGTGAAGCTCACAAGCTGAGGGCGCTTTCGTCCATTCTGCTGCTCGCGCCTTCGCCGCCGCTGCTCTTCATGGGCGAGGAGTGGGGCTGCAGGCAGCCGTTCCTGTACTTCTGCGACTTCGCCGGCGAGCTGGGCGAGGCGGTGCGCCAGGGCCGGCGCGGGGAATTCGCGCGCTTCGCGGCCTTCGCCGACCCCAAGGCGCGCGCCCGCATCCCCGACCCGCTCGCCGAGCAGACCTTCAAGCGCAGCGTGCTGCGCTGGAAGGACGCGCGCGGCGCGGAGGGACGCGAGTGGCTGGCGCACTACAAAAGCCTTCTCGCCCTGCGAAAAAGCGAGGTCGCGCCGCGCCCCTTCGGTCCCGGGCGCTACCGCATGCTCGGCGAGCGCGCCTTCGAGGTGGCCTGGGAAGGCGGCCTCACGCTGCTCGCCAACTGCGGCGACAAGGCGGTGGAGGTCGAGACCCTTCCGGCGGGGCGGTGCTTCCGGGGCGCGAGCGAAAAAGTTCTGGAGCCCTGGACCGTGAGCTGGTGGCTGTCACCATGACGCTATGGTTTTGCCCCCCTGACAAGGGGGGAAGCGAGCGGTTTTTGCGAGCGGGGGGTTGGTTTTCAGAACATGAGTGAGATCGCCGCCAGCTACCTCGACGTCTGGCAGCGCGAGCAGAAGATCGACCCGCAAACGCGCCGCGCGCTGGAGAAGGCGCTCGGCCCGCGCCGCGCGGCGAAGAAGATCCGCCTCGAGCGCGGCGCCTGCCACGAGCCCGAGCTGCTGGCCTCGGGCGGCCGGGTGTGGGGCTTCGTGGTGCAGCTCTACGGCCTGCGCTCGGCGCGCAACTGGGGCGCGGGCGACTTCACGGACCTGGGCGCGCTGGTCGAGATCGCCGCCGGCATGGGCGCCGCCGTGGTCGGCGTCAATCCGCTGCACGCCGCCTGGGTGAGCCCGTACAGCCCTTCGAGCCGCCATGCCCTGAACCCCGTCTACCTCGACGCCGAGGCGATCCCCGAATACAAGGACTGCGAGGCGGCAAGGCGTCTGGTCTCTTCCGCCGCCTTCAAGGACCGTCTCGAAAATCTCAGAGAGCAGGAGCTGGTCGATTTCGACGCCGTGCGCGCCGCGAAGCTCGAGGTGCTGGAGCACCTCTATGCCTGCTTCCGCAAGAGCCGGGCGCGCCGCCGGCAGCTCGCGCAGTTCCAGCGCAGGAGCTCGGCCGAGCTGCGCGGCTACGCGCTCTACGAGGCGCTGGTCGAGGAGCTCGGCGGCAACTGGCAGACCTGGCCGGAGGCTTACCGCAAGCCTTCCTCGAGGCAGGTGAAGCGCTTCGCGCAGAAGAAGCAGCATCGCGTGGAGTTCCATGCCTACCTGCAATGGAACGCGCGCCTGCAGCTCGACGCGGTGCAGCGGCGCGCGCGCGAGCTCGGCATGCCGATCGGCCTGTACTTCGACCTCGCGCTCGGCTCCGACCGCGGCGGCGCCGAGGTCTGGTCGGACCAGGCGGCGTACGCCACCGGCGCCTCCATCGGCGCGCCGCCGGACGAGTTCAACCCGCGCGGGCAGGACTGGGGCCTGCCGCCGTACTCGCCGCGCGCGCTGCGTGCCGCGGGCTATCGCCCGTTCATCGAGCTGCTGCGCGCCAACATGCCCGAGGGCGGCGCGGTGCGCCTGGACCACGTCATGGCGCTGATGCGCCAGTACTGGATTCCGCAGGGCGCCAATCCGGACAAGGGCGGCTACGTGAACTATCCGCTGCGCGAGCTGCTCGCCATCCTGGCGCGGGAAAGCCGCCGGCGCCGCTGCATGGTGATCGGCGAGGATCTCGGCACGGTGCCGCCCGAGCTGCGCGCGGCGCTCGACGAGGCCGGCTTGCTTTCCTACCGGCCGCTGCTGTTCGAGAAGGACGCGCCGGCCTCGGCGTATCCGCGCAACGCGCTGGTGTGCGTGAGCACGCACGACCTTCCCACCTGGAAGGGCTTCTGGGCGGCGCGCGACCTCGAGCTGCGCGAGCGGCTGGGCCTCACGGTAGACGCGGCGGGGGAGAGAAGGCAGCGCGAGGAGGACAAGGCGCGCCTGAAGAAAGTGCTGGGCGACCTCTCGGCGCAGAGCGCGCACGGATTCCTCGCGCGCACGCCCTCCAAGATCCTGATGGTGCAGCCCGAGGACGTGTTCGAGGTGGAGGAGCAGGTCAACCTGCCGGGCACCATCGACCAGCATCCCAACTGGCGCCGCAAGCTGCCGGTGCCGCTCGAGCGCTGGGCGGGCGAGCCGCGCATGCAGGCGCTGGCCGACGCTCTGTCCGAGCGATCCATCTCGAGCGCGAAGTCGTTCGGCGCGCCCGGGCGCGTTCCCGTGGCCACCTACCGCGTGCAGCTGCACAAGGGCTTTCGCTTCGCCGACGCCCGGGCGCTCGTCCCGTACCTGGCGCGGCTCGGCGTCAGCCACCTGTATACCTCGCCGTTCCTGAAGGCGCGGCCCGGCAGCATGCATGGCTATGACGTGGTGGATCACGGAAAAATCAACCCGGAGATCGGCACCGAGGCCGAGCTCGACGCGCTGCTCGACGAGCTGTGCCGCCACGGCATGGGCCTGGTGCTCGACATCGTGCCCAACCACATGGGCGTGCTGCACGGCGACAACCCCTGGTGGCGGGACGTGCTGGAGAAGGGCCGCGCCTCGCCCTGCGCCCGGTTCTTCGACATCGACTGGGAGCGCGGCGGCGGCAAGCTGCTGCTGCCGGTGCTGGGCAAGCACTACGGCGAGGCGCTCGATGACGGCGAGATCAATCTTTTGAACAAGCGGGGGGAATGGCGGGTGCAGTATTACGACCAGACTTTTCCTCTGAACAAGAAGTCCTTGAAAGACGCAAAGGCGGCAAAGGACCCCCTGGCGCTGCACCGCCTGCTGGAGAAGCAGCACTACCGCCTCGCGTTCTGGCGCGTCGCCTCCGACGAGATCAACTACCGGCGCTTCTTCGAGATCACCGACCTCGCGGCGCTGCGCGCCGAGGATCGCGCGGTGTTCGAC
>DASUUN010000294.1:0-2796 GCA_036374055.1 Burkholderiales bacterium
ACCGGGCGGTCGGGATAGGCGGCCAGGGCCGAGAACGATACGAGCGCCGCGACGGCGCCAACCACGAGTCTGTTCATGAGCGATCCTCCTCCTAGGAACCGGCATGATAAGTCAATAAGTCGTGTCGCTGCTATACGGTCAGCGACCTGATCCAGCGCCGGTCGATGCGGTCCTTCCACCACCACACCCAGCGCCCCTCGGCGCTCCAGCCGCCGCGCTGCGCGATGGCGTAGCGCCGCCCGCAGCTCAGGATCAGCAGGGCATGACGCTGCGCCCGGTAGGCGAGCGGCGGCTGCCCCTGCGCGAGCCGCCGGAAGCTTTGCGCCAGGGTCTCGCCCTCCCGCAGCGCGTAGACCCCGGACTTGGGCACCGGGCCCGAGCGCAGCGTGGCGCAATCGCCGGCGGCGAACACCTCGGGGTGCGAGACGCTTTGCAGCGTGTCCTCGACCAGCACGAAGCCGCGCTCGTCGCAGGCGAGCCCGGCGCCGCGCAGCCAGGGCTGCGGCGCGGCCCCGGTGGTGAGGATCACCAGGTCGAACTCCTGCCGCGAAGCCCCGGCCACGACCAGCGGCCCGGGCTCGATGGCGCTGACCGCCATGCCGGGGCGCAGGTCCACGCCCATGCCGCGCAGCACCGGCTCCAGGCGCGGCGGCGACAGCTCGGCCTTCTCCGAGTACACCGTCACCGCGGCGCCGCGGTAGCGCAGCGCCATCGCGAGCTCGACGCCGGCCGCCCCGGCACCCGCGATGGCGACGCGGTTGAGCCGGGTCGTCCTCAGCTTCTCGAAGAACACGTCGAAGGGCTTGGCGGCGAGGCCGAGGCCCGCGCCCGGAACCGAGCGATCGACGAGCGAGCCGACATTGAGGGACACCAGGTCGTACTCCAGCTCGGCGCCCTCGTGCAGCGTCGCCACCCGGCGCTCGTGGTCGAGCTTCGCCACCTCGCCCTCGATGAATTCGACATAGCCGGCCTCGGCGAGCCGCGCCAGGTCGACCTCGGCCTCGTGGCGCCGGTAGTGCCCGGCGACCACGCCGGGCAGCATGCCCGAGTAGATCTGCTTGGCGCGCGGCGTCACCAGCGCGAAGCGCGCGCCGTGCAGCGGCTCCCCGACGAGCGAGCGCAGCACCGCCAGGTGCGCGTGCCCGCCGCCGACCAGAAGGATGCGCTTCACCCCTTGCGAGATTCCTCTAGCTTGCGCAGCTCCTTGCGCTGCACCTTGCCCGTGGTGGTCATGGGCAGCGCGTCGATGAACTCGACCTCGCGCGGATACTCGTAGGGCGCGAGGCGCCCGCGCACGTGCGCCTGGATCTCATCGACAAGACCGTCCGAAGGGGCATATCCCTGTTGCAGGACGATGAAGGCCTTCACGATCGCGCCGCGCGCCGCGTCGGGCTTGCCGATGACCGCCGCGTTGGCCACGGCCGGATGCTTCACCAGGCAGCTCTCGATCTCGGCCGGCCCGATGCGGTAGCCGGCGCTCTTGATGAGGTCGTCGGAGCGGCCCTGGTACCAGAGGTAGCCGTCCTCGTCCATGCGCCCCTGGTCGCCGGTGCAGCCCCAGTCGCCGATGAACTTCTCGCGCGTCGCCTGCTCGTTCTTCCAGTACTCGAGAAAGAAGACAGGGTCGCCTCTCCGGTCCACGGCGATTTCTCCCAACTCCCCTCTGGGAACTTCGACTCCTTTTTCATCTATCACCGCCACCCGGTGTCCCGGGTACGGCCGGCCGATCGAGCCGGGCTTTACCGGCCAGGCGGCCTGGCAGTTGCCCACCACGTAGTTGATCTCGGTCTGGCCGAACATCTCGTTGATGGTCACGCCGAGCTGCTCGCGCGCCCATTCGATCACGGTGACACCGACCGACTCGCCCGCGCTCATGATCGACCGCAGGTTTATGTCGTATCGCTTTTTCGGTTCCGGTACTGCTTTCATCATCAGCTTGAGAGCCGTGGGAAACAGAAACGAGTTGCGCACGCCGTACTTCTCGAGAAGATGGTAGGCCTTCTCCGCGTCGAAGCGCCCGCGGTAGCCGAGGATCGGGATGCCGAAGCGCCACGCCGGCAGCAGCGCGTCCATCAGCCCGCCGGTCCAGGCCCAGTCGGCCGGCGACCAGAACATGTCGCCCTTCTGCGGGAAGAAGTCGTGCGAGTGCACGAAGCCCGGCACGTTGCCGATCATCACGCGGTGCGCCTTGAGCGCGCCCTTGGGCGGCCCGGTGGTGCCGCTGGTGTAGATGATGAGGGCGGGGTCGTCCGCCCTGGTTTCCAGGGGGGAAAAACGGGAAGACGCTTTTGCAAGGAGCGCTTCCCAGGCATGAACCCCCGATTCGCGCGCGCCGCCGACGCCGATAACCTGCCTTAAATGATTCAGTTTTTCCTTGATCGCCCAGAGGCCGGGAAGCGTCGTGGGCTCGACGATGGCGACGGCGGCCTCGGCGTGGTTCATGCGGTACTCGAGCGCCTCGGGCCCGAACAGGTGCGACAGCGGCAGCGCGATGGCGCCCATCTGGAAGATGGCGATGTAGGCGATCGCCGTCTCCGGGCGCTGCGGCAGCAGGAGGGCGACGCGCTCGCCGCGCTTCACGCCGAGCGCGGCCAGCGCGTTCGACAGCCGGTTCGCCGCCTGCTGGATGTCCCAGAACGACCAGGCGGCGCTGGCGCCGGATTCGTCCTCCCAGTACAGGGCGAAGCGCGCGCGGTCCTCGGCCCACTGCCCGCAGCAGGCGCGCGCGATGTTGTAGCGCCCGGGAACCTCCCAGCGGAACGCGCGGTAGATCTCTGCGTAGCGGTCCTGCATGCT
>DASUUN010000295.1:0-10309 GCA_036374055.1 Burkholderiales bacterium
CAACAAGGGGGAGTACCCGGGCACCGGCATCGGCCTCGCCATCTGCAAGAAGGTGGTCGAGCGCCACGGCGGGCAGATCCGGGTCGAGTCGCGGCCTGGGGAGGGCAGCGCGTTCATATTCACGCTTCCCAAGGAGAGAGCGAATGGTGGGTGAGAACAGGCCGGTCGAGATCCTGCTGGTGGAGGACAACCCCGGCGACGAGCGCCTGACGCGCGAGGCGCTGAAGGAGGGCAAGGTCTACAGCAACCTGCACTGGGTGAAGGACGGCGTCGAGGCGATGGAGTTCCTGCGCCGCGAGGGCAAGCACGCGGGCGCGCCGCGCCCGGACATCATCCTGCTCGACCTCAACCTGCCGAAGAAGGACGGCCGCGAGGTGCTGCAGGACATCAAGAACGACAACGAGCTCAAGCGCATCCCGGTCGTGGTGCTCACCACCTCGAAGGCCGAGGAAGACGTGCTGCGCACCTACAACCTGCACGCCAACTGCTACGTCACCAAGCCGGTCGACCTGGAGAAGTTCATCGTGGTGGTGAAGTCGATCGACGTCTTCTGGCTGACCGTGGTCACGCTGCCGCCGAATGGCCATTAGGAGCAGATGCACAACGTCCTCCTCATAGAGGACAACCCCGGCGACGCCCGGCTGATCCGCGAGATGATCGCGGAGGATCCGGACACGCCGTTCAGCCTGCGCTGCGCGGAGCGGCTCGCGCAGGGGCTGGCGCAGCTCTCGGCCGGCGGCACCGGCCTCGTCCTGCTGGACCTTTCCCTGCCCGACAGCTTTGGCCTGGAGACCTTCGCGCGGGTCTACGCGCACTCGCCCACCGTGCCGATCATCGTGCTCACCGGCAACGACGACCAGACCGTGGCGCTGTCGGCGGTGAAGAGCGGCGCGCAGGACTACCTCATCAAGGGGCGCCTGGACCGCGAGCTGCTGCTGCGCTCGATGCAGTACTCGATCGAGCGCAAGCGCTACCAGGTGCAGCTCGAGCACCAGGCGAACTACGACATGCTCACCGGCCTGCCCAACCGCAACCTGCTGCACGACCGCCTGCACCAGGCGGTGTACATGCAGCGCGCGCCGCGCACGGTGGCGGTAGTGTTCATCGATCTCGACCATTTCAAGTTCGTCAACGACAGCCTCGGCCACTCGATGGGCGACAAGCTGCTCAAGGGCATGGCCGAGCGGCTGCGCTCGGTGCTGCGCGACGGCGACACGGTGGCGCGCCTGGGCGGCGACGAGTTCGTGCTGATCCTCAACGACCAGGCGAGCGAGGAGGTGATCTTCCGCGCCATGCAGCGCATCACCGCGAAGCTCGCCGAGCCGATCGAGATCGAGGGCCGCGAGATGACGCTTACCTGCAGCGCGGGCATCAGCCTGTACCCGCAGGACGGCAGCGACGTCGACACGCTGCTGAAGAACGCCGACACGGCAATGTACCGCGCCAAGGAGCACGGCCGCAGCAACTTCCAGTTCTACACCGCGGAGATGAACGAGCGCGTCACCGAGCGCCTGGCCATGGAGAGCGCCCTGCGCCGCGCCATCGAACGGCGCGAGTTCCTGCTGCATTACCAGCAGCGCGTGGACCTGGCGAGCGGCGCCATCGTGGGCGCCGAGGCGCTGGTGCGCTGGCTGCATCCGGAGTGGGGCCTGGTGCGCCCGGCGCGCTTCATCCCGCTCGCCGAGGAGACCGGCCTCATCGTGCCGATCGGCGAGATGGTGCTGCGCGAGGCCTGCCGCCAGGCGCGCGCCTGGCTCGACGAGGGACTGAAGCCCGGCGTGGTGTCGGTCAACCTGTCGGCGCGCCAGTTCCGGCAGGAGGGGCTGGTGCGCCTGGTGTCGCGCGTCCTGGAGGAAGCGCGCCTGGACCCGCAGCACCTGGAGCTCGAGCTGACCGAGAGCATGGTGATGCACAATGTGGACGCTGCCATCGCCACGCTGCAAGGCCTGAAGTCGCTCGGCGTGGCGCTGTCGGTGGACGATTTCGGCACCGGCTACTCGAGCCTCGCCTACCTGAGGACCCTGCCGATCGACAAGCTGAAGATCGACCGCTCGTTCGTGCGCGACATCGGCGCCGGCGACGAGCTCGGCGACGGGGTGCTCGCCCAGGCCATCATCTCGCTCGGCCACAACCTGCACCTGCACGTGGTGGCCGAGGGGGTCGAAACCGATGCCCAGGTGCGCTTCCTGAAGCGACACCGGTGTGACGAAGTGCAGGGTTTTTTCTACGGCGAGCCCGTGGAGCCCGCCGCGCATGCGAAACTGCTGGGCAAGGCCAAGGTGAGAAAAAGAGCATGAGCAGCGGCGACAAGCCGGTCATCCTGTGCGTCGACGACGCCACGGACCTGCTCGCCCTGATGGGCAAGGCGCTGGGCGAGGAGTACCGCGTGATCACCGCCGACAACCCCGGTGACGCCATCTCCGCGGCCTTCGGCGAGCCGCGCCCGGACCTGATCCTGCTCGATATCGACATGCCGGAAGTCTCGGGCCTCGAGGTGTGCCAGGCGCTGAAGGCCGAGGCCCAGACCGCAAGCATCCCGGTAGTGTTCCTCACCGCGCGCAATACCATGCAGCAGCAGGTCGAGGGCTTCGAGACCGGCGCGGTGGACTACATCACCAAGCCGTTCAACGCGTTCGTGCTGCGGGCGCGCGTGCGCATCCACATCGCGCTCGCCAGCCGGCGCTTCGAGCTCGAGCGCCTGGTGCGCGAGCGCACCGCGCAACTCGACAACACCCGCACCGAGCTCATCCGCCGCCTGTCGCGCGCCATGGAGTTGCACGAGAGCGCCGCGGTGGGTAACCGGGTGGTGCGCCTGAGCCACTACGCCAAGCTGATCGCGCAGGCCGCCGGCGCGCGCCCCGAGGTCGCCGAGATGATGTCCAAGGCCGCGCCGCTGCACGACATCGGCAAGCTCGGCGTGCCCTCCGAGATCCTGCGCAAGAAGGAGAAACTGTCGGCCCCCGACTGGGAGCGCATCAAGCGCCACCCGCAGCTCGGCGCCGACATCATCGGCGAGCAGGACGATCCGCTGCTCAAGCTCGCGCGCACCCTGGCCCTGACGCACCACGAGCGCTGGGACGGCTCGGGCTATCCGCAGGGGCTCAAGGGCGAGGCGATCCCCTGGGCCGGCCGCGCCATGGCGATCGTCGACACCTTCGAGTCCATGACCACCACCCAGTTCTACCGCGACGCCATTCCGGTGGAGCGCGCCGAAGGCGAGATCATCCGCGGCGCCGGGACCAAGTACGACCCCAAGCTGGTGGAGGCCTTCAAGAAGGCGCTGCCCGTGATGAAGAAGGTGCGCCAGACCTACGCCGACCAGCTCGGCGACCTGATCAACCTGGACTTCGCCCCCAAGGCCGCGGCAGCGGCGGTCAGGCCCCAGGCCGCCCAGGCCGCTGCCGCTCCGGCAAAGCCCAAGGTCGATGCAGCCGCCCTCGCCAGGGCCGCGGCCAAGGCCAGGAGAAAATGAGCACGATCTTCGACAAGGCGGTTGCCGGCGAGCCGCTCCAGCTGCGCCTGGAGCGCAATCTTGCAGAGAAAACGCCCCGCTAAGTCCTCCACCGCCGCCCTGACGCTCGCCGCGCTGGGCATCGTCTTCGGCGATATCGGCACCAGCCCGCTGTACGCCGTGAAGGAGACGTTCTCTCCGGTCCACGGCATCCCGCTCGACGCGGCGAACATCCTCGGCGGGCTGTCGACCATGTTCTGGGCGCTGATGATCGTCGTGTCGCTCAAGTACGTGGTGCTCATCATGCGCGCCGACAATCGCGGCGAGGGCGGCATCATGGCGCTCATCGCGCTCGCCGCCTCCTCGACGAGGGAGCACGCCCAGTGGCGGCTGCCGCTCATGCTGGTGGGCATGTTCGGCGCGGCGCTGTTCTACGGCGACGCCGTGCTCACCCCGGCGATCTCGGTGCTCTCGGCGGTCGAGGGCCTGGAGATCGCGACCCGGACGTTCAAGCCCTACGTCGTGCCCATCGCGGTCGGCGTGCTGCTCGCGCTGTTCGCCATCCAGTCGCGCGGGACCGCGCGCGTCGGGCGCCTGTTCGGCCCCATCACCATGCTGTGGTTCATCGCCATCGGCATCGCCGGCATCCACGGCATCGCGCGCGTGCCGGCCGTGCTTGCGGCGGTCAACCCGCTGCACGCGCTTTCCTTCCTCACGAGCCACGGCTTCGCCTCCTTCGTCGTGCTGGGCTCGGTGGTGCTGGCAGTCACCGGCGCCGAGGCGCTGTATGCGGACATGGGGCACTTCGGCAAGAAGGCGGTGCGCATCGGCTGGTTCAGCCTGGTGGCGCCCGCCCTGGTGCTGAACTACTTCGGGCAGGGCGCGCTGCTCATCGGGCGTCCCGAGGCCGTGGAGAACCCGTTCTACCTGCTGTTGCCGGGCTGGGCGCTCTACCCGATGGTGGCGCTCGCCACCGCGGCGACCGTTATCGCCTCGCAGGCAGTCATCTCGGGCGCCTACTCGATCACCCGCCAGGCGGTGCAGCTCGGCTTCCTGCCGCGCATCAACGTCGTGCACACCTCGGCGCGCGAGATCGGCCAGATCTACATCCCGGCGGTGAACTGGCTGCTGTGCGCCGTGGTGGTCGCGGCGGTGGTGGGCTTCGGCTCCTCGTCCCGCCTGGCCGGCGCCTACGGCGTGGCGGTGACCGCGACCATGCTGGTCGACACGCTCCTCGCCTTCTTCGTGGTGTACTACCGCTGGCGCTATCCGCTCTGGGTCGCAGTGGGCGCGACGCTGTTCTTCCTCACGGTCGACCTCGCGTTTTTCTCGGCCACGCTGCTGAAGGTCGCCGACGGGGGCTGGTTCCCGCTCGGCATCGGCGCTGCGGTATTCGCGGTGATGTCCACGTGGCGCCGCGGGCGCGAGCACCTGTTCGCGCGGCTGAGAGCCTCGTCGGTACCGCTGGAGGCGTTCCTGAAGTCCCTGTTCGTGGATCCGCCTCACCGCATACCGGGCACCGCGGTGTTCATGACGGCCACGCCGGAAGTCACGCCGAACGCGCTGCTGCACAACCTCAACCACAACAAGGTGCTGCACGAGCGCGTGGTGTTCCTCACCGTCGAGATCCGCGACGAGCCCTGGGTGCCGCAGAAGGAGCGCACCGTTTGCCAGAAGCTGCCCGACGGCGTCTGGCGCGTGCGCGTGAGCTACGGCTTCCTCGACGAGCCCGACGTGACCCGGGCGCTCAAGCTGTGCGCCGGCGCCGGCCTCGCCATCGACATGATGGAGACCTCGTTCTTCCTGTCGCGGGAGAAGATCGTGCCGGTGGCCGGCGGCATCGCCTCAATGGCGACGTGGCGCGACCGCATGTTCGCCGCCATGGCGCGCAACGCCGCCAGCGTCACCGACTTCTTCAATATCCCGAGCAACCGGGTGATCGAGCTGGGGACGCGGGTGGAAATCTAGCCCGCGAGCAGCGGCCTCAGCTTTTGCTTCCTGCTCTTCGACTCGCGCGCCTCATCGGCGGGTAGTGCGTCGTCGCCGGAGAAGCGCGTCCACCATTCGCCGTCGAGGCGGGTGAACAGCGCGTCGCCGCGGAAGAACGGAAGCAGCAGGCTGGAGTCGCGGGCATGCAGCAGCATGCCGGCACCGCGCTGCTGCAGCAGGCATCGCTTGCCCTGCAACCCGTTCGCGAGGTGCGGCTCCAGGCGTCCCTGGAGCGCCACGGCGCCGCGCGAGCGCGCATGCTCGAACAGGCATTCGAGCGTTGCCCCGACACACTCGCGCTGCGCGCCGACCTGCAGCACCTGGCTCATTCTCCTGTTCAGGTAGTACAGGAACCAGCCGGCGACGCGTCCGCCGCTGTCGCGCAGGAGGCAACCCTGCATGAGTCCATAGCGCCGCTTGGCGCGCAGCTGGCCGAGCAGCCACTCGAGGGCAGCGGCGTCGTAGTGCGGCCGCAGGACGTAGGCGGCGCGGTGGTGTTCTATGGCTGTGGCGAGGCTTTCCGCATCGATCGCCTCCTCCCGCAGGCTCCCCTGCGGCGCGCGAGGCGAGATGCGCAGCCCGCACTCGTCGGCGAGCGCCGCGAATGGCGCGGCCAACCTCGTCATCGTGCGCAAGCGCGGCCAGGATGCCGCCAGCTGAAGCGCGCCCCGCGCCGGGCTCAAGAGGCGTACCCAGTGCAGGCTGTGCAGCGGCGACGCGATCCCGCCGGCGGCTTCCCAGCAGCGGCGCGCCGCGTCGTTGGGGCCGTCGGCGACCGACAGGTCCTGCGGGCCCAAGAAGAACCGGCGCATGAGCTCGAGCGCGGCGAGGCTGGTGCGCCGGGCGGGATCGACCATCAGCTGGCATGAAACGGCGACGCGGATCGGCCGCGCGCCGAAGCGCATGCGGCGGGCGATGACGCCCAGGAATCCGATGATGCCCTCGCCGTCCTCTGCCACCCAGGACGGCAACTCGGGGTCGCACCACGGGTTGTCGAGCAGGATCTCGCGCAAATAGGCGGCGCGCGCCGCATCAGACGGCCACCGGTAGTGCGGGTTAACGCGCGCCTGGAGGGCCGCGACTTCCGGCACGTCCTGTGGCTCGAACGCCCGCAGCCGCAGCCGACCCATCAGACGCGTTCCGGCGAGGACCGTTGCGCGACCACGCGCGCCAGGCGCCCGACGCTGCGCAAGTCGTCGAGCTCCACCTCGTCCAGCGGGATGCGCGCGCCCATGCGCTCCTCGATCTGCAGCAGCAGCTGCACCAGCTGCAGCGAGTCGAGCAGGCCGCTGTCGATGAGGTCGGTGTCGGGCGAGGGGACCTCGATGTGCAGCGCCTCGTCGAACAGCGCGCTCAGCTCGTCAATGATGCTTGCTTGCATGTCTGGAATTCCTGTCTGAGGCGGGGACGGTCGACCTTGCCGTTCGCGTTGCGCGGGAGCGCATCGAGCTCTTCCCAGCGCGCCGGCAGCATGTAGCCGGGCACGAGGCGCGCGAGCGCTGCGCGCAGCGAGGCAGGCGTGAGCGCCGTGCCGGGCAGCGGCACGTAGGCGCAGCAGATGAGCCACTGCTCGAAGCCGTCGGTAGGAATCGCGACCACCGCGCTCTCGCGCAGCCCGGGCAGGGTGCCGAGCGCGGCCTCGATCTCGCCGAGCTCGATGCGGTAGCCGCGGCTCTTGATCTGGCTGTCGGCGCGGCCGATCAGCTCGAACAGGCCGTCGGCGCGCCGGCGCCCGAGGTCGCCCGTGCGGTAGATGCGCTCGCCCGGGCGCTGCGGATGCGGCACGAACGCGGCGGCGGTTTTCGCCGGGTCGCGCCAGTAGCCGGGGCTCAAGCCCGCGCCGCCGATGCACAGCTCGCCGTCGATGTCCAGCAGTTCCTCGCCGCCGCAGGCGCGGCCGATCGGGATGTGCGCCGCCGGCGACTCCGGGCAGGCGGGCACGTCGTAGTAGCTGCTGGCGATGGTGGTCTCGGTCGGACCGTAGAGATTGGTGAAGCGTGCATGCGGCAGACGCTGCATCCAGTAGATCAGCGCCGGCGTGGGCAGCACCTCGCCGCACCACAGCACGCGGCGCAGCTGCGGAAAATCACCCTGCGCGACGGCATCCGCCTTGGCCAGGTAGTTCAGCAGCGACGGTACCGAGAACCACTGGGTCAGCCCGGCGTCGCGGATGAACCGTGCCAGGGGGTGCGGCAGCAGCGCGGTCTCCGGCGGCACCAGGTGCAGCTCGGCGCCGGCGGCGTAGGCGCCGAAGATGTCGTAGGTGGAAAGATCGAAGTGCAGCGGCGTGTGCCCCGACACGCGGTCGCTCTCGTCAAGGCCGAAATGGGCAAGGCCCCACTCGACGAAGGCCATCACGTTGGCGTGGGTGATCACCACGCCCTTGGGCACGCCGGTCGAGCCGGACGTGAACAGGATGTGCGCCGCATCCCCGGGGCGCGTGGCCACTTCCAGGGGCGCGTCGCAGTCCCCGTCGGTGAAGGGCGCATCGGGGGTAAGCACGAGGCGCGGCTCGCACGCGTCGATGATCTTCTGCAGCCGGGCCGCCGGGCTTGCCGGGTCGAGCGGCACGTGGATCGCGCCGGCCTTGAGGATGCCGAGCATCCACACGAGCGGCAGCGGCGACTTCGGCGCCAGGAAGCACACCCGGTCGCCCGGGCGCACTCCTGCATGGCGCAACGCACGGGCTACACGGTTCGAATCCGAATCGAGACGTCCGTAGGTGAAGCGAATATCCCTAAAAACCAGCGCCACCGCTTCGGGCCGCCGCCGCGCCTGCCGGGCGACAAGCTCCTGCAGCAAGCCCGTCATGCCGTCGCGCCGGCGTGCTGGAATACGGTCTTGATGTGGCCGAGCTCTTCCCGGCTGGGCGGGATGTCGAGGATGAAGGTGCGGTAGCCCGCCTCCATGTACAGCGCGATCTGCTCGGCGACTTGGCCATAGTCGCCGACCAGGTAGGGACAGAAGGTCTTGTAGTTCTCGAAGGGCCACATCCAGTAGGGACCATCCCGCAGGCTTTCCTGGGAGAGCTGCTTGTGCCAGTGCGAATCCGAGGTTTTCATGGCGAGCTGATGCGCGATCTGACCGCCGCGGTCGGCCGGGAAGCGGGCCTGCGCGACCTGCCAGGCCTCGGCTTCCGTGGCGCGCGCCACGATGCCGACGCGCACGCCGCAGCCGATGCCCTCGGCGCAGCCGACCGTCTCCGGCGGCGGGGTGCCGAGGTAGGCCTTCGGCGGGCGCGGGTACTTCACCGCGGTGGCGCCGATCGCCTGCGCCGCCTCCAGGCCGGCGGGCGAGGAGCCCGACACCAGGATGCCGGGCGCGAGCCCCGCGTCGAGCGGCGGGGTCATGCGCAGGTTGCGCACCCGGTAGAACTCGCCCTCGAAGCTCACCGGGTCGGCCGAGCCGAGCAGCCGCTTGATGATCAGGGTGTACTCGACCAGCCGCTGGTAGCGCTTGTCGTGCGGCGTGGTGTCGTCGAGCGCGACCAGATCGTTCTTGAAGCCGCCGGCGACCATGTTGAGCCACAGGCGCCGGCCGTAGAGAAAGCCGAAGGTGGCCACCATCTTGGCCACCGCGTACGGGTGCATGTACACCGGCTGGGTCGCCACCAGCGGCGCAAGCCGCGCCGTGCTTTGCAGGACCACCTGCGACACCAGCCAGGGGTCGGCGATCGAGTTGTCGGTGTAGACGAGGATCCCGGCGCAGCCGGCTTCCTCGCTCCAGCGCGCGACATCGGCCACCTCCTGCAGGTAGCGCCCGCGCGCCACGTCCTTCGACTGCGGGCAGGTCGAGAAAATCTGCACCGCAGGCCCTGAGAATCGGTCCATGGGTCCCTCCTGCGTTCCTGCCGATTGAACCGCGGCCAGATTACGTCCAAGCTTTCCCGGACGACGCAGGACAGGTGCCTGTCAGCCTATTGCGCGCGATTCGGCATCTGCCCGGCGCCCGATACGCTGCAGCGATGCGCATTGCGCTCGTGTGCGGAGAAGCGGCCGGTGCGCGCCTGCTGCAGGCGCTGGCGCGCGGCCCGCACGAGGTGGTCGCGGTGCTCGCCGCGGGCCCGGCGCGCGCGCTCGCCGAAAGGCTCGGCTACCGGGCGCGGCCTGCCGAGCGCGTGCGCGAGCCGGGCTTCGCCGCCGAGCTCGCCGCGGCCGGCGTGGAGATGCTGCTCAACGTCCACTCCCTGTACGTCCTGCCCGAAGCGGTGCTCGGGGTGCCGGCGCGCGGCGCGTGGAACCTGCATCCGGGGCCGCTGCCGCGCTATGCCGGGCTGAATGCGCCGAGCTGGGCGATCTACCGCGGCGAGCAGCGCCACGGCGTGACCGTGCACCGCATGGAGCGCGGCATCGATACCGGGGACATTGCCTACCAGGAGACGTTCGCCATCGCGGACACCGACACGGGCCTGAGCCTCGCGCTGCGTTGCGCGGAAAGGGGCGTGGCGCTCCTTCAGCGCCTTCTCGACCGGCCGGAAGACATACCGCGCCTGCCGCAGGACCTTGCGCAGCGCAGCTATTTCGGGCGCGCGGTGCCCCAGGACGGACGGATCGATTGGCGCGCGCCGGCGCGGCGCATTTTCGACTTCGTGCGCGCCTGCGACTATCACCCGTTTCCTTCCCCCTGGGGCGTGCCGCGGGCGCGGTTGGGGGATGAGGAAGCGGAGCTCCGGAAGGTGGCGCTCACCGGCATGCCGTGCACGCAACCCCCCGGCACGCTGAGGACCGAAGGACAAAACCTGTTCGTCGCATGCGGCGACGAGTGGCTGCGGCTGGTCCGCTACCGGGTCCTGGTGAGCGCAGACGTAAAATAAAACGATGGTGGACCTGCGGTCCGATACGGTGACGCGGCCTTCGGCCGGCATGCGGC
>DASUUN010000296.1:0-17324 GCA_036374055.1 Burkholderiales bacterium
CGACACCGCGCGCGCCGGCGGCTTCGAGCCGCTGCGCCTGCTGGCGAAGGGCAGCAAGCGCGGGGTGCTCGGCCTGGTGTCTTCGAAAAGGGCGCAGCTCGAGGCCCGGGATGACCTGATCCGAAAAATCGAAAGCGCGGCAAAGCATGCTCCGCTGGAGCAGCTCGCGCTCAGCCCGCAATGCGGCTTCGCCAGCTCGATCCGGGGCAACCCGCTCGGCGAGGCCGAGCAGGAAGCGAAGCTCGCGCGCATCGTCGAAGTCGCACATCAAGTCTGGGGAGACGCATGACCGAAAGAAAGCTGGACATATTTCCGCACATCTTCCCGCTCGAGTACTTCGAGCGCATGAAGACAATCGCCGAGGGCAACCCGGGGCTCGCCGCGGCGCTCAAGCGCTGGATGCACATCCCGGTGCTGTGGGACCTCGACAAGCGCATCAAGATGATGAAGCGCTGGCCGGGTTACCAGCAGATCCTGACGCTGTCGATGCCGGCGGTCGAATTCCTCGGCGACGAGCAGATCACGCCGGAGCTGGCACGGCTCGCCAACGACGGCATGCACGAGATCGTGCAGCGGCACCCCGACCTCTTTCCCGCGTTCGTCGCCTCGCTGCCGATGAACAACGTCGCCGCCTCGCTCGAGGAGATGGACCGCGCCATCGGAGAGCTCGGCGCGAAGGGCATCCAGATCTTCACCAACGTCAACGGCCGGCCGCTCGACGAGCCCGAGTTCTTCCCGATCTTCGAGCGCATGTCGAAGAAATACGACCTGCCGATCTGGGTGCATCCGACGCGCACCGCGAAATGGGCCGACTATCCGACCGAGCAGAAATCCAAGTACGAGATCTGGTGGCTGTTCGGCTGGCCCTACGAGACCAGCGCCTTCATGGCGCGCCTGGTGTTCTCGGGCATGTTCGACAAGCTGCCGAAGCTCAAGATCATCACCCACCACATGGGCGCCATGGTGCCGTTCCTTGCCAACCGCGTGGGTTACGGCATGGATCAATTCGGCTCTCGGACCTCGGATGAAGATTACGAATCTCTATTGAAAGGCATGCGGAAGCGGCCGGTCGACTATTTCAAGATGTTCTACAACGACACCTCGATCAACGGCTGGGTGCCCGGCATGCGCTGCGGCCTGGACTTCTTCGGCGCCGACCATGTCCTGTTCGGCACCGACTGCCCGTTCGACCCGGAAGGCGGGCCGCTGTTCATCCGCGAGATCATCAAGGGCCTGGACGGCATGAAGCTGCGCCCCGACGACCGACGCAAGATCTACTTCGGCAACGCCATGCGCCTGCTCAGGCTGCCGCAGCCGGCGAAGAAGAAGACTTCCGCAAAGGCCAAAAAGAAGAAAAAATAGGGACGTACCCCATTTCCGCGAGGAGGCGGCCATGGTGGATGTCGCGGCAAATTTCGCCGGCTCGGTGCCGGAGTACTACGACAGCATCATGGGGCCCGCCCAGTTCGAGCCTTTCGGAGCCGACCTGGTGCGGCGCCTGCCGGCGACGCTGCGCGGCGATGTGCTCGAAATCGCCTGCGGCACCGGTCTGGTGACGCGGCTGCTGCGCGAGCGGCTGGATGGATCCACCGGATTGGTGGCCACCGACATCAGCAAGGCGATGCTCGACTACGGGCGCGCCAAGGTACCGGGCGCCATCGAATGGGCGGAAGCCGACGCCTGCAAGCTGCCTTATCCCGATGAGCGCTTCGCCGCGGTGGTGTGCGCCTTCGGCATCATGTTCGTGCCCGACAAGCCGCGCGCGTTGGAGGAAGCTCGCCGCGTGCTGCGGCAAGGCGGCATGCTGCTCTTCAACGTATGGGACGGGCTGGAGAACAACGTGCACGGCCGGGTTGCTGCCCGCGTGATGGAAGCCCGCTTTCCCGATGATCCCGCCATGAAGTTGGGCGCCATGCCGTACCTGCACAACGACCGCGTTACGCTGCGCGAGATGCTGCGGTCGTCCCGCTTCCATGCCCGCAAGATGGAGGAGGTGCGCATCGCGTGCAGCGCGCCGAGCGCGCGGCTGTTCGCCACCGGGCAGCTGCGCGGCACGCCGCGCGGCCGGCTCCTCGAGCAGCGCGGCGTGCCGCTCGACGAGCTCATCGGGGAGATGGCCGCGGAGCTCGCCAAGGAGGGGGGTGCCGAGCCTTTCCGCTACACGCCGCAGGCTCTGGTGATCGAGGCTGTCGCCGTCTGACTTCACGAAAGGAGCAAAGCATGGATTCCAGTGGTTTCGAAGCGCGCCTGGAGCGCGAAGGCTATCCCGAGATTCGCACCAACGCGCTGCAGCCCAACTGCCACAACGCCGAGCACTCGCATCCCTTCGATGTGCTCGCGCTGGTGCTGGAAGGCGACATCACCCTCACCATCGAGGGTCGCGCGCGCACCTACCGCGCGGGCGACGAGTTCACGATGAAGGCGGGCTGTGCGCACGTCGAGGATGTCGGTCCGCAGGGCGTGAAGTACCTCGTGGGACGCCGGCCGGCCTAGCTTGTACCTGCGCAATTCCTGGTACGTCGCAGCCTGGGATCGCGAGATCTCGAGGGCGCCGCTTGCCAGGGTCCTGCTCGAGCAGCCGGTGGTGCTCTACCGCAAGCAGGACGGCGCCGTCGTCGCGCTCGAGGACCGCTGCTGCCATCGCCAGCTTCCCTTGTCCATGGGAAAGCTGGAGGGCGACGAGCTGCGATGCGGTTACCACGGGCTCAAGTTCGATTCAGGCGGCAAGTGCGTGGAGATCCCGGGCCAAGCAAGCATCCCGCCCCAGGCGCGCGTTCGCTCGTACCCGGTGGCGGAGAAGTACCACTGGGTGTGGATCTGGATGGGCGAGGCAGAGAAGTCGGACCCGTCCCTGATTCCCGACTGGTGGTGGGCGGATCACCCGGAATGGGCCTTCACGCGGCCCGAGCGCGCGCGTGTGGCGTGCAACTACCAGCTCATCGCCGACAACGTGCTCGACGTGACGCACCTCGCCTATGTGCACGCCACGTCGATCGGCGCCTCGTCGATCACCGAGTTTCCGGCCACCGTCGAGCGCGGGGAGCGGCGCGTGCGCCTCACGCGCTGGATCCGCGACCGGCCGCCGCCGCCGCTGTACCAGCGGGCCGGGAATTTCCCCGGCAACGTCGACCGCTGGCAGATCGTCGAGCACGTGCCGCCGTGCTTCACGGTCAACTTCGCCGGCTGCCAGGACGCCGAGCGCAAGATCGAGCTGATGGCGTTGAGCGCCGCCACGCCCGAGAGCGCGCGCAGCACGCACTATTTCTTCGGCTTCGCGCGCAACTTCGGCCTGGACGACGCGGACACCGAGCGCATCTGCGCGCAGGACATGGTGAAGGTGTTCAACGAGGACTTCCCGGTCCTCGAGGCGCAGCAGCGCGCGCTCGACCAGAACCCGGGCGCGCCGCGCGTCGACATCGCCGTCGACGCCGCGCCGCTGGCCGCGCGGCGGATGCTTCAGGCGCTGGTAGCGACAGAGACCGGGCTCTGACCGCGGTTTCGCGCGATGCCGCGCATCTGCTCCGCGGGCTTCGGGAAGCCGCTGCGGTCGCTGTAGTCGAACACCGGGCGCAGGCGCTTCTGCCGCGCGCGCAGCGCCCGGGCGCCCGCATAGGCCGCCACGGCGGCGAGCGCCGCGGCTGCGGCGATGACGTAGCCGCGGCTCAGGGCTTCATGACGACCTTGACGCATCCGTCCTCCTTGTCGCGGAAAGTTTCGTACATGGCCGGCCCGTCCTCGAGGTCGACGGTGTGGGTGACGACGAACGAGGGATCGATCACGCCGTCCTGGATCATCCTGAGCAGGTCGTCGGTCCAGCGGTTGACGTGCGTCTGGCCGGTGCGCAGCGTGAGGCCCTTCTGCATCATGGCGCCGAAGGGGATCTTGTCCACCAGCCCGCCGTAGACGCCCGGCACCGAGAGAATGCCCGCGGGGCGGCAGGCGTACATCATCTCGCGCAGCACGTGCGGCCGGTCGCTCTCCAGCATCATCGCCTGCTTGGCGCGGTCGTAGAGGGAGTCGAGGTGCTTCGCGCCGACGTGCGCCTCGAGCCCGACCGCGTCGATGCATTTCTCCGGCCCCCGGCCCTGCGTCAGCTCGCCGAGGCGCTCAAGCACGCTTTCCTCCTCGAAGTGGACCGGGATGGCGCCGCCGGCCTCGGCCATGCCCAGGCGCTCGGGCACGCAGTCGATGGCCACCACCTGCTTCGCGCCCAGCAGCAGCGCGGCGCGCATCGCGAACTGCCCGACGGGTCCGGCGCCCCAGACGGCGACCGTGTCCTGGGGCTCGATGTCGCACTGCACGGCCGCCTGCCAGCCGGTGGGAAAGATGTCGCCGAGAAACAGCACCTGCTCGTCGGTGAGTCCGTCCGGAATCTTCACCGGGGCCACGTCCGCGTAGGGCACGCGCACGTACTCCGCCTGCCCGCCGGCATAGCCGCCGGTGAGGTGCGTGTAGCCGAACAGCCCCGCGGTGGCGTGCCCGAACAGCTGATCCGCGAGCTCCTTGTTGCGGTTCGTGCGCTCGCACACCGAGAAATTGCCGCGCCGGCACTGCTCGCATTCCCCGCAGCAGATGGTGAAGGGCACCACCACCCGGTCGCCGACCCTGAGCTTCTTGTTCTCGGGGCCGACCTCCATCACCTCGCCCATGAACTCGTGGCCCAGGATGTCGCCGCGCTTCATCCCGGGCACGAAGCCGTCGAACAGGTGCAGGTCCGAGCCGCAGATGGCGCAGCTCGTCACTTTGACGATCGCGTCCCGCGGATGCTCGATTTGCGGATCGGGGACGTTATCGCAGCGGATGTCCTTCTTGCCGTGCCAGCAAAGCGCTTTCATTGGGAATCCCGGAAAAGGATGCCCTGGGCCAAGCAAGGAATGCTCCCGCCTATTTCGGGAAGGTGACGGTGACGCGCGTGCCGCGTCCCCGGTCGCCTTCGCCCAGCTCGACCGCGGCGCCGTGCTGCGCGGCGATCTCGCGCACGATGGCGAGGCCCAGGCCGCTGCCTTCGCCCGGCGAGCCGGGGATGCGGTAGTAGCTCTCGAAGACCCGCTCGCGCAGCTCGGGCGGGATGCCCGGGCCTTCGTCGATCACCGACAGGGTCGCGCCGGGCGCCCGCGCGCGCAGCTCGAGGCGCACGGTGGAGCCCTGCGGCGCGTGGCGCCCGGCGTTGTCGAGCAGGTTGCGCACCAGGCTCGCGAGCTTGTCGCGGTCGCCGCGCACCGGCACCTCGGCCACCGGGGGGTCGCTGTCCAGGGTTACCTTCAGGGCACGCTCCTTGAGCCGCGGCAGCGCGTCCTCCAGCGCGTCGTCGACCACCTGGCGCAGGGCCACCGGCCCGGCGGGAAGCGCGCCGCGCGCCGCCGTGGCGCGGCTGTACGCGAGCATCTGCTCGGCGAGATGGATGCTGCGCTCCACGCCGGTCAGCACGCGCTGGAGCGAGCTGCGGCGTTCGTCGTCCGAGGCGGCGCGCGCCGCGTTCTGCGCATGGATCTTGAGGGCGGCGAGCGGGGTGCGCAGCTCGTGGGCCGCATCGGCGGTGAAGCGCCGCTCGCGCTCGAGCAGGCCGTTGAGCGCCTCGAGCACCGGGGCGATCTCCCACGGGGGGCTGCGCGACAGCCGGATCGGCGCGAGCGTGCCGGCCTGGCGCCGCGCGATGCGTCGCGCGAGCTCGGCCAGCGGCCGCAGGCCGTAGCGCGTGAGCAGGACCAGCAGCAGCAGGAGCAGGGGAATGCCGATGATGAGCGGCGTCACCGCGGCCAGCGCGATCTTCCAGGACATCTCGGAGCGCACGTCGTCGCGCTCTGCCGCCTGGATCCAGCGCTCGCCCGAGCGCAGCGTGAACACGCGCCACGGGCCACGCGTGCTGAAGCCCGGAACGAGCGGCGCGAACGCCTGCTCGGGAGCCGACGCCGAGCGCATCAGCAGGCGTCCCTCGCCATCGAGCACCTGGAAGGCGATCTTGGTCTCGTAGTAGTGCCCGAGCGGAGACGGCTCGTCGTGCTTCTCGGGCTCGATCCACGCGGGCAACGCCACCACGATGGCGGTCTCCCCCGCGGCCGCGGGCGGCTCGGCGGTGGCAAGCGCGGCCAGCACGCGTGCCGAGGTGGCCAGGCGGGCGTCGAACAGCTCGGAGGCTTCTTCCTCGCCCGCGTCGAAGCCGAGCCACGCGGCTGCGCCCAGCACCGCGAGCAGCACCGCGACGGTGCCGCCGAGCAGGACGCCTTGTATGGAGCGCGGCGTCACGCCGGCGGGTCGGCGACGTAGCCGATGCCACGCACGGTGCGGATGACCTCCGGGTAGAGCTTCTTGCGCAGGTTGTGGACGTGCACGTCGAGGGCGTTGCTCTCGACGTTGCCTTCCCAGCCGTAGAGCGATTCCTCCAGCTGGGCGCGGGTGAGCACCTGGCCGGGGCTGGCGAGCAGCTTCTGCAGCAGCATGAACTCGCGTCGCTGCAGCGGCACCGGCCGGCCGTCGCGCAGCACGCTGAAGGAGCCCGGGTCGAGGCGCAGGCTGCCGTGCTCCAGCACGTTGACCGCAGCGCCGCGCAGCCGCCGCTGCAGCACGCGCACCCGCGCGAGCAGCTCCTCGACGTCGAAGGGCTTGGTGAGGTAATCGTCGGCCCCGGCGTCCAGCCCCGCGACGCGCTGGCTGGCCGCGTCGCGTGCGCTCAGCACCAGCACCGGCGTAACGCTGCCGGCGCCGCGCGCGCGCCGCAGCACCTCGAGGCCGTCCATGCCGGGCAGGCCGAGGTCGAGGATCACGGCTTCGAAGGCGCCGTGCTCGAGCGCCGAGAGCGCGAGCGCGCCGTCGCGCACCCATTCCACCGCGTAGCCGGCCCGGCTCAGCGTGTCCTGGATGCCGGCGCCGAGCAGCTCGTCGTCCTCGACCAGAAGGATGCGCACCGTCCGAGAATACGCCGAGTCAGCGCATCGCCGCGAGCAGCGCCTCGATCTCCTTGCGCCGGCCGGCGTCGGCGAGCGGCCGGTCGGGCCGGGGCGGGGCCTCGAGCGCCCTGCCGAGCGCCTGGCGCGCGCCGTCGTAGTCGCCCTTGCGGTAGAGCAGGTCGCCGAGGAAGTAGTTCGGGTCGATGCCCTGCGGATTGATGGCGAGCGCCTGCTGCAGCAGCGCGCGCGCCTTCCCGTCGTCGCCGAAGCCGATCGGCCAGCCCGGCACCTGGTAGTACAGCGAGCCGAGGCTGGTGTACGCGCTGCCCTGCAGCGCCTTCGGGTCCA
Source organism: Burkholderiales bacterium (assembly GCA_036374055.1). Classification (GTDB taxonomy): domain Bacteria; phylum Pseudomonadota; class Gammaproteobacteria; order Burkholderiales; family SG8-39; genus SCGC-AG-212-J23. The sequence continues at coordinate 7,233 of DASUUN010000296.1, forward strand.
TCGCCAGCGCCTCCTCCAGGGCCTGCTTCGCCTGCTTGACCACCGACAGCGCGCCCAGGCCGCCGCGCGCGCCGGCGTAGCTTGCGGCAATGATGCCGTACCAGATCTGCGGCTCGGCGCGCCCGGGGTGCTGCGCGCGCGCCGCGTCGGCGGCTTGCATCAGCGCCTCGAACGCTTTCTCCTGCTCGGCGGCCGGGCGGGCGTACTTGATCTGCTCCCATTCGCTTTGCAGCGCCTTTACGTCCTCATCCACGCCGGCGAGCGCCGTAAGGGAAAAACACATGGCGAGCACTGCGGTTTTCCACCTCATGAAGAAACCCCCTTGGAAGGCGCCGGCGCGTGCCGGCGGATGGTAGAAAGCTGCCGGCGCAGGGCGCGGTCCACCACGCCGGGCAGCAGCTGGTTGATGCGGGCGAACAGCTTCTCGGGCATGCCGAGCAGGCGCTCGCGCGCCGGGCGGCGCAGCAGGCGCAGCAGCTGCTGCGCCACGGCGGCGGGGTCGTCCATCGCCACGCCGAGCTCGGCGTTGAGCGCCTGCAGCCCGGCGCCGTTCATGGCGGTGCGCGTGGCGCGCGGCGCGAAATGCAGCACGCGCACCGGCCCGTCGGCGAGCTCGCGCCGCAGCGCCTCGCCGAAGCCGCGCAGCGCGAACTTGCTCGCGCTGTAGGCAGCGTGGCCGGGATAGCCGAGGTAGCCGAAGATCGAGCCGACGTTGACGATCCAGGCCTCGGGCTGCCGTTCGAGCAGGGGCAGCAGGCGCCGCGTAAGCTGCATGGGGGCGAGCACGTTGGTCTGCACGATGCGCTCGAGCATGGCGTCGCTCTGGTCTACGAGCCACGCGAAGTCGCAGGCCCCGGCGTTGTTGATCAGCAGGTTCGCTCCGGGAAGAACGACCGCGTCGCGTCCCGCCGGGGTGGCAAGGTCGACCGCCAGCGCGCGCGCCACCGGGCCGGCGGCGGCCGCGGTGGCGGCGAGGCGCGCGGCATCGCGTCCCACCAGCAGCAGCGCGTCGCAGTGCGGCGCGAGCGCCGCCGCGATCGCCCGGCCGATGCCGCCGCTCGCCCCGGTGAGGATGGCGCGGTAGCGCGTCATGCCGGAAGGCTGCGGAAGACGTCGCCGTAAAGCCGGTACACCCTCCGCGCCACATGCACGGTCGAGCTCCGGTCTTCCACCGTCAACCCCTCGATTGTCATCTTGAAGAATTCCACGTGCTCCTGGTCGAGGGAGCCGTGCGACGTGAGATACGTGAACGCAGACTGCGGCAGCCGCAGCGCCCGGGCGATCGCCTGCGCCGCGCGCGTGGCGAGCGCGCTGCTCGTGCCTTCGAGCACGTGCACCATGCCGAGCATCCCGGCCGGGTTGACGCGCGCGATGTAGTCGTAGACGTAGGCGACCATGAGCTCGGTGGCCGCCGCCGGCTCGCCGGCGCGCACCGCAGCCGGGTCCTCGCCGCAGGCGCGCAGGTCCTCCAGGATCCACTCTTCGTGGCCGCGCTCCTCCGCGATGTACTGCTCGATCGCGGCGCGCAGCGCGGCGCGGCCCTCGCCGAGCCGGCTGCCGCACGCCATGAGCAGCGGCACCGTGTGCCTGACGTGGTGGTAGGCCTCGCGCAGGAAGGCGGTGTACTGCGCGCGCGTGATGCGCCCGGCGAGGCAGTCGTTGATGACAGGGATGGCAAGCAGCTCGCCGCGCTCGGCCGCGGTATGCTGCTGCAGCTCGTCAAAGAAGGCCATCGAGGCGCGCTCCATAGGTCTGCCACACGGCGGCGCGACGCACGCGGCCGTTGGCCGTGGCGAGGCCGTTCTGCGGCGTGAACGGCGCGTCGGCGCGCATCCAGCGGCCGATGCGCGCGTAGTCGGGCAGGCGCGCGTTCGCGGCGCGCACCTGCGCTTCGATCAGGGCGTCGGCGGCTTGCGCCGCGGCGGGCACGATCAGCGCGCACAGCCTGGGCCGCGCTTCCCCGAACACCGCCGCCTGCGCGATCGCCCCGCCGGCCAGCAGCTCGGCCTCCGGCCACTCGGGCGACACGTTGCGTCCGAAGGAGGTGATGAGCACGTGCTTGCGGCGTCCTTCGACGTGCAGGAAGCCTTCCTCGTCGAGCCGGCCGAGATCGCCGGTCGCGAGCCAGCCGCCGCCGGTGCTGACGTGGATCTCGTGGTCGGCGATTCTCACCTGCACGTGCGGCAGCGGCCGTCCGGCGCTGCCCGGACGGTCGGCGCCGGGCAGGTTGAGCGACACCACCGAGGCGCACTCGGACAGGCCGTAGCCTTCATAGGCCGGCAGGCCGGCGGCGCGCGCGCGCGCGATGAGCGCGGGCGACACCTTGGCGCCCCCCACGGCGACCAGCTTGAGGGACGCGGGCCTGCGCGCGCCGCCTTCCAGCAGGCCCACCAGAGACAGGAGCATCTGCGGCAGCAGGATCACGCTGTGCGGCTCCCAGCGCTCGAGGGCGGCAAGGCAGGCGGCGGGATCGAAGCCCGCGCCGCCTTGCACGCCGCACTCGGCCAGCGGTGGCGCGCTGAGCTGCGCGCCGGCCAGGTGCGACGCATAGGCGCCGGCCACGTTCTCGAGCAGCAGCGCGAGCGGCAGCAGGCAGAGGTGGCGCCGGATCCCGAGGGAACGGGTGGCTTCGGCAACAGAGCGCGCCACCGCCCACTGCTGCTCGGCACCGAGCTGCACGCCTTTCGGCGTCCCCGTAGTACCGGAGGTGAACGTGATCTTGGCGGTCCCGGGAAGGAGCCGTACCGGTGCGGCATCCCGCCGCGACCACGGCAAGCCTTCGAGATCGCCGGCCGGCTCGAAGCCGGGCAGGCGGCCGAACAGGCTGTCCATGCCGCTCGCGTGCACGGCGTGCGCGCATTGCGCGGCGGTGAAGAAGCCGGGCAGCGGCACCAGCACCACGCCCGCTTTCTGCGCGGCGAGGTCGATCGCCAGCCAGTCCGCTCCGTTGTCGAGCAGCACGCCGGCGACGCGGGGCCGCGGACGCACGCGCTCGAGCGCGGCGCCCAGCCGCTGGATCATGCCTTCTCGAAGCACGCGGCGATGCGCCCGCCCATGACGGCCGGGTCGTGGCGGTAATAGCTGCCCCAGGCCGCGCCGGCGTCCGGCAGCCGCGACGGCAGCGCCGGCGCAAGCTGCAGCGGCTCGAGCCGCAGCCGGCGCAGCGCATTCCTCAGCTCGCGCGTCGCCGTGAACACCACCCAGCGGTAGCCCAGCCGGTGCAGGTAAGCGCCGATCGCCGGAACGAGCAGGCGGCCCATCCCCGCCTCGGCGGCGAGGTTGCCGACTTCGGCGATGCCGGCGCGCTCGACCTGCGCGCCGGCGGCCGCACCGAGCAGCGCCTCGACCGGCTGGTCGAGGTAGTGCTCGAGGAACAGACGGCCGGAAGCGGCGCCGGTGTAGCCGGCAGCGGCGCGCCAGCGGCCGAGCGCGTCGCGCATGCCGACGAGGTGCGTGCAGAAGTGCTGGATGCGCGCGCCGTGCACCTCACGGAACCGCTCCGCGATGAAGCGCTCGAGCGGTGCACGCTGATCGGAAAAGTCCTGAATCGCAAGCATGGCCCGCGATCCTAGGCGCGGCACATTAACGCGCCATTAACCGCCGCCGTGTGGACTACTTCACGCGACCTTCAGGCCGACGTAGCGCTCCAGGGTCTCGGAATCGGCGGCGAACTCGGCCGAGCGCGCGCGGTGCGCGACGGTGCCGCGCTCGAGCACCACCGCGTCCTGCGTCAGCGACAGCGCGACGTCGGTGTGCTGCTCGACCAGCACCGTGGCCATGCCGTCGAGGTTCTTCAGCGCCGCGGCCAGCTCCTCGACGATGATCGGCGCCAGGCCCTCGAGCGGCTCGTCGAGCAGCAGCAGCTCGGGGTTGGTCATCAGGGCGCGCGCGATGGCGAGCATCTGCTGCTCGCCGCCGGAAAGCTGGTTGCCCATGTTCGTCCTTCGCTCCTCCAGTCTCGGGAAGAGGCGGAATATTTCCGCAAGGCTCCAGCGGCCCGGGCGCGCCGCCACCGTGAGGTTCTCCTGCACCGAGAGCGACGGAAAGATCTCGCGCTCCTGCGCCACCCAGCCGATGCCCAGGCGCGCGCGCCGGTGCGGCGGCAGCCGGGAGATGTCCTCGCCCCGCCAGTGCACCGAGCCTTTCTTCAGATTCGTGTAACCCATTATGGTGAGCAGCAGCGTGCTCTTGCCGACGCCGTTGCGCCCGAGGACCGCGAGGCTGCCGCGCTCGTCCACTTCGAGCGACACGCCATCGAGCACCACGGCCTCGCCGTAGCCCGCGCGCACGCCGCGCAGCTCAAGCAACGGCATGCTGGCTCCTTCCCAGATAGACCTCGCGCACGCGCGCGTCGCGCGAGATCTCCTGCGGCGTGCCTTCCACCAGGATGCGGCCGCCCACCATCACGATGATGCGGCTGGCGAAGCGGAACACCACGTTCATGTCGTGCTCGATGAACAGCACCGTGAGCTCGCTGGAGAGGTTGGAGATCGCGGCGAACAGCTCCGGGCTCTCGTCGCGCGGCACGCCGGCCGCCGGCTCGTCGAGCAGCAGCACGCGCGGTCGCGTGGCGAGGGCGAGCGCGATCTCGAGCAGCCGCTGCTGCCCGTAGGGAAGCTCGCGCGTCAGGCGATGCGCCGCTTTCTCGAGATTCAGGGATTTCAGGATGGCAAAGGCTTCATCGAGGGCGCCGCCGAAGCGCGGCAGGCTGCGCCACCAGTTGTGCGCGTGGCCGTCGCGCTCGAGGATCGACAGGCTCACCGACTCGAGCGCGGTGAGGTGCGCGAACAGGGTGTTGATCTGGAAGGTGCGGGCGAGGCCGCGCTTCACGCGCGCGTCCGGCCGCAGCGCGGTGATGTCGTCGCCGCCCAGCAGGATCTCGCCCGAGTCCGGGCGCAGCATGCCGGTCATCAGGTTGATGAGGGTGGTCTTGCCGGCGCCGTTGGGGCCGATCAGCGCGTAGCGCTCGCCGCGCGGCACGCTGATGGCGATGTCCTGCGCCACCACCAGCGAGCCGAACGACTTATTCAGGTTTCTTGTAGAGAGCACTCAGCCCGCCCAGGACCCCGTTGGGGAGGAACATGACCACGGCCACCAGCAGCAGGCCGATCCAGAAGTACCAGTACTGCGGGTTGATGCCGGAGAACTGGTCGCGCGCCACCAGGTAGATGATCGCGCCGACGATGCCGCCGTACAGGCGCCCCGCGCCGCCCAGGATCAGGATCACCAGCACGTCGGCCGAGCGGCCGAAGGACAGCGTCTCGAGCGACACGGTCTCCGTGGTCTGCGCGAGCAGCGCGCCGGCCACGCCGGCCATCACCGCGGCGATGGTGTAGGCCTTGCGCAGGTGTGCGCGGCTCGGCGCGCCGATGGCCGGCATGCGGGTGGCGTTCTCGCGGATGCCGCGCAACGCCAGGCCAAAAGGGGAATGGATGATCCTCCGCGCGGCCAGAAAGCAGATGAACAGGACCGCGAGGGAGTAGGCGTACGCGGTCCTGCCGTACAGGTCGAACTTGAAGGTTTCCAGCAGCGGGCGAACGTTGACGCCCTGCAGGCCGTCGGCGCCGCCCGTGAGCCGGCTCGCGCTGTTGGCCGCCTCGTGCAGCAGCAGGCCGAGGCCGAGCGTCAGCATGATGAGCGCGAGGTGGCGGAAGCGCACCACGATATGGCTGGTCGCGTAGCCGACGATGCCCGCCATCGCCGCGGCGAGCAGCAGGGCGCTGATGGGCTCGCCCCAGTAGTGCTTGGCGATCAGGCCGGCGGTGTACGCGCCGACGCCGAAGTACGCCGCATGCCCGAGCGAGACGATGCCGGCGTAGCCGAGGATGAGATCGAGCGACAGCGCGAACAGCGCCGTGATGGCGATCTGGCTGGCGAGCGACAGGTAGTTCGGCGTGACGAGGAACGGCAGCAGCGTGCACAGCCAGAACGCGATCTCCAGCGGCCGCCAGCGGGTCCTCGCGCTGAAGTACTGGCTAGCGTCTTCCAAACAGTCCCTGCGGGCGCCACATGAGCAGTCCCACCATCACGAGGTAGATGAGAAAGGCGCCGAGCCAGGGAAAGTAGTACTTCCCGGCCATGTCGCTGATGCCGAGCACCGCGGCGGCGGCGAACGAGCCGCCGATGGAGCCCAGGCCGCCGACCGCCACCACGATCAGCACGTAGACCAGATAGGCGAGGGCGAACGTGGGATCGAGGCCCACCACCTCGATGGCGAGCGCGCCGCCCAGCCCGGCGAGCCCGCCGCCGAGCGCGAAGGTGAGCATGAAGGCGCGGTCGACGTCGATGCCCAGGCCGCGCGCCATGCGCTGGTTGTCCACGGCGGCGCGCACCTGCGCCCCGAAGCGGGTGTACTCCAGGGAAAAAACGAGGAGCGCGGTCACCGCCAGCCCGAACAAGATCAGGAACAGCCGGTAGACCGCGAAGTTCATCCCCATGAGCTCGATCGAGCCGCGCAGCCACTCCGGCGGCCGGGCCGACTGCTGCTCGGTGCTGTAGAACCAGGCGAAGGCCGCGACCGAGATGAACACGATGCCGATGGTGAGCAGGCACTGGTCCAGGTCGCTCGAGCGGTACAGGCGGCGGTAAAGCGTCCGTTCGAGGACGATGCTGATCAACGAGCCGAAGAGAAACGCCATGGGCAGCGTCGCGAGGAACGGCCAGCCGAAGCGGTTCATCAGCGTGACGGTGGCGTAGCCGCCCACCATGGCGAAGCTGCAGTGCGCGAGATTGACGAAGTTCATCATCCCCAGCGTCACCGACAGCCCCACCGACAGCAGGAACAGCAGCATCCCGTAGGCGAACCCGTCGAAGAGCACGCCCGCGAGCGACGCGAGCATCCGCGGCTACTTCTTCTTCCGGCGCTCTCCGGCCGGGTCCTTCACGTTCTCGACCTTGTCGAACGGCACGTTGACGTACTCGCTGCCCACCTTCTCGACGCGCCGGATGTACACCGTCTGCACCACGTCGCGCGTCTCGGGGTCGATCGACATCGGGCCGCGCGGGCTGACCCACTTCAGGCCCTTGGCGGCCTTGATCAGGGTGTCGCCGTCGGTCTTGCCGCGGGTCTTCTTCAGCGTCTCGTAGATGGCGTGCATGCCGTCGTAGCCGCCGATCGAGAAGAAGTCCGGGTTGCGGCCGTGCATGTCGTTGAAGTCCTTCACGAAGCGCTTGTTCTCGGGCGTGTCCAGCTTGTAGTCGTAGTGCCAGGCGGTGATGATGCCCAGCGCGTTGTCGCCCATCGCCTTGACCGCCGCCTCGGCGGTGGTCTCGCCCGAGCCGAGGATCCTGGTCTTGTTCTTGTCGATGCCGCGCTCGGCGAACGCCTTGCCCAGCGCCGCCGGCTGCGCGCCGCCGGGGATGAAGATGTAGATCGACTGCGGGCCGATGTCCTTGGCGCGCTGCACGAAGGCGGCGAAGTCGGGGTTGGCCACCGGGAAGCGCACCGAGCCGACGATCTTGCCGCCGGCGGCCTTGAAGGCGCTCTGGAAGGCGGCTTCCGAGTCGTGGCCCGGGCCGTAGTCGGTCACCATGGTGTAGCTCTCCTTGAGCCCGCCCTTGGTGGCGGCCCAGGTGCCGAAGGTCTCCATCACCTGCGGCAGCGTCACCGAGGTGCGGATCATGTAGGGCGACTTGGTGATCACCACCGAAGTGGCGGCGTTCATCACCACCATGAATTTCTTCGCCTCGGCCGACACGTCGCCGCCCGCCATGGCGTTGGGCGTGAGCACGAACCCGGCGAGGATGTCGACCTTGTCGCGCACCACCAGCTCGGTCGACAGGCGCTTCGCCACGTCGGGCGCCACCCCGCCGGTGTCGCGGCGGATGATCTCGATCTTTTTGCCGGCGACGGTGTCGCCGTGCTGCTTCATGTAGGTCTTGATGCCGTTGTCGAGCTGCGCCGCGGCGTCGGCGAACTGGCCCGACGAGCTGAGGATCAGGCCGATCTTGACGCTCTGCTGCCCGTAGGCGGGAAACGCCGCGGCCACTGCCGCGGCGAGAATCAGGGTTCTGGTCATCGCGTCCTCCTCCTGTAGGATCCGCGGATTCTAACCTCAGAGCAGCGCGGCATGAGAACCACCCATGTGGGAAGCCTTCCCACCCTCGAGTCCGTGGAGGCCGTGGTGCGCAAGCAGCGCGAGATCGGCCTGGACCTCATCAACGAGGGCGAGCTCACCAAGGGCGGCGACTGGCTGTCCTACATGGAGGCGCGCTTCGGCGGCTTCGAGCCGCGCGCGCCGGCCGGCGACGCGGTTCCTCTCATCGCCCAGGGGAAGGACCGCGAGGCGTTCGCCGATTTCTACCGCTACGCCACCGAAAAGGGCACGCTGTTCTACGCTCCGGGCGAGCAGATCAAGCGCGTGCGGCCGATCTGGGTGTGCACTTCCCCGATAACGTACACGGGGCAGGCGTCGCTGAGGCACGAGATCGCCGAGCTGAAGAAATGCGTCGAGCCCGAAAACGCCTTCCTCACCTCCACCGCGCCCGGCAGCCTCGAGGTCTACCGCCGCAACGAGCACTACCGGACCGAGGAGGAGTTCGTGCTCGCCATCGCCGAGGCGATGCGCGTGGAGTACGAGACGATCGCCGCCTCGGGCGTGACGCTGCAGGTGGACGACGCCTGGCTGCCGGCCCTGTGGGACCGCATCGGGATGCAGATGGGCCTCGACGCATTTCTGAAAAGATGCTCCTTGCGGATAGAAGCGCTGAACCACGCCTTGCGCAACATTTCCGAGGACAGAATCCGCTACCACCTGTGCTGGGGCAGCTGGCACGGGCCGCATGCGTTCGACCTCGAGCTGAAGTTCATCGTCGAGCTGCTGCTGAAGGTGAAGGCGAAGTACTACCTGATCGAAGGCGCCAACGCGCGCCACGAGCACGAGTACGCGGTGTGGGACGAGGTGAAGCTGCCGGCGGGCAAGGTGCTGGTCCCGGGCGTGGTCACGCACGCCACCGACGTGGTGGAGCATCCCGAGCTCGTCGCCCAGCGCCTGCGGCGCTACGCGAAGCGCGTGGGGCGCGACAACCTGATCGCCGGCGCCGATTGCGGCTTCGGCGGCCGCAGCCATCCGCAGATCGCCTGGGCCAAGCTGGAGTCCCTCGTCAAAGGCGCTGCGCTCGTGAAATAGGCAACAGACGTTCCCGGGAACTCGCGGCGCGGGCGCCTTTCGAACGTCTATGCCCAGCGTTTCTCCCGAGATCATCTTCCACGGCGTCGACCGCTCGGAATGGGTCGAGAACTACATCAGCGAGCGGCTGCAGCGGCTCGAGCGCTTCGCGCAAGGCATCACCCGCTGCCACGTCACGCTCGCGCAGGAGGACAGCAAGCACAACAAAGGCAACCGCTACAGCGTGATGGTCGAGGTGCGCGTGCCGCCGCAGCACGACCTCGCGGTGAGGAAGCAGAAGGGGATCCGCGACATGCCGACGCAGCTGCCGGCGCTCATCAACCTCGCGTTCGGCGCCGTCGAGCGCCAGCTGAAAAAGACCGCGGCTCTGCGCCGCGGCGAGGAAAAGACCCACGATGGCCAGCCGCACGGCCTGGTGGAGAAGCTGTTCGAGGAGGGCTACGGCTTCATCCGCGCGGCTGACGACCAGCGCCAGGTGTACTTCCACCGCAACAGCGTGCTGCACGGCGACTTCGAGCGCCTTACGGTGGGCACCGAGGTGCGCTTCAGCCCGGAGGAGGGCGAGGACGGGCCGCAGGCGAGCAGCGTCCAGGTGGTGGGCAGGTCGGCATCCATTTAGGGAGCGCGACCGACGAGATCGCGCGCGCTCAGGCCCAGGGCGAGCGCGGCATACGCCGCCGCCAGCGCCCCGGCGGGAAGGCGCAGCTCGAAGCCCGGCGTCAGCCGCTTGGGCACGACGTGATAATCGGTGAGGTAGGCGAGCGCCGACACGGCGGCGCCGCGCGCGAGGGGCGGCATGCCGCGCGGCAGGGCCTCGTAGAACAGGGCCCAGAATACCGAGGCGCCGTAGTTGGCGGCGAAGCCGGTCGCCGTGTACTTCACGGAATAGCCGTCCTCACGGCCGGCGCGCTCGCCCCACCGCCGCCGCGGCGAGGCTGCCGGACAGCAGCGCGCGCCCGAGCGG
>DASUUN010000297.1:0-9124 GCA_036374055.1 Burkholderiales bacterium
GGCATGCACCCAGGCCGGGTGCGCGCCGTCGAGGTGGTTCTCGAGCATGAGCTTCCAGTTGCCGTGGTAGGCGTGCTTGAACACGCCGCCCGCCACTTCGAGCTCCCCGCCCGGCGCGCGGTCGACGAAATCGTCGAGCGATGCTCTCGCCGGACCGAGGAACTCCTCCAGGCTCTCGCCCTTGGGCGAGAGCGAAGCGAACACGAAGCCGCGGTACGTGGCCACGCGCGGCACCGCTTTCAGGCGCAGCGCGGCGAGCTTGTCCTGCGGGAAGCTCGAGGCGAGCGGCACCGCCTTCAGCGCGCCGGCGCGGTCGTAGCTCCAGCCGTGGTAAGGGCACACGAAGCGCTCGGCGTGGCCGCGGCTCTCGGCGCACACCGTCGAGCCGCGGTGCGCGCAGCGATTCACCAGCACGCCGATTCCGTGGTCGTCCTGGCGCACCACGATGACGGGCTCGCGCCCCATGCGCGTGGTGAAGTAGTCGCCGGGGGCGCGCGCCTGGCTCTCGTGCCCGAGCAGCAGCCAGGCGCGGCCGAACAGCCGCTCCATCTCCAGCTCGAAGATCGCCGGGTCCGCGTACACCGAGCGATGCACCCGGTCGGGCTGGACCAGCATCGCCAATTGCTCGTTCGCCGCCATGCGTCGTTCCTTTACTATTCTAGGCCATGCTGACGCAGACACTGGAGCGCCTGGCGAAAGCCTGCCGCATCCTCGAGAAGGAGGGCCACGGCGACCTGTCGCTCGGCCACGTTTCGCTGCGCGATCCGGACGGGCGCGGCTTCTGGCTCAAGCGCAACCGCGCCGGCCTGGGCGAGATCCGCGGCCCGGAAGATTTCGTGCTGGTGAGCTTCTCGGGCGAAAAGCTGGTCGGCGAAGGCGGGCGCCATTCCGAGTGGCCGATCCACGCCGAGATTCTCAAGCGGCGTCCCGACGTGCAGGTCGTGGCGCACACGCATGCGCTGCACGCGAGCGTGCTGTCGGGAAGCGGCGAGGCGCTGCTGCCCTACACGCTGGATGCCGATTACTTCGCCGAGCTGCCGCGCCATGCCGACGAGGTGGCGCTCATCACCACGCCCGCCGAAGGCGCGGCGCTCGCGCGATCGCTGGGACCGCACTTCGCGGTCCTCATGGCGAACCACGGGGTCACGTTCTGCGGCACCTCGGTCGAGCACGCCACCTGCGTCGGGGTGTTCCTGGAGAAGGCCTGCCGCGCGCACCTCCTGGGGCGGGCGGCGGGGCTGCAGCCCAGCCCGCTCGAGCGCGAAGTCAGGGCGAAGCGCCACGCGCAGATCATGACGCCGGCGCACATCGAGCACTCCTGGGATTACCTCTGCCGTGTCTGGAGCTGAAACCGCCCTCGAGGCCTCCGCCGTGCGGAAGGTCTACACGAAGAACGGCCACGCGCTGGAAGTGGTGGACATCGCGCGGTTCGCCGCCCGCGAAGGCGAGTTCATCACCGTGATCGGGCCGAGCGGCTGCGGCAAAAGCACCTTCCTGCACATCATGGGCGGCTTCATCCCCGCAGAAAGCGGCAGCATCCGCGTCTATGGCCGCACCGTGAGCGGCCCGGGCCCCGACCGCGGCATGATGTTCCAGGAGTTCGCGCTGTTCCCCTGGAAAACGGTCGCCGGCAACGTCGCCTGGGGGCTCGAGGCCCAGGGCGTCGGCGCCCGCGAGATCGAGGACATCGTGCGCCACTACCTGCAGATGATGGGGCTGTGGGACTTCCGCAACCACTTCCCGGCGGAGCTCTCCGGCGGCATGAAGCAGCGGGTGGCGCTGGCGCGGGTGCTGGCCTTCGACCCGAAGGTGCTGCTCATGGACGAGCCGTTCGGCGCGCTCGACGCCCAGACCCGCGAGGTGATGCAGGAGGAGCTGACGCGCCTGTGGGAGCGCACCGGCAAGACCATCGTGTTCGTCACCCACGACATCGACGAGGCGGTGTACCTCGCCGACCGGGTGGTGGTGCTGACCGCGCGCCCCGCGCGCATACGGGAGGAGATCGAGATCGCGCTGCCGCGGCCGCGCGACCTCACCATCAAGAAATCATCCCAGTGCCACGAGTACCGCAACTACATCTGGGACATGATTCGATCTGAGTCTGGCTATCGCGGCAGGTAGCTCTGGTCCACCAGCGCGTCGACGTTCACCGGCTTTTCCAGCCAGTTGAGCTTCTCGCGCATGAACACCGTGAGCTTCTTCAGGCTCTCAACGTTCACGCGGGCGCCCGGGTCGCGCTTCCAGTCGGAGTTCTTGAGGTAGATCTCGAGCGGCGTGCGCACGAAACCGGCCTTGTGCAGATCGCGCTTCGCCTGCTCCATGTTGCCGAGGTAGTACTTGGTGACGGCGACGTAGTCGGCGAGGAAGGCGCGCACCGCTTCGGGATGCTGCTTGAGGAACTTCTCGCCGAACCACAGATCGAGCAGCTCGTGGTCGTAGCCGACTGCGTCGACGGCGGTGAACAGCTTGCGCAGGCCACCCTTGGCCACTTCCGCCGAATAGAACGGCTCGACGAAGGTGCCGGCGCTGATCTTGCCGGTGCGCACCGCGTCGCCGATCACCGGGAAGGCCATGGGCACCACCTTGGTGTCCTTGTCCGGCTGCAGGCCGGCGTTAAGCAGGCCGGCGCGCGCCCAGAGGTCCGTGGCGGTCTTGATGCCGACCACGCCGACGGTGCCGCCCTTCAGGTCCTTCACCGACTTGATCGGGCCGTCGTCCTTAACCATGTAGGTGGTGCTGAAGTACTCCTTGCCCTCCGCCTCGAGGCATACGCTCGCCACGATCTTGATGTCGAGCCCCTGCTCGTTGGCGAAGATGACCGACAGCCCGGGCGCCGTGCCGGCGTCGATCTCGCCGGCGAGGTAGGCCTGGAAGCGCTGCGGGTTCGCCTGGAAAAGGATCTGCTTGAGCTGGTAGCGTTTGCCCTGGTTGGGAGTGAGATCAGGACGGGCGCTCATCAGCCACATCTGCTCCTCGGCAGCGAAGCCGCGGCCGAAGCGGATGAGCGGCGGCTCGGCGGCGAGCGCCGCAGCGGAAAAGCAGGCGAGCAGCAGCGCGATCACGTACTTCATGGGGTCCTCCTCCTCAGACGTAATAGGTGTCCAGCTTTTCCCAGTATACCAACCGGTTTCGCAGGAACACGATGGCCCAGTCGAGCGCGAGTCCTATGAGCGAGATGGCGATGACGACAGCGAGCATGCGGTCGGTGCGCAGCGACGAGAGCGCGTAGATCACCATGTAGCCCAGCCCGTCGGCCGAGCTCACCATCTCCGTGATCACCACCACGATCATGGCCACCGGCAGCGCCACGCGGAAGCCGGCGAAGATGAACGGTGCTGCCGCCGGGATCACGATGCGCCGCAGGATCATGGCGCGCGAGGCGCCCATGTTCTGGCCCGACCACAGCAGCACGCGGTTCACATCGCGTGCCCCGTGGTAGGTCATGATCACGATGGGATAGAGGCACTCGAGGAAGATGAGCGCCACCTTGGAGAGGCTGCCGATGCCGAACACGAAGATGAAGATCGGGAAGAGGGCGAGCTTGGGCACCGCGTAGGTGCCCGAGAACAGCGGATCGAGCAGACCGGCGACGAGCTTCGAGCGGCCCATCACCATGCCGAGCGCCACGCCGACCACCGCCGCCAGGGCGAACCCGCCGAGCGCGCGGTAGAGCGAGACCCAGGCCTGCGCGAGGCCCTCGCCGCTCGAGGCGAACGCGGCGAACTCTTCGCCGATGCGCGCGAGCGGCGGAAAGAGCAGCCGGTTCCATAGGCCGCTGCGCGCCGCGAGCTCCCACAGGGCGAGCACCGCGCCGACCAGGGCCAGCGGCCTCAGGAACCTTGCCATCGAAGCAGGCGGCCGCGCGTCACGCGCAGCAGGTAGTCCCCGGCGTAGCCGAGGATGGCGATGGTGAGCAGCGACACGTACATCAAGTCGAAGCGCAGGCTGGATTCGGCCGCCTGGATGAGGTGCCCGAGGCCCGAGCGCGAGTTGATCATCTCGGTGGCGAACATCACGATGAACGACAGCGCGAGCGACACCCGCAACCCGGCGAAGATCTGCGGCAGCGCGCTCGGCACCACGATGCGGCGGAACACGCGCCAGCGGCCCGCCCCCATGTTGAGCGCCGACCACACCAGGATGGTGCGCGTGGACTTCGCGCCGTAATAGGCGTTGACGAACGTGGGGTAGAAGCAGGCGAGCGCGATGATCAGGATCTTGGAAAGGTCGCCGATGCCGAACCACAGCATGAACAGCGGCAGCATCACGATCTTCGGCACCGGGTAGGTGAGGAAGACCGGCGGGCTGACCGTCTCGTCGAAGCGCCGCGACACGCCGGCCGCGAGGCCGAACGCGATGCCCAGCCCCGAGCCGATGAAAAAGCCCGGCAGGGCGCGCATCAGGCTTGTGCCCGCGTGCACGTACAGCTCCTGCGTGCCCAACGCCGCGACGAACTCGCGGGCGATCTGCGCCGGGCTGAGCAGGTAGTCCGGCAGCCCCCAGACCATGCCTGCGAGCTGCCAGACGAGCAGCAGCGCGACGAGCAGGCTGGCCTTCGCTAGACCCACACCTGCAGCACGTAGTCGTAAGCCGCCTGCGCGTTGGTCATGTCCACGCGCTGCAGCTTGATGCGCAGGCCCTTGCCGTTTCTTTCCAGCTTATGCGTGTAAGAGCCGGCGAAGTGCCGCACATCATCCCGGCGCAGCTCCATCATGTGGAAGCGCGAGCGCGCCACGATCTCGCCGTTGGACGCCTTGTCGATCACCACGTTGGATACCACGTGGTTGGTGCCCCACAGCGGGCGCTGCGACCAGGCATCCGGGTGCAGCACGCGCTTCATGCGCACGTTCATGAGGTTCTTGTCCTCGGCGAAAATCGCCGGCATGCCGTCCCAGGTCTGGTGCGAGGGCTCGGGCGGCATCCAGTAGACGCCGTCGTCGGCGAACAGGTCGATCCACGCCTGCCACTGCCGCGAGTCGAGCAGCTCCGCCTGCCGATAGAGGAACTGCTCCACCTCGTAATGCACGTCGCGCCCGTTTGCGCGCTTGGGCACCGGCTTCTTGCCCGGCTCCTTGATCGGCGGCTTCTTCTTGCCCTTGGATTTGGTCGCCATGCTCATTTCTCCGCGGTCATGTATTGCGCCCAGGCCTTCATCTGGCCGCGCATCGGCGCCTCCGAGGTGCCGCAGTTGGGTGCGGTCTCGACCATGCCGTTCTTCTCGATGTCGCGGCCGTAGTGGCGGGCGAAGCTCACCCAGTCGCCGCCCTCGGAGGACAGGCCCTGGTGGCATTTCCAGAAGTTCTCCAGGTCGTCGGCGTTCACCAGCGTGGCCGGGGAGTTCACCAGGTTGTAGTAGGCGAGCGAGCGCCGGTAGATCGGCTCGGGCGCGCCCTTCAGGCGGAAATGCCAGATCTCGGTGAGGGTGCGGTCCACGCCGAGCGGGCGCACCGCGCGCAGTTGTTGCAGCGGCGACTGCACCGACAGGCCCGGGTAGATGAGCACGTGGTGGATGTTGACGCCCAGGATCTGCTCCATGCGCTCCTTGCCGTAGGCCTTCGTTAGGGTGGCTTCATAGGCGAGCGTGTCCGGATCCTTGGGCCGCAGGCCCATGTAGCCGGTGAGGATGCAGTGCCCGTAGGGGTAATTGAGCGTCTGGAAGTTGTCCCACTTGTCGATGGTCACCGTCGCGAACGCCGACAGCATGTGGTACGAGAGCGGCGCCTTGCCGGTCTTCTTCTCGATCTCCTTCTCGACCTCGTGCGCCGCGCGCCCGGTCGACTGGTGCGTCACCGACGGGTGCAGCGCGTCGAGCTGGTTCTCGAGGAAGATCTTCCAGTTGGAATGCTGGATGACGCGGAAGCAGTTGGGCACGATCTCGACCTCGCCCTCGGGCGCGCGGTCGCACATGTCGTCGAACGCCACGATTGCCTCGCCCAGGAATTCCTTCAGGGAAGGACCCTCCTGCGCAAGGCTCGCGAACACGAAGCCGCGGTAGTTCTCTACGCGCGGCGCGGCCTTCATGCTGAGCTCCGGGCTGTCCTTGGTGAGCCGCGTCCCGGCATAGCCCGATTCCATCATCGGGATGGAGCGCAGCCTGCCGTCGTGGCGGAAGGTCCAGGCGTGGTAGGAGCAGCGGAAGAACTCGCCGCAGTTGCCGTGCCGGTCGCCCACCATCATGTTGCCGCGGTGCGGGCAGCGGTTGTACAGCACGCTCACCTTGGCGTCGGCGCCGCGCACCATGACCATCGGCTGGCGGCCGACCTGCACCTGGTAGTAGTCGCCCGCCCTGGGCACCTGGCTTTCGTGGCCGCAGTAGATCCAGACGCGCTCGTGGATGCGCTGCATCTCGAGCTCGAAGATCGCCGGGTCGGTGTACACCTCGCGGCGCACGCGGTCGGGCTCTACGTACTTCGAAAGATCGGGAAGTCGCTCCTGCAGCATGGGCCGTCCGTCGTGGAATTGACCGGGCGATTCTAACCCTGCGCTGCGCGACCCGGGAGCCGGGGCATGACCTCCTTGCGGAACAATTCGAGGGAGCGCATGGCGTGCTGCGGCGCGAGGTCGCCGAAGGAGAACACGCACAGCAGGTAGTTGATCCCCGTGGCGTGGATCAGCTCGGCGAGCTTCTCCGCCACGGTCTCGGACCTGCCCGTGACCAAGGGGTGCGCGGAGTCGGGGGAATAGGCCTCGGTGTTGTGCACGTCGGGGCGCCCGAGCTTGCGCGTGAGGTGGTGGATGTGCGCGTTCCAGGCGCGGTGCGCCGGCTCGCCCAGCTGCTTCGCCTCGCCGTCGCTCTCGGCGATCACCAGGTGCTGGGTCTTGGCGAGGAACGGCGCCGCCACGTGGGCGTTGTGGCGGCCGGGGTCGGCCTTGTGCCGCTCCCACAGCTCGCGGTAGCGGTCGAACAGCGGCTTGCAGTCGGCCAGCCTGCCCAGGAACGCGGTGTGATAGCCGTGGCGCGCGGTAAAGTCGATCGAGTCGCGGTTGCTGCTCGGGAACCACAGCGGCGGATATGGCCGCTGCAGCGGCTTCACGTGCAGCTCCGCGTCGCGGTACTCGTAGTGCTTTCCCTGGAAGTTCAGCGCATCGGCCGTGCACGCGGCAAAAAACACTTCCAGTGTTTCGCGGTACTTCTCGCGCGACTCGTCGATGCTGTTGAGGCCGAAGATCCTCGACTCGATCGGCGACACGCCGCGCCCCACCCCGAGCTCGAGGCGCCCGCCCGACATCTGATCGAGCATGCAGACCTCGTGGTAGAAGCGGTAGGGGTTGTACCAGGGCAGGCAGAAGGTGAGCGCGCCGGCGCGCAGCCGCCGCGTGCGCTGGAACAGCGCCGCCAGCATGACGCTCGGCGAGCCGTCGATGGAAAGCGGCGTGCCCTGGTGCTCGGCCATGAAGAAGCCGTGAAACCCCGCCTGGTCGGCGGCCGCGGCGAGCGCCAGCTTGTGCTCGTAGACCTCCGCGGGCGGACGCCCCGAGGCCTCGATCCAGTCGAACAGTCCGTAGTGCATCAGCCCCTCCTGTCGACGAAGCGCGGCGCCTTGATGTTGGCCTCGAACTCCTTGGCGATGGTGCCGCGCGGCAGCAGCGTTACCTCCGGCGTGACCTGGAAGGTCTTGCGTATGCCCTCGACCACGCCTTCGCCCTTCAGGTTGCGGGTCTCGACGTGCAGGTGCAGCACGTCGTTGCCGGTGGCCGCGTTGTAGACCTCGGCGCGGAAATCCACCACCTCAGGGATCCGGAACATCGCATCCTCCAGGTCGGCGTGGTTGATGTTCACGCCGCGCACCTTGAAAAAGCCCACCGTGCGGCGCGCATGGCGCATGACGGGGAAGATCGACCAGGGTTTGTCGTTTCCGGGACTCTCCTTGCGCGAAATGCTGACGAGGTCCCCCGAGCTCCAGCGCAGGAAGGGTGTCATGCTGTTCGACCACAGCGGCGTGACGATGAGCGAGCCGACCTCGCCGTCGGCCACCGGCGCGCCGCTCTTCTCGTCCACCACCTCGAGGAAATACATGTCGTCCATGACGTGCAGCCCATGGTGCCCGATGCCTTCGCAGGAGACGAGCGCGCCTTCGGTCATGCCGAAGTGGTCGAACACCTCGGCGCCCCAGGCGCGCTCCAGCTTCTCGCGCTTGACAGGCGACAGCGGCTCGGCCGCCACGATGATCTTGCGGACCGAAGCGTTGCGCAGGTCGAAGCCCTTGGCTTCGGCGAGGTTGGCGAGGTGCAGGCCGTAGCTCGCCATGCCGATCCACGCGGTCGGCTTGAGGTGGTCGATGAGCTCGAGCTGCACTTCCGAGGGCGTATTGGTGCCGGCGCCGCACCACACGGTGCCGATGCCGAGATTGATGGCGGCGCGCGCGTACAGGTGCGCGACCGGATGCACGCCGAGCGGAAACGAAATGTGCGCGCAGTCGTCGGCCGTGGCGCCGATCAGCGCCCAGGCGCGTTCGAACAGCAGCAGGTTGTGCTGCATGTCCTCGGCGGTGCGCGGGTAGAACAGCGGCCGGCCCGTGGCGCCGCCCGAGCGCCAGTACTCCACCACCCTGGTGCGCGGCTGGATGCAGAACTCGTCATGGAAGCGCTCCGGCGGGATCTGGCGCAGGTCCTCCTTCGTGAGCACGGGGATCTTGCGCCATTCCTCCGGATCGTCCAGCCGGTCGAGCTTCAGCGCCGGCATGCGTTTTTTCCAGAACTGCGATTGCAGCGCCCGCTCCACGGCCAGGCGCTTGCGCTCGCCATGAATGCGCTCGATCTCGGCGCGCGACTTCGGCCAGCGGAAGTCCATGTTGCTGCCTCCTCCTCACTGCAATGCTAGGCCAGTAAACCGGCCTTGTAACCGTGGGTTTGAAATGCTGACGGCCTAGCTCAGATGGTTCGCCGCGTTGCGGGCTAGGCTGGAGCGCTTCGTGTCTTTACCTCCAATCTGCAAATTGGAGGTAAAGCGCGGTCAGACACCCAGGTAGCGGTGCCAGAGGCCGCGGTCGGCGTCGAGCTCGGCGGAGCTGCCCTGCCAGGCGACGCGGCCGCGCTCGATGATGGTGTGGCGGTCGGCGAGCCGCACCAGCCGCTCGAGGTACTTGTCGATCACGAGGATGGTCTGCCCCGCCGCGCGCAGGCG
>DASUUN010000298.1:0-3322 GCA_036374055.1 Burkholderiales bacterium
AGAAAGTGATTCCCGTCGGACAGGTGCGCACGGCGTCCGGGCTGCCGGACGAGCTCGGGGTCGAGGCAGGCGGCGGCAGCTCGATGGTGACGCCGGGCGTCGTGCTGGTTGTCGCCCCGGGGCTGGTTGTCGTCGTGGTGCCGAGACCGGGCGTCGCGGTAGTACCGAGGCTGGGCGTGGTCGTGCCGACGCTGGGTGCGGTCGAGCCGGGAAGCGGCGGCAGGCTGTTGTTCGGCACGGAGGGCAGGCCGAGCCCGCGGATTTCGCTGCTCGTGGACCCGGCCGTGCCGGAGCCAATCGCGCTGCTGCTGCCGGTGGCGCCGGTCGTCTGGGCCAGCGCGGCGCTCGAGAGCGCGGCGAATGGCACTATCCATAGAAAGCGCGGCATGGAAATCTCCTCTTGGATGAGCAGGTTGCGTGCACTCCCCGCAAGACGCGTACCAAAGGCCTTGGCGCGCGCCGGCCCCATTTCGTGCTTGCTAAGTGATTGAAACTTTGAGCAGGTTTGGTAGTCTTAGCCACAGGAGGAACACAAAGACCCATGGAACTGAAACCCGTTCGAACCGATAACAAGGACTTCCGCGGCAACTATTCGCCGGCGCAGGACGTCGCGTACGCCACCGCCGAGAGCCGGAAGGTCCTGCGCAATACCTACCTGCTGCTCGCCCTGACCATGGTGCCGACCGTGATTGGCGCCTGGATCGGCATGCAGACCGCCGGCGTCATTATGGGCAGCCCGATCCTCAGCATGGTGGTGGTGCTGGCCGCGGTCATCGGCCTGCAGTTCGCCATCGCCGCCAACCGCAACAGCGGCCTGGGCGTCGCCCTGCTGTTGCTCATGACCGGCATCCTGGGCTGGTGGCTGGGCCCGATCCTCAACGTCGCGCTGTCGATGAGCAACGGCATGCAGCTCGTGGCGTACGCCGCCGTGGGCACCGGCGTGATCTTCGTGGCCATGGGCGCCATCGCCCAGAGCCTGAAGCGCGATATCGGCTTCATGGGCAAGTTCCTGTTCGTCGGCATGATCGCCCTGCTGATCGCGATCTTCGCGAACATGTGGCTGCAGATCCCGGCGCTCGCGCTGACCATCTCGACGCTGGTGATCGTGGTGTTCTCGATGTTCCTGGTGTACGACCTGCAGCGCATCATCCGCGGCGGCGAGACCAACTACATCATGGCCACCACCGGCGTCTACATAAGCCTGTTCAACATCTTCGCCAACCTGCTGTACCTGCTGATGGCGCTGACCGGCGAGCGCGAGTAGCGCCCCGGGAAGTCCACGGAAAGGGCGCCTTCGGGCGCCCTTTCCGTTTCTAGCGGTCGAACACCGCCATGCTCTCCACGTGGGCGGTGTGCGGGAACATGTTGACTACCCCCGCCGCGCTCAGGCGGAAGCCCTTCGCGTGGACGAGCACCCCGGCATCGCGCGCAAGCGTGGCCGGGTCGCAGGATACGTAGACGATGCGCTGCGGCCAGCTCTCCGGCAGCGACTTGACGATCTCGACGGCGCCCTCGCGCGGCGGGTCGATCAGGATTTTCCGGAATGGCGCGAAGGGCGCGAGATCGGCTTTGAAAAGATTCGCGACCTCGAACTGCGCGACGAGCCCGTTCGCGGCGGCGTTGGCGCGGGCGCGCTCCACCAGCGCGGCGCTGCCCTCGAAGCCGATCACCTGCGCGCCGCGGCGGGCGAGCGGCAGGGAGAAATTTCCCAGGCCGCAGAACAGGTCCGCCACGCGCTCGCCCGGCTGCGGGTCGAGCAGCCGCACGGCGCGCGCCACCAGCACGCGGTTGACGCCGGGGTTCACCTGGGTGAAGTCGGTCGGGCCGAACCGCAGGCGCACGCCGAACTCGGGCAGGTCGTAGTAAAGCTCGCTCGACGGCGGCGCGAAAGGCCGCGCGCTGTCCGGCCCGCCCGGCTGCAGCCAAACGTGGATGCCGTGCCTGTCAGCGAAGTCTTTCAGCAGGCCCGAGTCCGCGGGCGACAGCGGATCGAGGTGCCGGAAAACCAGCACCGCGCCGTTGTCGCCGACCGCGACTTCGATCTGGGGCATGCGCGCGCGGATGGAAAGCTCCTGGACGAGATTCCTTAGAGGCACGATGAGCCGCGAGATCTCCACGGGCAGGACGTGGCACTCGCGCATGTCGGTGATGTAGCTCGAGCGCTTCTCGCGGAAGCCCACCAGGGCGCCGCCCTTCTTGTCGACGAAGCGCGCGCCGAGCCGGGCGCGCCGCCGGTAATGCCAGTCCTCGCCGTACACGATCGGCAGCATGGTTTCGGCCTCGACCTTGCCGATGCGCGCCAGGTTCTCCTCCAGCCAGCGCTGCTTGGCCGCCATCTGCGTGCGCGCGTCGGCGTGCTGCAGGCTGCAGCCGCCGCAGACGCCGAAGTGCGGGCAGCGCGGCGTTTGCCGGTTGTTCGACTGCTTCAGGATCGCGGTGACGCGGCCGACCTCGAACGAGGCCTTCTTCTTCAGGACCTGGAACGCGACCTCCTCGCCCGGCAGCGCGCCCTCGACGAACACCACCTTGCCCTCGGGGTTGCGCGCCACGCCGCGGCCTTCCGCGTCGAGCGAGTCGATGCGCAGCGTCAGGCTTTCCAGAGCGACAGGAACTCCCGCCAGTGGGGCTCGGCGCGCTTTTCGAGCGTCGCGCGCAGCAGCTCGCACTCGGACCGGTAACGCTCGGGCGTGTAGGCGCAGCGCATCATCTGGAAACGCAGGTACAGCAGGTAGGTGTTGACCGTGTCGGCTTCGCAGTAGTTGCGGATCGCCTCCACCCCGCCGGCTCGGTAGCTTTCCCACACCGCGCCGCCGCCCACGCCGAGCTTGCCGGGGAACCCGGCAAGGCGCGCCAGCTCGTCGAGCGGCGAGCCGCGCCCGCCATAGATGCCGATCACGTCCATCAGATCCAGGTGCCGGTCATGAAAGCGGTTGACGTAATTGTTGTACTTGCTGTCGCCGCCGGTTTCCCAGAAGCAGGCCGCGCGCACCGAGTGGACCATGCCGCGGCTCACCAGCACCGGCAGGTCGAAGCTGCGCCCGTTCCACGAGACCAGCTGCGGCACGTACTTTTCCATGCCGTCGAAGAAGCGCTGGATGGCGGACGCCTCGGTCTGCTCCGGCTCGCCGATGGAGAAGATGCGGATGCCGTCGTCGCTGCGCAGCACGCAGGAGATCACCACCACGCGGTGCAGGTGCACCGGCAGGAAGTCGCTGCCGCCGCTCTGCACGCGGCGCTTCTGGAAGGCGATCTCGGCGACGTCGGCGTCCGGCAGCTCGGCCGGCAGGTCGTGGATCCTGCGGATGCCGGCGCAGTCCGGGAT